>NZ_JALNTV010000001.1:1393441-1843913 GCF_023161645.1 Vibrio sp. 1CM7H
CAACAGCAACAGCAACAGCAACAGCAACAGCAACAGCAACAGCAACAGCAACAGCAACAGCAACAGCAACAGCAACAGCAACAAAAGTCTCAAAACGGTGAGAAGGAAGAGCAAGGACAACAGTCACAAAATCAGCAAGAATCTGAAAATAAAACAGAAAAGCAAAAAACAGAGCAACATCGACCGAAACGAGGTGAAAAGCAGGCTCAGGAACAAGGTGAACCAATGCAGGCTCAAGTGCAGCCAAAAAACACGCATCGGGATGATCCTGAATTCCGTCGTCTAGAAGCAGTCGAAAGCGCTCGCGATCCAAGCTTTTTGATTCGTGCACAAATGCAGCTTCAAGCTCAACAAAAACAACCTCCACAACAATCTCAAAAGGAGTGGTAAGCCCGTGATGAACAAAGGCGTACAACTGATCTTTATTCTTGTGGCCAGCCTATTATCCAGCTTCTCGGTGATGGCACAGACGCTTCAAGCAAGCGTCAATAAAACACAAGTTGCTAAGAATGAAGTGATCAACCTCAGAATCATGGCAGATACTGAGCTCAGCTCAGATGCAATTGACTTTAATGTACTTGAGAACGACTTTTTCTTGGGTCAACCTCGTTATGGGCGCTCTAGCAATAACATTAACGGAAGAAAATCTGTACGTACTGAGTGGAGTATCTCGATTGCGCCGATGAAAGAAGGTGTTCTGACTATTCCGAGTTTTTCCGCAGATGGTATGAGAACGGAGCCAATAAAGCTTCGCGTCACCGCAAGCCAAGCTGAACCCAATCTCGATGACCTATTTAGCTTTAATATCAGTGTCGACAACAGCACGCTGTACCCTCAGCAATCTGCGACATTACGTATGCAGCTTTTGATCAAAGCAGATACCCGCCGTCTTGATAACCCACAAATTGTGCCTCCACAGATTGAAGGCATGAAGCTTGAAGCGATTGGTGGCTTACAGCAGGGACAAAAGATCTTAAATGGATTAGAAGTAGCGGTCATTGAACAGTCGTTTCGCTTAACGGCGAATCAGCCGGGTACTTACACCTTGATAGGTCCTAGACTGACAGGCTCTTACATTTATGGCGACAGCTTGACGGGCTCTACCAAGATCATGCCAATCAACACCAAAGCTGAGCAAATGCCTATCGAGGTAAAACCAATCCCAAGTGAATTTGAAGGGGAATGGCTTCCAGCTTCAGCGTTAGAAATGACGCAGAGCTGGCAAGACGATCAAGGTAATCCACTGTCGGTTAATGCGCTCAACACTGTCAAACAGGGCTCTTCACTCACTCGAAGCATTCAAATTAAAGCTCGCGGAACACAAGCCGAATACCTTCCACGAGTAAGTATTGATTATCCAAGTTCACTACGGGTCTACCCAGAACAGCCTCAATTCGACAGCGCGAGAGATGGCACCGTTATCATGACAGTGAAGCAAGTCATTATCCCCACTGAGGCTGGGTCATATACCTTGCCGGGATACCATTTGAACTGGTGGGACAGTCAAAATGATGAAGCAAAAAAAGCGACGTTACCAGAGCTACAATTAAAAATAGAGCAAAGTGACACCGGGCTTATCACATTGCCGGAATCGCCTCTGCCAACACCACCTGAGTCAGCCATCAGTCCCGAACCAAACAGTGGAGTGAGCAGTCTCTGGCAAACCCTGACCTTTGTTTTCGCTGGACTTTGGGTGGCGACGTTAGGAGTCGCGATTTGGGCATGGAAGAAGCGTCCTATGACGGCGAGTAAAACGGTTTCGAATACCGAGCAACCTCTTTGCGTTGATGCGTTGAAAAAAGTCATCAATGAAGGGGACGCTGCTAAAATTGAACGCTCAGTAAACGAGTATCTAAACACTCACCGAGACAGGTTAAGCTCTGGTGATGTGCAGGCAGTAAAACAAGAACTTGATGCCATGAACCAAGCGCGTTTTAGTGCCAATCAACAACCTTGGCATCCAGACTCGCTACTGGCAAAAATTCAAAACCTTGGCAAAGCAAACGTAACGAAAACCGACCACCAGCTAGAAAAACTATAAAGCAAAATGGCAGCTCACGAGAGCTGCCATTTTTCTTGTGCGACCAAACTCACTTTAGCAGTTTTATCTAAAAATCAACCAAACTGTCTCAGTAACTTTGATGTTATGAGCATCACTTATTCAACAAAAGCTTGATGCTCGTACTCATATCGCCTTACGCAATTTCGACCATGACTCTTCGCTTGATAGAGAGCCTTATCCGACAGCTGGTAAAGATGGTCGAAATTAAAGTCTTTGCCTTTCGTTTTGTAACAAGAATAACCGACTGACACAGTGAGTAGCTCACCTTCTGGGTTGTGTTGGTGTTTGATGCCTTCATCTTCAATGCATTGACGAATACGTTCCGCTCTCTGCTTTACCGCCTCTTGATCAGAGCCGATCATTAGTAACACAAACTCTTCTCCACCAATGCGACAGAAAACCTCGTCTTCACCTTTGGTATGATGATCCAAGATATGACCCACGCGCATTAGTGCGATATCCCCTTCGAGATGGCCATAGTGATTGTTAAATAACCCAAAGTGATCAATATCAATCAGGATAAGACCAAAGGACATCGCTTCCTCACACTCTAGCGCGCAATATTTCTGCATCACATGTTCTAACATACGGCGATTGCCAAGACGTGTCAGAGGGTCAAGTTTAGAAAGTACCTCAAGCTGTCGGTTGGCTTCTTCCAACTCTTTGGTTCGGTTCTGTACTTCTAACTCCAGGTTTTCGTTTAATCCGCGAATCGCCTCTTGCGCTTGAGTGCGCTGCAAAACCTCCGCTAGACTGGAAGCGAACATACGAATCACTTCACGTAGCTGAGAAGTCAGCGGCGCGCGCGTCAATAAGTTATCAACGGCAATAAAAGCGATGGGCCCGCTGCTATTCGAAGTCAAAACCGTCATCGCAGCCCAGCCAAAGCCGACAATATTACAGTCATGATAAATAGGAACGGATTCCTCAAATGCGACTTCACTAGGTACGGCGCGAGCTAAATTGATCAACGAAAAGTCTTGTGTCTCACCAAAGAAATAAGACTCATCCACCACATTGCCTTGAATGTCAGTCCCCCAAGTACCTTGCATGTATGAGCAGTTTTCATCGGTCAAAAACACCGCCATCCGATCAATACCAAGATTTTTGATGGCAAAAGTGACGGCCGATTTACATACATCACTGACGGTTGTACAGCGTGATAACTCAACCATGCTTGAATGCAACATACGCACGTTCTGCTCTTGGCGCTTTCGAATGTAAATTTGTGAGAAAAGGGAGCCAAACGAGTCCAACATCTGTTTTTGATACGCAGTTATCGGCTTGCGATGAATAAAGTTATCAAGCGCGAACCAACCAAATGGCTCATTGCCATCACGTAGAATCAACATCGCGTTCCACCCCTGCCCAACCACTTTACCTGCTGTGTATATCGGCGCATCTTCCACGATCACTAGGTTGCTCTCAAGGCTTGACAGCGCAGCGATGTATTCTTCGCTCAGTTGGTGTAAATCGTATTGCGTGTGGAATTCATCAATGGTGATGCCTGATTCATCCGTACCGTACGTTCCACTGAAACTACGCTTTTTCATATCTAGAAGCATCAGTGTGGAGCGATCAAACCCCAACCGTTGACGTAGCGCTTCGACGGCTTTGTAATACAAATCTTTTAAGGAATCAGGGTTGGAGATCTCGAGAGCAACTTGCTGAACTAACTTCATGTTCTCGATAAAGCGCTCGCGTTGGTTAATTTCATCGACATATTGCGCTTCACGAATGTCTCTGTGTCTCATCTCTTGCGACGCATTTTTCTCGGCGCGAATGCACTGCCAACGCGCCGCTGCAAGCTGCATTGCATCATAGCTTTCTTCATAGATATTGTGTGCCGTGCGAGCATGAACAGATTGAATCAGTAGGTAGGTGCGTTTGATAGGCGTGTTATCGAGCATCATTATGTAACTATCTCCACCTAAATCTTGGGTGTGATTCCAGTTACAAGTATTGATCGCCAGAGGAATGATGCTTTCAGAAGTGTCAAACTGACTTGCCCACTCCCAGAAGCTGTCAGGATAGCTTTGGATTGGGTAAAGCTCCCCGCGAGAGAAACTCACAGAATAACGGGGATTGATTGAAGGATCTTCAAAAATGGCTAAGGCTTGAGGGGAGAACAAACTCTCTAAATGATCAAATATCGCCTCCGCTAATAAGCGATGATCCCTCGTTGAAGACACTTTTCTTGTAAAACTTCTTAAACTCACCCTACCAACCTAATCTACTTTTTTATTCTCGATAAAAAACTACTTAGGCCATCATATGCAATCAATACAATCAAATTTGAGCTGTTAAGTCATTCGCAAAATTATCAGACTTAGTTTCACATTCGAGAGCTCTTCAGCACTTTTATAACCGTATTTCACATAAGTTACATGTTCTATAAAAAGGGGGGGATTTGTGCTTCCTTGCAAGAATTATTGGTATAGGTTGGTGTTATAAATCTGCAGCTTGAAAAGAAAAAGGCCCCTCAAAAAGAGGGGCAAAGTTACCATCGCTTATAGTTATTTAGTTATGCTTGTAAATATGGCGAATTAACCGAAATCACCATTTACGTAGCCTTGAGTACGGTCATCTTGAGGGTTACTGAAGATCACTTGAGTATCGTTATGCTCAACCAGTTCACCCATTAGGAAGAACGCAGTACGGTCAGAGATACGACGCGCCTGTTGCATTGAGTGAGTCACGATAACGATGGTGTAGTTCTTCTTCAGCTCTTCCATCAATTCTTCGATTTTATGTGTCGCAATTGGGTCAAGTGCCGAAGTTGGTTCATCCATCAGAATCACATCCGGTTCCATCGCGATCGTACGTGCGATACAAAGACGCTGTTGCTGACCACCCGATAGACCAAATGCGTGTGACTTCAGACGATCTTTCACTTCGTCCCAAAGTGCTGCGCCGCGTAGTGAACGCTCTACCACTTCGTCAATGTGTTTCTTGTCTTTGATACCTTGAGCACGTAGGCCGTAAGCCACGTTTTCGTAGATGCTCATCGGGAATGGGTTTGGCTTCTGGAACACCATGCCAACCTTGATGCGAAGATCCGCGACATCAATGTTGCCGTAAATGTCTTCGCCGTCCATCGCCAATTTACCCGTGATTTTCACGCCTTCGATTAGATCGTTCATGCGGTTCAAACAACGTAGAAGCGTTGATTTACCACAACCTGACGGACCGATAAGCGCCGTTACTTGGCGAACTGGAATTGGTAGGTTGATCGATTTCAGTGCTTGGTTTTCACCGTAGAATAAGTCTAGGTTTTCAATATCAAATTTGTTCATTTTCTTAATCTCTTAAATCTTGAATTCGTGTCTTTTAACGTGCGTTCTTAATTAGTGTTGTTAGTAAGTTGCGGTGTTAAAACGTCTAGCAATCAGTTTCGTTACCATGTTGATCAGAAGAACAACCACGATAAGCACTGTTGCGGTACCGTAAGCCTGATTCCATTCTTCAACGGTAAACAGTTCGGTAGTCAGTTTGTATAGGTGAACGGTTAATGTACGACCTGAATCCAATAAAGAATCCGGAATACGTGCAACCATACCTGCTGTCAGGAATACTGGAGCAGACTCACCAATGACACGACCAATACTAAGAATGACCGAGGTTAAGATACCTGGCATTGCGCTCGGAAGAATCAAACGCCAGATAGTGTAAATTTTTGAAGCGCCAAGGCCGTAAGAGCCTTCACGATACGTTTGAGGCACTGCCATTAGTGCTTCTTCCGTAGTACGGATGATCACTGGCAGAATAAGAATACTTAGAGTCAGTGCACCCGACAGAATCGAGAAGCCCAGACCAAGAATTGCCACGAAGAACGTCATACCGAATAGACCGAAGATGATCGACGGGATACCCGCCAACGACTCAGTACAGAATCGGATAATTTTTACCAATCGGCTACCGACTTTCGCGTATTCGGTTAAGTAGATTGCCGTCATGATACCCAGTGGCGCCGCTACCGCGATGGATGCGATAACCATGTAGATGGTCGATACGATCATCGGGAAGATACCGTGCTCTTCACCAGTACGTGTGTAGTTATCAGTAATGAAGTTCCAATCTACGTGTTGTAGACCATTTGATAGGATGTACCAGATAATCCAGAACAAAAAACCTACCGTTAGTGCTGCCGAAATCCAAACCAAAGCGTTAAAGACGTTATCTTTGAACTGGCGAGCTTGTTTTAGTTTTGCGCGATCCATAATAGTCACCTTTAACGAGCGATTACTTCGCTTTTTCTCGGTTTAGGTAAAGAAGTACAGCGTTCAACGACATGATGAAGACCAGAAGTACAACACCGGTGGCGTAAAGAGCGTTGGCGTGAATACCGCTTGCGTAAGACATTTCAATCGCGATGTTTGCGGTTAGCGTACGTGCCGAATCTAGGATGCCTTCTGGCATAGCAGGTGCATTACCCATCACCATGATGATCGCCATTGTCTCACCTAGAGCACGGCCAATACCCAAAATCACACCCGTCATGATCCCTGAACGAGCCGCTGGAACGAGCAATTTGAAGATTGTGTAGATTTTCGAAGCGCCAAGTGCCAAAGAGCCTTCTTTGTATGCGCGAGGCACAGCTCGAATAGACGTTTCAGATACCGTGATTACGGTCGGTAGAATCATCACCCCAAGCACGATGATACCTGCCAAAATCGTGTTACCCGCAGGGACATTAAAGATGTTTTGAATCAGCGGTACGATGATGACCAAACCAAAGAAACCATAAACCACAGACGGGATACCTGCCAAAAGCTCAACTGCAGGACGAATAATATCCGCAAGACGCTTTGGTGCGATTTCGGCAATAAAGATAGCCGTCAGCACACCAATTGGTACACCAACGATTACCGCACCTGCCGTCGATACAATAGATGCAACAATCATTGTCGCAACACCGTAAAGTGCAGGCGGCAGCCAGTTTTGTCCAAGAACGATGCCCGATATACCAGCTTCTTGGAATGCCGGGATACTCTCTCGAACAATGAAGTATGCAATAACGGCTAATGAGACGATGCCGATAACGGCACTGGTTAGGAACAAGCCGTGGAAGATACGCTCTTTCCAGTCTACGCGACGTTTCTCGCGCAGGCCGGGCTTGCTGATAGCTTTAGCGTCAGTATTCATAAGCTTTTCACTATTTGTTGCGATGGTCATTTAAAAAATCTCACGGTTCTGGGCGTTTTGCCGGTGAACACTATGGATAGAAAAGGCTCAGCCCTAAATGGTGGGCTGAGCAAACTTAAGAGTCCCGATAGAATTAGTTAACTGAGATGTAACCGTTTTGGTCAACTAGCTTTTGCGCATCTTCAGTTAGCATCCAGTCTAGGAATTTTTGCGTTTCTGCCGATGGCTTGCCTTCTTTGTAAAGCACAAGGAATGGACGAGCTACTTTGTAAGAACCGTTTTTCACGTTAGCCACTGTTGCATCAACACCGTCGATTGCTAGAGCGTTAACTGTGTTGTCTACCGTACCCAGTGAAATGTAGCCGATTGCGTATGGGTTAGATGCAACCATTGTTTTGAGTGCGCCGTTACCATTTGCAACTTGAGCACGTTGAGAGATAGCTGATACCTTCTTACCAGAAATCTTCATTTTAAGAGACATGATGTCTTCAAATGCGCCACGAGTACCTGAAGCCGTGTCACGAGTAATTGCTACGATTGGCTTGTCTGCACCACCGACTTCTTTCCAGTTTGATACTTCGCCTTTGTAGATTGCAGTCACTTGCTCTGCTGTTAGGCCAGGCAGTTTGTTTTGTGGGTTAACAACCACTGCGATACCATCACGAGCAACCACTTCTTCGATTAGTGTTGATTCTTTTTCAGAGTCTTTTAGATTACGAGAAGACATACCAAGGTCTGCTGAACCATTTTTTGCTGCTTTAACACCAGCTGAAGAACCAGGGCCTTGAACTTCGATAAATACGTTAGGGTTCTTCTTCATGTACGTTTCAGAGAAAACTTCCATCAGTGGAGTTACGCTGCTAGAACCCACTGCAGAGATAGTTTCTTTAGCAGAAACAGGAGTCACTGCCATTGCGCCTAGAAGTGCGATTGCACCGATTACTGTCTTTTTCATCACAATTTCCTTAAGTGGCTTTATTGCCGTTGTGTTTCACTTGAACGGTGCTCACTTTAGAATTTGAATATGACAGTTGTGTTTCACTTAGTTGAACCCTCTATGACACGTTGTCATTTCTGTATATTAATTCCGCGACTGATCCCTCTACCGTTTTTAGCTTAGCGCTTTTATAAATTGCCGCGCGTTCAAAATGATAACTCCATCGATTTTGGTACATTTCATAACAATTGGATATGAGTAAGTCATTGATTTGACGAATGTGGCAATTAAAATCGAGATGCTTATTTATAAAAAAGATAATAATCAAACCGATAGAGGGTCAATCATGCGTCAATTTCTTAGTACGCTTTCTATTAAACTTCAGGTCTTTTTGCCTGTTCTATTCACCGTTGTATTACTCGTCATTGGATTGAGCGTCGGAATCGGCAAGCTCGACCAAGCATTCAATAAGGTTTCCACTTCCACCAACAAGCTGATCATTCATAAAGAGGAACTCAGCGCCATCGTAGACAACACCTACGCCATGCGCATCAAAGCCATTTACAGTCTATTTAGAGCCGAAGATGTCCAATCTCTCAACCAAGAACTGTCTGAACGACAAAACAAAAACCGCGATTTTCTGAATTCCATCGATAGCCTCCCAGGCGTTCAAACCGAAGTAAATACTATGCGCAAAGCCATGGATCACTATGTTGATTTCACGCGCGTCACCATGACACCTCTGCTCACCACCAAACACTCTTCTGGCTACACCACATCCGATTTCAATCAAAAGTACGAATCTGCGATGGCAGAATATCGATTGGCTGGCGAAGCAATGATCAACGCCATCGACAACCTGTCTAAACAATTAAATCAAATCGTCACCGATGAAGTGGAAGCGAATGGCGAACAGCATTCAACCACGCTCACTTACAGTGCGGTTTCACTTGCGGTGATCTTGAGTGCTGCTTCGCTTATTAGTTGGATACTAGCCAGCTATATCGTTGCACCGATTCGTAACCTTCAAGGAACCATGCAAGAAGTCGCGAAGGGAAATCTATTGGTTAAAGCCGAAGCCATCGGAAAAAACGAAGTGTCGCAACTGGCTCAGGATGTAAACCAAACCATCGACAAACTGCGTGAAACCGTGAGTGCATTAGTTCGAATTAGTGAAGATGTGGCATCAGCATCGACCGAGTTAGCGACTGTTATGACTCAAAGCAGCGTTAACTCAGATCAAGAAAAGCAAGAAGTTGAGCAAGTGGCTTCGGCAATCAACCAACTAGAATCGACTGCAGCTGAAGTGTCGACCAATGCACAAGAAGCCGATAGCGCATCAAATCAAGCACGCATGCTTACCTCACAAAGTCTGAGCATGTTTGAGGAAAGCACTCGCGCAAGCGAAAAAATGGCAGAACAACTCAACGAAGCCGCAGCCGTCGTGACATCGCTGAAAGATCAATCAGAACACATTGGTCGCGTGATCGAAGTGATTGAAGGCATTTCTGAGCAAACCAATTTGCTTGCACTGAATGCAGCGATCGAGGCTGCACGAGCGGGCGAAAGTGGCCGAGGCTTTGCGGTAGTCGCCGATGAAGTACGTATGTTAGCGGCGCGAACTCAGGAATCGACGAAAGAGATCCAAACCATCATCGAAGAGCTTCAGCAGCAATCTGGTCACGCGAATGAAAGCATGCACTCTAGCTTAGCCATGTTGTCAGACAACCAAGCTCTGGCACAAGAAGTTAGCCAATCACTTGCTAATATCAGTAATGCTATCGCCGCTCTGAACTCAATCAACACGCAAGTGGCGACCGCATCAGAAGAGCAGAAACAGGTCACGGCCGATATCAACAACAACTTAACGAACATCTATGAACTAGTGAGCCAGAACGTGACTGGCATTACGCAGTCCGCCTCTGCCGCTCAAGAGCTTTCAGACTTAGCGGAAAACCAAAAGCACCAACTTAAGCAGTTCCAAGTTTAAACATTCTGCTCAACACGATAAGTGCCAAAGGTTAGAAAAGAAAAAAGCTCCGCCAGTGCGGAGCTTTTTATAAAGGCAAAGCTATCAATCTTTATTAACGTAATAAGTATTATTCATCTGTCACTAACAAGAGAGAGCTTTTGAAACTTGAGTCTAATGGATCTCTATTGAAAACCTCACCATTAGTCGTATCAAGAGTAGCAACATGCTTACCGTCACCATTAGGTGTGTTACTCCAGATATTACGTCCTAAAATATCGTCCTTGTCTGTCAGTGTATAACCGCTCGCAAAGCCTGTACCATTCATCGCTGGGCTATAGCAAGCTTGCTCCGTTAACGATACCAACTCTTTAATGTTTGCTAGTCGCCAATTCTTTTTGCCAGCAAAGTTGTGTAGAGGGTGGTTACCGGACGGATTACGAATTTGTTGGGCCGTAGACAGCGCGAATTGCCATGACATCGTAGCTCGCGTTCCGGTGCATTCTTCGTTTGCTGCATTCCATGTCATACCGACTGGACAGCGCATCCATGTAAGACCTGTTTTTAAGTCAGTTACAGTTCCCTTATCTGAATAAGTGTAACGTGTATTAGGTGCTGTTTTAGCAAACTCAGTCGAACACTCTTGTGCTGCCATTGCTACTTGAGAAGCCAACACAAGAGATAGCGCGGTCATTAGTTTCTTCATCTTATTGTCCCTTAACTGCTACTAGACGGATTGGGAATTGGTAGGAATCATAGGCATCTTCACTTGTACTGCTTGAGCGAATCTCAACGAATGAAGTGGCCCCTCTATCTGCGCCCCGAGAGACAATTGCGGGGAAATAAATCTCACCATCCATGAGCTGTGATGATGTTTCCGTAAACCTAAAACCATCATGCCAAAACGCACCTTTTTCTAAATAAGGGCTGCCTAAAGTTTGCTGTGGGAAGTATTTGACATTAAAACCATACACATTGTTCGGTTCATATTCTGTGCTCGGCGCAAATAGTGTCTTTTCACCGAAATCTAGTAAGTCATAAGTTTCACGGTAAGTAGGCAGGCGCCAACCAGTGATTCCACATAACGATTGTTTGTTTATGTACTCAACGTATTGGCTCGTAGTACAAATTTCATCGCCCACCTCTGTACAGCCCGCAAGATCTACATCTTTGCTAAATGGCTTAAATGTTTCAGACTCAAACGCAAATAGGCGGTCTTTAAATTGAATAGAGCTCGCATCCGCACTCTTGTTTTCCCAAACAAGACCAGTACGCTCATCCAAAGTGCAAGCCCACTCAGTGGCATCTGCAGCTAAAGCAGCGCCTTGTGAATCTAGCTTAACGAACTTAAAGCCCGCGCCTGTCGACGTTTGCTTGTCCTGTTTGTCGAAGCCGTATTCCGCATCTTGACCAGGGTAAGAAGCTTGAACCTCTGCAACGTCTGCAGCGCCATCAGCAAAGTGAAGAATGGCCCCCGTATCGTTACTACCAACCGTTTGTTCAGCAACCGCTGCAATTTCTTCAGCAAATGCACTCACTTCCGCTTCAGACAAAAGATCAGAGGCTAGCGATTTACCTTGGAAGCTAAGACTTTGAGCAAGCAGCGCTACGCCTTTGGTCATTTGTTGTGGTTGCATCGCAGCTAATAGCGCAACCGTGTTTTGCTCTAGCTTGTCTAGCTCGCTGGCTTCTGCGTTAGACATCACCGAACCATTCAGCGAAACGCCTACACTAGCCAGTTGCGCTTTAACAATCTCTTCAGCTTGAGCAACGGTTTTACCGTCAACCACAAGACCTGCGAGCAATGTTGTTACACCATTTACTGTGTTACCCGTGGCTAAGTTTTGGCCTGGAGCTGCAAGACGCAACGTTTGGTTTGAGCCTTGATCAACTTGGGCAAGAATCGTGCTAGTCAAAATGTTCTTGTCGCTTGACGTCAGGGAGAACTTACCAGCATTATCCGTTTTAGCACTCGGTTCAGTAGTATCACAAACGTAGTTCTGGTTTAAATCGATACATACTGGCGTATCAAGAAGTGTACCTGCAGAAACGATGGTGCCAGCTACATTATAGGTCGGTGTTGACGTGTCACCACCAGAACCACCGCCACAACCAGCTAGGGCTAGTGACATAGCAACGAAAGAATATTGAAACTTCATAAATTTTGTCTTCTTTAGATTTTAATTAACGAGAACGAATCACTCTCACCATTGAAAGCAGGAAAAGTCCTAACAAGGTCCAAGGCGAACCACTGCCACCTGAACCACCACTGCTTTCTTTAGTGGTATCAGCACTACACTGATACTGAGCAAAGTGACTAACACTCCACTCTTTCAACACCCCAGAGTTCCCTGACACGCGGTCAGATACTTCGAGACGCCAAGTACCCCAACTCGGTTGACCGACAAGTGCTTGTAACTCCTCGTCATACTGAGCGGTGAAGTAACCTTTAAATCCATTGGTATTGCTTGATTGATGGCTAAGTAGCACGACCGATTTGCCTTGTGGAGACACAAGCGTCACTTGCAGATCCTGCAGTGAGTCATGTTCGATGTTCAGGTAAACCGCAAACGAATCATCAATCATGCGTGACTTGTCCGATAGCGTCTGAGAGAACAGTCTGTCGCCCTGCTCCGGCAAAGCGGAGTTCACTGGTTGAGGCTGGATATCGAGCTCTGGCGTACCGTTAACCAGCATCACCTTTTTGCTCCACTGGTGAGTCTTTAAGCCCTCAGCAAATTGGTAATCCAATGAGATAGAGGAATCGAATTGCGTGCCACATGTCAGACCGCTTGGTAACGCCACCTTCATTGAGGTCGAGTCAGAAAGCGTTTCATCAAAGTCAAAAACGGATGCGTTATTTAGCTGCCATTGCCCTTTGATGCTCGCTTCGCGGCCAGTTTGGCTCAGGCTCACTCCCACGTCTTGACCTTGTGCGATGTATCGAGCGTCATAGCGAACGCGAAAAGGCGCTTTAAGCAAGTTGTGTTTGTTGAAGCTGTCCGTCAGAAATTGGGCATAGTCTTTATTTGGGAACAAAGTGCGTGCGGCAAACACGGTGGACTCCGCCAAATCATGCATTTTTACACCACGACCAATACCGTACATGCCTTCAAGAACAATGGCGTCAAACTCGCGGAACACGTTATCGGTATCATCACCGTATCGTTCAACCGATGCTTTAAGCGCTTGAAACAGTGGCGTTGACCATAACTCGTCGCCTAGTTCACCGCCCACACTAACGTGCGCTGGATACTCTGAGCCCTCGAAGTAACGCGCTCTTTGGTTCCATAAGCTACGAGTTGTTTTGCGTGTTCCGAACATACCGTCCCAGTTGAACACCGTATCTAACTCGAATTCTTGGCCACGGCGAGCTGCATCTAAATACTGTGTTCGGTAGCTCGCGCTGCCCGCCCAGTAATCACCAACACCTTCTCCAATCGCGCCAGTATGTCCATACGCCCAATCAGGAACGATTTGATAGTGAATACCGTGTCCTAGCTCGTGCAAAATCACATCTGCATCTGCAGCATCTGGAGATACTCCGCCAACGCCTAACATCAGCGCACGCGAACCTATGTAGTAAGAAGAGTTGTCGAGCGCTAAACCACGCCCATCAAAACGAAGCGGCTCTTCAAATAAGTCATAGCTCAAGCTCGATAAGTACTGCAGTGAGCTATCAAGATGGTAAAACGCCATCAACTGCAAAAAGGCATTGTCGCCAAGTTGAGCGCTTTGCATCGCTTTTACATCCGCAAAAGATTGGACCCCCTCAGGCGGCAAAATACTGCTTGTATCACGCACAGGCTCCGCACCTACCGCAGGTGAAGACAGTAATGCAAGTGCATCCACCTGTTTAACGCGCTCGTTGGCTAGATAGAACTTGCCCCCGGACTGCAAAACTTGAATCTGCTTCTCAACATATTGAAGTGGCTGCGGATAATCCTCTAACGAATTCCAAGCAGAATCAGGCGCAGCTTGTTGTTGCATTGTACGTAAATCAGGATCAAAGAGTGAGACGGGGACAGTCACTAACTCACCAGAACTCAATGCTGGCGGCTCGGTCACTTCCAAGCGAACAGGCAGTTCCAGTTCTCCGGCTGGCATCGCCTCGCCATTACGAATCACCGTATCTTCAAGGCTTTTGAAAATACGCTCGACTTGGCTGTCTTGGTTAGTCGACAGCACAATGGTGCGTTGCGGTTGATACTGCCCATCGACCCACACATCAAAGTTGTAATGATCTCCGAGCTGAGAACGAGTTTGATAGCGAAACTTAAGTTCGCCAGCGCTAGCGTAATTGGCTTGTAAGTAGCGCAGCGCTTCGGCTTGGTTCGTGACCGTAATAGCCGCGCTAGGGTAATCCCACTCGGCAGCGTTCGTCACTTGAACGCCTGCCAACGCAAGAGAAAGCGCCAAAAGTTTGAGTTTCATGCAGGGCTCCTACTAAAAGATGTACTTCGCGTTAACCGTAAAGTAACGACCTGGTTCCGTTGAGTAGCGTTTGCTCTCATCCGCTATGCCAGCAACGTCTTGGTAGCGAATGTATTCTTTGTCGAACAGGTTGATGATGGTCGCACTCAAACGAAAATCTTTGGTGATTTGGTAACTTGCCCCCAAATCGAGCGTGTTCCATGAATCTGTTTGTGCGCACTCGGTCTTTTGTCCAAGTGACGTTTGGCAACTCGGCACACGATCCATCGAACCAGCCCAGTTCCACGTCGCGAACGCATTAAAGTCTTGCTGCTGATAGTTCAGCCCAACATTGCCCTCGAAAGGTGTGATGCTACGAACGTACTCGCCTTCGGCGTCCTTTCCGTCCACATAACCAAGCTTGGTACTTAGCTTCCAAGACGATGTGAAAGCATACGCACCAGAAAGCTCGGCGCCGTAGGTTTCAACGCCGTGTAAGTTTTGGTATTGCTTGATGTAGTTACCGAAGTTATCTTGCCCTGTGGTAACAACATCAATGAAGTTTTGGAACTTGTTGTAAAACGCAGAAACGTAAAGTTGCGCGCGGCCATTATCGAATTTGTTACCGATTTCAAAGGAGTCCGAAGTTTCAGCCTCTAGGTCCATGTTCGGTGCAATGACAAACGGCGTTAGCGGCACAAAGTCATGGTTTACGAAGCCATACGCTTTGTCGTATTCCGGAGCACGATAACCGTGGTTATAAGATACATAAGCGATGTTATTGGCAAACACTTCACGAGAAATCGATAGGCTTGGAGATACCTCTGAGCTATCCATGTCTTTTAATGGGAAACCGCCCACTTCACCCTCACCGTCCGGTGTTAGACGATGCGCATCAAAGCGCAGGCCGCCTGTAATGGTCCATTTATCCAGCTCCACCATGTCTCGAACGTACAGACCAATGTTATAAGCACGAGCAGGAGCGAAAGGTTGTTTGGTCGAAGGCGTTACCCCGTTCCAATCAATCTTGGAATCGCTATCTGTGCGTTCATAATAGTCAGTAGAAAGCTCGATACCGTAAGCCAATTGGTGCTCAGCATTTGCAGCATAAATCGTATTGGTGAAATCACCACGGAAGCCAATTGTTTCGTCAATGAAGGTTTTATGTTCTAGCTCGCGACGTCTAACAGTCAAACCATTGTGGTCAACTTGTCTCATTAAACGATTCGTGTCTTCCACCACTTCGGTGTGGCGCCAGTAGACCTTTGTATCTAACTCTTCGAACCAAGTTGGATTAATCGGTGTAACCTCTGCACCAATATAAGCGCTGTACTCTTTTGTCGATTCATCTTCTGCGAAGTCTTCGATATGCCATTTGCCATCCTTCTGTATAGATGGCGAACCTTCCAGGCGTTGTTGGTCTTGCCGATAAAGTTCGGCACGCGCTTTGACCATCACTTCATCATTGAAGAAATGATTGATGGCGTATGACGCGCTGTAACCATCCAAATCGCGGTTGTACAAATCTTGGCTGAAGTTACGCGTCTCTTCACCTTGCCAATACGCCGCGTTGACTAAGCTTTCCGTGTCGCCAGAACGAAATGCCAGATTGCTCGCGCCTTTGTATTTATTGCTGATCCCCGTGTACGTGCCCGTGGCATCAACATAAAAGTCACGATCTTTTAAAAACTCGCCAGGCTGTTTGGATTTTAGAATCACAGCGCCACCGATAGCACCAGAACCTAAGACTGATGAGCTCGCCCCTTTCACTACTTCTAATGATTCAAGATTAGAAAGATCAAACGTATCGCGGCCCACTTTGTCATTGCTATCATTCGCACCAAAACCGTCTGCTGAGCGAATACCGTCACGAATGATCATAATGCGGTTACCCGTCATGCCTCGAATCGTGATGTTTTGTGGACGCCCAGCGCCGCCCGACACACTTACCCCAGGTTCATGACGCAGCGCATCATAAAGCTCTGTTTCGCCCTTTTGTTCAATCTCTTCGCTAGTGACAACTGCGACGCTGCCTGCTAGTTCAGACATTGGTTGTTCAATCCGATTCGCCGTCACCACGACCTCTTCCATAGAGAAAACGTCAGATTTGGCGTGCACTTGGCTGGCAGCTAGTACCGAAAGTACTGCCGCTGACACTGGGGTAAGCTTCATTTACTGCTCCGCTTTAGATGTTTTAATTAGTGATAAAAGAAAGGCGTATTCTTTTGCTTGTTGTTCTTGCGCTTGTCGTGGGTCCATTTGGTGGCCCGAATTAAAATCGGTCTGCAACAAGTACGGCCCGTCGCGCTCACTTAGCGCGGAAACCTTGGCGAGATACTTGGCACCTTCCCAGTAAGGCACGCGCTGATCGATCAAACCGACTTGAACCAGCATGGGTGGGTAAGCGTCTTTATGAATGTTGAGAATTGGATCGTACGCTTTCATTAGCGCCAGTTGCTCAGATTTGGTTGGGTTACCCCATTCGCCATACTGCTGTGTGGTCAGCGGAAGTGAGGTATCCGACATGCTTGCTACCACATCAACAAAAGGTACTTTAAGCACGACACCTGAAAACAATTTAGGGTCTTGATTAACCGCTCCTGCGACCAACGTGCCACCAGCACTTGAGCCGATGGCAAAAATCTCTCTATTGCCGCGTTCAAACGTTTGCATCGCCTTAGCGGCCGCGACAAAATCACCAATAGAATTGGCTTTGCGCACACCACGGCCCTGCTCGTGCCACTCATCGCCAAAGTACCCACCGCCGCGAACATGGGCGATAGCGTAAATCACGCCTTGGTCGAGCAAGCTTATGACTTGAGGCATAAAGTACGGTTTCATCGTAAAACCATATGCGCCATAGCCGTAAATCATCACTGGTGATTGCGCGTGTAATTTGTCTTTGCGATACGCCAAAGAGACCGGGACAGAAACACCATCGTGCTTGATAAAAATGCGTTGGGAGACATAACGTTGACTATCAAAATCTTGGTAAGCATCTTGAGAATACAAGGTTTTAGTCAGCGTTTTTACATCGAACTCTTCCCACTGAGGAGGCGTAGTCATCGACATGCTTCGTATACGAATCTTGTTTGATTCAAAATCGCCCAACGTGCTCAACCAAGCGACATTGCCATCCTGTTCCAATGGCAGTATCACTTTTTCCTGACCTTGGTATGAATACACCGTCAATGTCGCTACGTTGTTCGGCTTACTGAGTGCCACAACTCCTGCATCATAAAGGTAGAACTGGTCAAGCGGTTCACGAGGGGTAGTAAAGCGTTGCCATGTTGCGCTAAGAGGTGCTAGATCGGTTTGATAAAGTGCAAATGTACCTTCAAGGTTGCTGTTGATGTAAACGCGCCCTTTCGCCACATCCGCGTAATATTCCACGCCCGCTTCCGGCACTCTCAGTGAATCGCTTACGGTGCCCGTTTCTAGATCAACAAGCTTCTGCTCTGTGGTTGACTCGTTGTTGCTTTGCAGCACCACGTAACGGCTATCTGCCGCACGGTAGAAAGAAAGTAACCAATCTGATTTGTATTCGTGCCATACAACTGTTTTAGCCAAAGATTCAGTGGAGATGCGTAGGATCTGATGAGGTCGCTGTGTACGCATTTCCTTCGAAACGAGGTAAGCCATCTTACCATCAGGTGAAAGCAATACACCGCTATCGACGTGCGTTGCCAGCTCCGTAGATTGGCCAGAGAGTAAATCAACAACCACGGCGCGATATTGCTCGCTGCCATCAATATCTTCAGTAAAAAGCAACGTGTCTCCGCTTACTTGCCACTGCCCTACTTGATAATACGGATATGCAGATTGACGTTCAGAGAAATCAAATACTGTGTTCTCTTGTGCATACTGGTTCGAACGTGATAGCAACACATAACCACCGTCACGACGCGTTAACGTCCATTCGCGTCCATTTACGATCGACCATGGTTTATCACCTTTATCTGCCACCATGGCTTCCCACTGCGCGAGAAGATCTTGCGTCAACGTCTGATATTTTTTTTGATGCTGTTCAGTCTTACGGTTCTGCTCTGTTAGGTAGGTAAGAACTCGCTCATCTTTACGAGCGTCATCTCGCAACCAATTAAAGTCATTAACGGCAAAGCAAGAACTAGAGGTAATTATGAGCCCTAAAAAAACATGAGTAAATTTCATATAGAGAGCAAATTCATTTATAGGATTAATACAATGGCGCGTATTCTGCCCTTAAATAAAAATGAGATCAATTATCATTTTCATAATCATGTAAAATTTTTATCTAGTATGTGAGGAAAAACGTTTGCTTGGACCGAGGTGATAAAACTTAATACCTCTCTAAATTAGCGATCTATGCTGTTTATATAAAACCAGATAAATATAAAAGCCTAGCAAACACGTTAGTACAGAAAGACATCATTTCGCCTGGAGATAAGCATAAAAAAACCCGAGTGCGAACACTCGGGTTTTGAAAAACTAAAATCAGTTGAAAACTGGAGCGACTTTTACTCTTCAGAGTTTGGTGCCGCTGGCTTTTTCTTCGGGATGAACACATCATCACCCACTGATACGTTTTTGTAGAAACTCTTGTCACGTTTAACAGGTTTCTTAGCCGACTTCTTCGCTTGAGGGCGTGATTTCTTCGCTGTCGCTTTCTTGTTACGGAAATCTGGCTTAGGTGGCTTCAGGCCTTTGAACTTACCTTTCAGATCTTCGAATACTGAAAACTCAAGATCTTGTTGTAGGTAAGCTTCTACACGTTTAAAGCTATCCCAGTCTTTTGGACCAACAAGAGAAATCGCATCCCCCTTGTTACCAGCACGGCCCGTACGGCCAACACGGTGTACATATTCTTCAGTATGCTTTGGCATATCGAAGTTAATGACGTGTGTCACTGTCGCAATATCCAAGCCACGAGAAGCAACATCTGTTGTCACTAGGATCTTGAATACCGCTCGCTCAAACTGGCTCATGATCGTATTGCGTTGAGTCTGGTTCAAGTTACCACTCAATGCAACGGCCTTCAGTTTCTTCTCGTTTAGCTTCGCTGTTAGGCGCTCAGTATCATCGCGCGTCGCCGTGAAGATGATAACTTGACGATATTCTGCTTCTGAAAGTACGCGATCTAGAATCGCCTCTTTATGATCAAGATGATCACACAAGTAGAATTTTTGCGTGATATCTTTGTGCTCTTCGTTAGAAACACCGATAGCAATACGTTTCGGAGCATTGAGCATTTCAGCCGCAATGTCATTTACGTCGGCGTGATCCAACGTTGCAGAGAACATTAATGTTTGACGGCGACGATGCTTAGCTGCTTTATGGATACGACGAAGCTCTGGTGCAAAGCCCAAATCCAGCATACGGTCTGCTTCATCAAGGATCAGCGTTTCCAAACCTTCAAGGTAAAGCGAGCGGTGCTCTAAGTGGTCAGCCAGACGTCCTGGTGTCGCCACGATGAATTTCGGGTAACGGCGCAGTGCTTTCACTTGATCATTAAAGTTCTCACCACCCAAAATCAATGCAGCTTCATAAGATAGGCCAGCAAGCATAGAGCGAAGCTCACCATACACTTGTTTCGCTAGCTCACGAGTGGGAGCAAGAATAACTGCGCGAGGGTCTTTGGCAGAAAACGATTTTGTCTTTAAAGACTTGTGAAGCATTGGTAATACAAACGCCAAAGTCTTGCCCGAACCCGTTTTCGAAGATGCCAATAAATCCTTGCCTGCAATCGCAACAGGAATAGCCTGCTTTTGAATGTCAGTTGGTTTTTTAAAATCGTAGTGTTTTAGGTTCTTCAACAATCGGTTGTCTAGGCCTAGATCTTTAAATTGCAAAGTATTCTCCAATAAATCAGTCAGCGTCTGAGCGCTCTGTAATGTCGTTTCCGCTCTAACGCAGCAAAAAAATAAAGCTCGGTATAATACCGCAAATCATAGGAGTATAGATAGAGATCACACAAACTAATTCCCACAGATGAAAACAAAACATCATTTGCGGCTCAATTAAGAACAAACCCTCGCTTTATTGGTCAGCTGCTTGGCTTAAGATTTAGAGAAAATCGAGCTCAAGGTGTGCCTCTCGTTCTCCAATAAAATTGCGCAAATGGCAGTTATTTGCGCCGAGAAACTTTCATTTGTGTCAATATCGTCTAAATTATTGATATCAGGAACGTGGCAAAAACACCTGCTATGAGAACTGTTGTGGGAATAAGGGAGATGATAATTCACTCACCTTTGTTAAGCTCAGGTAAAAGTTGACGTCAGGTACTCCATGAAATTCTTGGGTTTTTTTGACTTTTGCTACATCATGTACTGATAAAATGTATCCACATTTAACCTCGCTACTGTATAAAATAATAGTTGGTAGCGAGACTTTCACTATAAGCAAGGAGTTCTTATATGAACAAAACGTTGATCGCAGCTGCAGCAACTTCAGTACTTCTACTAGCAGGTTGTGCTTCTTCTGATGACGCAGCAACAGCAAATGCAGCAAAACTAGACGAACTAAGCAACCAAGTTAGCCAACTAAGCCAAGACGTACAAGCTCTTCAATCTGACGTTCAAAAATCAGGTGCAGCAGCAATGGCTGCTCAAGAAGAAGCTGAGCGTGCTAACGAGCGTATCGATAACATCGCTCAGTCTTACACTAAGTAAGATTTGATACCGCGTCTTAACGCCTGTTAAGGCGCGGTTATTTCGACAGGAACCCCATTCTGTGCGGCAATCGCTGCTTTAGCCTTCACATTTTTCAGTCCGAACTCATCCAGCCACCACTTTAACTCTTTTGGTACCTGTAGGTGATCTTTCTCACCATTGCTGCGAGTCAATGGCTCA
Source organism: Vibrio sp. 1CM7H (assembly GCF_023161645.1). Taxonomy (NCBI): domain Bacteria; kingdom Pseudomonadati; phylum Pseudomonadota; class Gammaproteobacteria; order Vibrionales; family Vibrionaceae; genus Vibrio; species Vibrio sp. 1CM7H. Next base: position 1,414,795 of record NZ_JALNTV010000001.1, read on the forward strand.
TGAGCCTCTAAAAATACACTTCTGTCCGGCTCTAGTGATACTTTCACTGGTTGGTTAATGATATTCACTTCTTCACCGTTACGAACTTTTTCAAACAACCATTCAATGTCGCTTGGATCCATACGAATGCAACCTGCACTCACGCGCATGCCGATGCCGAAATCTTTGTTGGTACCGTGAATAAGATACTCGCCATTTCCGTAGGCTAAACGCAATGCAAACATGCCCAGCGGGTTGTCTGGACCGGCAGGTACAACGGTTGGCAAGTCAATGCCCTTCGCTTTGTACTCGGCACGAATCGAGGCTGGCGGCGTCCACGTAGGGTTTGGACGCTTTTGACTAATACGCGTTGTCATCACCGGGGTGTCTCGCCCAATTCGCCCGATTCCCACGGGGAATACATGCACAATATCTTCCCCTTTCGGGAAGTAGTATAAGCGCAATTCCGCTAAATTGATGACAATGCCTTTGTGGGGTACATCTGGGAGGATCAGTTGTGTTGGAATAGTAAGAACATGTCCCTCTTCTGGCAAGAAGGGATCCACGCCTTTATTTGCCGCCATTAAACCTAGCATCCCGACATCGTAGTGCTTGGCAATATTTGCCATGGTTTCGCCTTCTTGCACGACGTGGTTTTCAAGGCGACCAATTAAACGACTGCCATCCTCTGGTAGCTCGTACATTTTAGCGAATGACAAACCACTCGCTAAAGATAACGATACAGATAACAGCGTACGTTTTGCGAAACTCATTGATCGCTTTTTGCTAAGCATTTCACTTTATTCCTTGGCACTTTTAAAGAGCCGTAAGGTTATCTCTCTTTCTGTCTTGTGATCAACCATCGGCTTGTGATATTCCAGTAAAGAAAATCCCTCCCAAGTCCAAGGTTTATGGATGTAGTTGTTTGGCACACTTTTGATTTCAGGCACCCAGTGGCGCACGAATTGGCCATCAGAATCAAACTTCTCACCTTGGCTTATCGGGTTGAAAATACGGAAGTACGGCTGCCCATCACAACCCGTCGATGCAGACCACTGCCAACCACCATTGTTTGCTGCGAAATCGCCGTCCACCAGCTTACTCATGAAGTACGCTTCGCCCCAACGCCAGTCAATGTGTAAATCCTTGGTGAGAAAGCTCGCGACAACCATACGAAGCCTGTTATGCATCCAGCCTGTTTGGTTGAGCTGACGCATTGCTGCATCGACGATCGGGTACCCTGTCGCTCCAGCCTTCCATCGCTCAAAAGCCTGCTCATCATAAGACCACTGAATTTTATCCTCCCAGTCGATAAAGCCTTTGCCTTTAACGAGCTTTGGTTCGAAAACCAACAGATGCTGATAAAACTCACGCCAAATGATCTCACTCAACCAAGTTGCTTTTCCTTCTGTTAGGTCATTTTGTTGGTTTTCAGCATACAAGCGAGCAATACATTGCCTTGGTGACAACGCACCAATCGCAAGATAGGGAGACAGTTGACTGGTGCCATCAATAGCCGGAAAATCTCGATCTTCCTTGTAAGCATCACTGCGCTCACGAGCAAATTCCCTAAGCTGCTTTAAAACATCATTGGTCGAAGTAAACCAATTCTCGCTGGACTCTCGAGGATAGCTAAACGTGAAGTCTGAACTAAATCGAATCGGCTCTAATTGTTCCAATATTTTGCTGCTTAGCGGCGCTTGTTCTTGAGGCTTTGTTACCGTTGGCATTTGAAACTGCGTCAACCAAGCACGTTTGAATGGTGTAAATACCTTAAAATACTCACCTTGCTTATTGAGAACCGTCGTTGGTGGGTGCACACATTTGTCGTGAAACAGTTCAAAATCGATATCATGGGAAGCTAGCGCCTCACTCACTTGTGCATCGAGCTCTCGTTCATTTACTTCATAGTGAATATTCGCCATAACAGACGTTGCTTCAAGTGTTTTCGCCCATTCACTAATCACTTCGGTACAATCAGAAAACGACGGCACCTCTTTATATAAAAAAGGAACATTCAGGCTTTCCAACTCGTCGTTGAGATACTCTAAACGACGAGCAATGAGATCCGCCTGCATCGGCGCCATGTGGTGTTCTCGCCACTGCTCTGGCGTCGCGATAAAACAAGCGACAATAGGCTGACCTGAATCTAACGCCGCTTTAAGTGCGGTGTGGTCTAACGTTCGTAAATCACGTCGAAACCATACTAAGATCATGGTGTCTCCTTCGTTTCGTCTATTCTGTTAGGTGCAGTTTCTCAATCACTTCAGAACATCCAATACGTTCTCCAAAACGTGTTTGAAGCATTTTGATGGACTCCACTTGCTTAGCTGCCAGCGCTTTATTGGAAAACAGGTAAATGAGCGAGTAGCTATCAACAACTTCGTGCTCCAGTAAACCAGAGACATCATCAACTTTGTCGATCAACGTCGTGTGATACCCTTGCTCACACAACTTCGCCGCTTGAATCCAGCTCTCTGCTTCCCTATGTTGTTCAAAGCTGATAAGCAAGCACTTCCCTTTGGAAGCGGCTTTGTTTTCAGAGTCGATAACAAGGGCAAGACGAGTGATCAAACAAGTTTGAAATAACCCCATCTGCAACGATCTCAGCGATCCTTTGACCATCTCCAGCGCGTCAAATACAGGGTCAATAAACTGTTCAATAACCAAGTTCAATGGATATTCTTTGAGAACAGAAGCAAGTAAGCTCTCCGCTTTGCCTCGATTCAGTTTCGAAAGTGCTGATAACATGGTTTCTACTTCTTCGAGAGTACGAACTTCATTGTTGACTTCTACGTCTGCACTTTTTCCCAAAAGTCCCTTTACTTTACCGATTGCAATCCCCTTCGCGAGCCAACTCTGGACTTCACGAATCGTATCGAGATCTTGCTGTCGATAAAGTCTGTGCCCTTTTTCTGTTCGCTGAGGCTGGATCAAATTGTATCTTCTCTGCCAAGCTCTCAGCGTAACTGGCTTTACACCCGTGATTTCTGCGACGTCTCGGATCGCGTATAGTTTTTCTTCTGAACTACAAACCATAGCGTAATCTCATCTCCTGCGGATACGGTTCTAAAAACTTCTGTTTTGCTAAATACTCATCTGGGTAAGTGTTTAAGTAGTGTTTAATCAATGTCAACGGTGCTAATAATGGCAATGTACCAGTGCGGTAGTCATGAATTACTGTTGCTAATTCTTCTTTTTCGTCTTTAGTTAAAGCGCGTTTAAAATACCCTTGTAAATGCATTAGTACGTTAGTGTTGTTTTTTCGGCTAGCACGATTCGCAAGTGCCTTCATAAGACCTAAGCGATACTCTTGATAGAATTCTTCGATTTCATAGCTAGCGACATCGGCAACTAAACGACCAAGAGAGCGGTATGACTCAGGATGATGCGCCATCAAGGTCAACTTATAGCGCGAATGAAAATCGATAATTTTGCCTCGAGTTGGCTCTCCGTCCATCGAGTCATAAAAGTCGTTTAGGCAAAATACTCGGGTAATAAAGTTTTCTTTTAATACAGGATCGTTGAGTCGGCCATCCTCCTCGACGGGCAACCAAGGCATTTTTTTCATCAGCGTTTGTGTGTACAAGCCGACGCCTTCTTTCGCTGCGTTATTTTTGCTATAAACCTTGACGCGCTCCATACCGCAAGTTGGAGACTTGGCACAGACGATGTAACCGCAAAGTTGCTCGCTTTGTAGCTCCTCCACTTTGTTAGCAGAGTAAGCAAGCATATTATCGGTATGGTCATTTTCTGGATTTTTAGTTTCTACCAGCGCCACACGCTCTTCTTCGGAAATCAAACGAATTGTTGGTCGCGGCACTGGCATTCCGACGCCCACTTCGGGACATACCGAAACAAAGTCAAAATATGGGCTGAGCTCTTTAGTCACAAAGTTACTTACTTTATGACCAGAGTCAAAACGAACCCGTTCACCCAAAACACAAGAACTGATACCTACTTTGATTGAAGATTCCATGATGACGCATCCCTATACAAAATGTTTTGTTGTATAACTTATAGCAAGGCTTTTTAAATTGTACAAGAAAATAAACTGTACAATTTAATCGTTTTACTTTTCTCAAGAGCATTTCGATCAGCGCTTTCTCAAAAGTTTTTTATGTTCTCAATGTCCATTTTGTGCGCGCAATCGACAAATCGCTCAAAAGCGAATCGATTGCTCTTTTGCTTTCAACAGATTTAGTTATCAATGATGTTCATGGTTTCTAAAAGCGTGGTTTTTGTGACTAAGCTCTCAAGGGGCCACTGTACGTCCCGATATTATTGCTTCAACGAAAACGAACAAGTTCAACAGAATTGGTAATAGCGTTCTATACTAGAGGCGTTTTATCAAAACAAAACTTTGGAGAGCACTTATGGCAACCCCACACATCAATGCACAACCAGGTGATTTCGCTGAAACGGTTCTAATGCCAGGCGACCCTTTACGTGCTAAATACATCGCAGAAACGTTTCTTGAAGATGTGAAGCAAGTTTGTGACGTTCGTAACATGTTCGGCTTTACTGGCACTTACAAAGGCAAAAAAGTGTCTGTTATGGGTCACGGCATGGGTATCCCTTCTTGCTGTATCTACGTACACGAGCTAATCGCAGAATACGGTGTGAAAAACGTAATCCGTGTAGGTAGCTGTGGTGCGGTACGTGACGACGTTAACCTAATGGACGTTGTTATCGGTATGGGTGCTTCTACAGACTCTAAAGTAAACCGTATCCGTTTCAACAACCACGACTTCGCTGCAATCGCTGACTACGGCCTTCTAGAAGAAGCGGTAAACCAAGCGCGTGCTCAACAAGTACCAGTGAAAGTTGGTAACGTATTCTCTGCAGACCTGTTCTACACACCAGAAGCTGACATCTTCGAGAAGATGGAAAAACTAGGCATCCTAGGTGTAGACATGGAAGCGGCTGGTATCTACGGTGTTGCTGCAGACCTAGGTGCGAAGGCGTTAACTATCCTAACGGTTTCTGACCACATCATCCGTGGCGAAAAACTAAGCTCAGAAGAGCGTCAAAAATCGTTCAACGACATGATGAAAGTTGCGCTAGAAACCGCAATCAACATCTAAGAACAAGTAGTAAGTAATAATTTGCAGCCAGAGTTATTGCTGGCTGCCCGAATTATCCCGAGGGGGCGATTGTGTCTAACGGCGAACTGCCAAAAGACGCAGATGGGTTACAACTCAACTTTTGTAAAACATTGGCGTGTGACAACTTTGGATTGAGTGATGCAAAGCGTTACGTTCTGCAACATGCTAACCCTAAACGTCCGGCGATGGTATGCCGTGAATGTGGAGCTTTCCCCCCCTTACTTAACAATCGCGATGTAGTTAACGAACTTCATCGCCTGCGACACGTCCACAGTGACGGGTTGCCTGCGTGCCGCAATGATGATTGCGAGAACTTTGGACTATCCGTCCACACACATAAACACCTCTACCACGCTTTCGGTTACAGTGGTGATCGTCAACGTTACCGTTGTAAAGCGTGTCAAAGTACCTTTGTTGATAAATGGTCAGGCGCGAACAAAAAGCTACAATTCCAAGAGAATTTAATGGGCTTATTGTTTACTGGTTACTCTGTGCGCGAGATCTGCCGAAAACTCAGTATCAACCCGAAAACCTTTTACGACCATGTTGATCATATTGCGAGTCGCTGTCGCCGTAAATTAGCCACTATTGATGCTCGTTGGGTAAACCACGCAACGCACTATGAATTGGCCTCAAACTATGTTGCATTGCAGCCAAACAGCAATAATGGTGTCTACTGGATTGTTTCTGGTGAAGCCCACTCAGGCTATATTCTTTGTCAACATGTGAACTATTCTGCTGATGAAGAGCCAATCGCCACGCTAGACCATAACCCGTACGACCAGGTCTCTCGTTTTGTTTCCCAAGAGTACACAGCGGAAGCAAGTGAACCGCCAGCGGAACCTTCGAACCTCCTGCGGGAGCGTATTGACCAAAAATACCAAACCATTTTGGCTCGCGGTAACGTGGAAGATCCTCTTGGTAATCTTTCCGTATTCCATTACCCATCTAAAGGGGCATTAGTTCGTCCGCCTTACACATCATACGCTCATTACCTGCATGTACTTGATATGTGTTGCCCCAACAAACGTGTATCTCTATATATGCCTCAAGATCCCCTACTACGTTCGGCAGCACTGAGCGTTTGTTTGTCTCGAATTAAAGAGAAAAATGTCGACTTGATGTACGTAGAAGAAGACGCAAATTGGGACATGAGCACACCTTTTGGCAAGGTCGATATCGCCTATATGAGCTGGTGGCGAGATCGCTGGGCGATCTCCACTCAAGACGAAAGCCATAAAGGCATTTGCTACCTTGCAGGTGATAGAAATGAGCCCGAGAAATGGTTTAACGTTGCAACAACTCGCCATGTGCAGTTCTATCAAAATCGCTTCCAGATCCTTTTCGAAAGCTTCATTAACGAGCCACGTCGCAAATTACGACCTGCTGGAATTTTACCTCTTTTAGATATATTCAGAGCTTGGCATAATTTGTGCTATCAGGATAAGCAGGGTCTTACCGCCGCACAAAGGCTAGAAGTCACTGATGCTCCTTTGACCATCAAACAGCTCCTATCGTAACTATTGGCATTTAGATGTAGTAATTAGGGGCTGTGACAGTATACATTACGGCACCTAATCGTTTACCAAAGCGTTATCCGCATCGTTTTGGTAATAAAACATGCATCTAACCACTTAATATTAGGTGTGAATTCCAGTTCGATAGTCATGGATGTGAACGTTGGATAAAAACCAAATTCAGCTAGAAGATGAGCTCAAAAAGCTTAAAGGCCAAATAAAAACGGCCCCTGAACACACCTTCAGTATTGCGCAGCAATACCGTATCCGCGCGGAGCAAATTTTATTTGTGGATGGTGAAATCAGAGCATTGCTGATAATGGCGCAGTGCTGTTGGTGCCTAATGGATTACCGACAAGGCTTAAAGCTAGTCAAAGACGCCTACAGCAAGCAAACCCAACTTGAAACCGACGACCACCTGCCCGAAATTCTTCATTTGTTTGCTCTTCAATATTGGGGACAAGCAAAGTATTACTCAGCCCAACAATATTGGATTAATGCACTCGAACAATCCGCCCTCGTTGATGATATTGAAATTCAAATCGAATCTCTAATTGGGCTTGGCAACGTATGGCGCATCACAAATGAGCATCAACTTGCCGCTTCCACTCATGAGTTGGCCGTTAAAGTGGCAAACAACGTCCGTATTGCTTGGTTGGAAGGCAAAGCTCGTATCCTGTTGGCTTGGGACTATTACTTACTGAATAAATTTGTCGAAATGCTCACTGTGCTGGATGGTGCAACCGAAGTACTAAAAGATCATGATGACAGCACATGGCAAGCCGAGATCTGGGACTTTAAAGGCTTAGCGCTACTTGGGCTAGAACGCCTTGATGCCGCAGAAGAAGCCACACAAAAGGCCCATAAACTCGCTATTGAACATGATCTAATTTGGATGAAGGCACACTCGTTTATCAGCCGCGCAAGGCTCGAACTCTTGCGCAAAAATACGGATAGTGCAGCAAAGTTACTACTCGCAGCAGAAGAGTCCGCGCTTAGTTTTGACAACGGCGAGCTACTAAGTCAGATTTGCTTTCAGCAATCTCGAGTCGCTGAAGAGCAAGGTGATTTTGAATCAGCGTTTAACGCGTTTAAAAAATACCGTAAACATGCACTCAAAATGCTCAAAGAACAGACTCATCGAGTCAGTATGGATAAAGCACGCGGCTCCAAACGCCAGCTAGAGCAACGAGCGCGTAAGCTGATTAATCGTATCCGTTCCCAACATGAATATGACCCTGAAAAACAGTTTTCTAATGTTGTGTCCGAGACCTACTGGTGGGAACAGTTAGTTCTGTTTAAAACAGAGCTCAAACGCTCCAACCACGCGATCATTATGATTCAGCATGCAAACCCCGAATTTCTCGATGTTTGTACTGAGCTAGTTCATGCATTGACGACCTCAAATGATCTCATCTCACGAATTTCCAGTGACAGACTAGCTATGTTAATTGCAGAGAAAGGTCAAGCAGCAGAAGATGTCTATCGCACGGTTCAGGCAATGTTAGACATCTATCCATGGAAACGTCGCGGGCTAAAAGGTCCCAAACCGATACTGTATTTGCAAGATATCCTGACCTTCCCATTCACTTTAGAGCAACTCGAAGAAAGCTATATTGAGGTAATGAAGCATGGAACAACTGCTTAGCAAGGTCACTGACGCAGGCATCGATCCTTCTTCCGTCTCTGGTGAAGAAGCGATTACGCTGTGGGAGCACATCGGGTTACATATTGCATCCACGAACCGAGAAAAAGCACATTGCTATATCATTAGTGCCGAGTATCGACGAGAAATTAAACAGCTCAACGACAGCATCGAAGAACTACGACAAGCCCTTGAGTTGCTCGTTTTACCCGACGATGTAGAAGATATTCTGTCTGTAAAAGCAAGCTTGAGTGATCGTTTAGTAGAAGTAGGTGACTACAACGCGGCATTAACCGAGTATGTTGCTGCAACGAATATCGCCGTCGAATATGGCTATATTGATGAGTACGTACTGGCTATTATTGGAATGGGCAATTTGTGCGATGCCTATGGGGATCACCATCGCGCTTTGCGTTATTACCAAAAAATCGATGCGATCGATCACGCCATTAGCAGTCGCTCCCTACGTCTGCGCTACAAACTTTACATGCTTGCTTGTTACATCAGTTTGAACCGTACCGCAGATGCACAAGAATTATTGAGTGAGTGTGAAGAGCTAAGTATCCTCGTCAGTGATAAAAACCTTGCTGCGCAAATTCATCTCTACCGAGCCAAACTGCATCGTTTGCAAGAGGATTACCCTAACGCATTGCTTGCTATCACGAATGTTCAGTATACGACGGGCAGTGCTACCACGTACTGGTTGTCCACAATGGTCAAAATCGAGACCGCATATTGTCTAAACGGTGTCGGACACATCTCTTTAGCCAACTTAGTGTTGGACTCTATCGGTAAACGAATTCAGAAGCACTCTTCTCCTCTTGTCGCTCAGCATTTTTACAACGCAATGAGTCAAGTTTACGCTTCTCAAGGGTTATTTCAGAAAGCATTAAACTGTGAAAAAAAAGCGTTTCGCATTGAATCTGACCTTGTCAAACACATTCCAATTGGTGAATTGGGTTCTACTCAATTACGTCGACTTTCTCGTTTTGAGCTACAGCTCAAACTCATTTTGTCAGAACTTGAAAACAAAGAACTCAAGGAAACCACCAAACAACATAAGAATACGGTCGCTCAACTACAGCAAGATGTCTTTACTGACCCGCTAACCTCTTTGCACAACCGACGTTGGTTAGAAGTCAAACTCAAAGACCTGCTTTTGCACGATACTGAATTTGCGTTGATGGTCATCGATATTGACCACTTTAAGTCCATCAATGACGAGCTCAGTCACCTTGTTGGAGACAAAGCGATTAAACGTGTGTCTCAAGAATTAGCAGGATACTTCAAATTTAAAGGCGCTTCTTGCGTTCGCTTTGGCGGTGAAGAGTTTCTTGTCATTCTAGAGAATAGCAATCTAGAACGGGCAGAAATGCATGCCGAGAATTACCGCGAGCGCATTTATCAATATGGTTGGGACGATATTCTTGGCGAGCGGGGGTTGACCGTATCGATCGGGATTACCTTACATCGAGAAGGAGAGAATACCCAACGTACCTTCTACCGCGCCGACAAAGCCTTGTACCGCGCCAAAGCCAATGGCCGAAACCAAGTCTGTACCGAACTTTAAACCGTGCCCCAACCTTCACTTGGGGCATAACCGTGGCTTTTATTCTCTATTCCTTCCTTTATTACTACTTAGTTTGAATATAGTCGCCTTCACTTCTTATTCCTTCCTTTATTACTACTTAGTTTGAATATAGTCGCCTTCACTTCTTATTGTCCCCGAATAGCAATCGATACGGATATCGCATAAACATAATTCAAGTACAAAATAACTTGATTGAACGATAGTTAAGACAAATACTTAAACTGTTCATTTACGTAAGATTTTCCATTAGGTAACAAGCACAGGCAGGTAAGATGTTTCTAGACTATTTTGCACTTGGGTTACTCATCTTCGTTGCTTTGGTGATCTTCTATGGGATTATCGTTATTCACGATATTCCGTATGAAATTGCTAAAGAACGCGAACACCCTCATCAAGACGCAATTCATTACGCGGGCTGGGTTAGCCTTTTCACTTTACATGCACTGTGGCCATTTTTATGGATATGGGCAACATTGTGGCGCAAGGAGCGAGGCTGGGGCTTCAAACAACTTGAGCAAGAAACGCACGACATTCATCACCGTCTTGAAGAGCTCATCGACGAAGTCAACGAACTCAAAAACGAAGTATCGATGTTGAAACAACAAAAGATTCAGCAAAGGCCTTTGACTGAACAAAGTAAAGAGGACGAATAATGGATTTATTGCTGATTCTGACTTATACAGCCCTTTGTATCGCCATTTTTAAAGTCTTTAATATTCCTTTGAACAAATGGACTGTACCCACAGCCGTACTTGGCGGCGTAGTGTTAGTGGGCACACTCGTCCTTCTTATGAACTACAACCACCCATTTACTCAGTTAGGTAACCAAGTGTTCCCAACTACGCCTATCGTCTCTGGTGTACGTGGCCGCGTTGTGGAAGTGCCCGTTCAAGCGAACCAACCGCTCAAAACCGGCGATATTCTTTTCAAAATCGACCCTGTGCCTTTTGAAGCGGAAGTCGCACGCCTTGAAGCGAAAGTGAAAGAAGCAAGCCAAGGTGCGTTGGGTTTAGAGTCTGACTTGAGAGAAGCAGAAGCGGCAGTTTTGAAAGCGCAAGCCGATAGAGATAAAGCGCAAAGAGAATTTAGCCGATATCAAAGGGGCTTTGATCGCGGCGCGTTTACAGAACAAGATCTAGATACTCGACGCCAAGCGTACAAAGCGGCAGAAGCCATGCTAGACGTTGCCATTTTGCAGCAAGAGCAAGCACAAATCGCATTAGAGTCGGAAATCGGCGGTGAGAATACCCAAGTCGCGCAACTACTCGCTGAGCTACGTAAAGCAGAGTTCAACCTTGAGCAAACCGTCGTTCGTGCGCCAACCGATGGTTACGTTACGCAATTGGCTTTGCGCCCTGGTGTGATGGCTGTGCCGTTGCCGCTTGCCCCTGCAATGACCTTCGTTCATACCGAAGACATTACGTACACCGCGGCGTTCAGACAAAACTCGCTACAACGTTTGAAGGCAGGCTTTGAAGCGGAGTTTATGTTCCGTGCGATACCGGGCAAGGTATTCCGTGGCGAAGTCATCGACGTGATTCCAGCTATTGGTGAAAGCCAAATTCAAGCCAGAGGTGCTCTGCTTGGTACCGATGCCCTGCGCACAAGCGGACGTGTATTTGCGAAGCTGAAAATCACGGACGATTTGAGCGAATACCACCTACCAATGGGTACCGCAGTTGAAGTCGCCGTTTACTCAGACAGCTTTACTCACGTGTCAGTGATGCGCAAAGTGCTGATTCGCATGAAGAGCTGGCAGAACTATTTGTACCTAGACCATTAATGAACAGCTAGCTCATTCATTTATCGATGAAAATAGTATCAGAAAGTGTAATCGGGGGCTGACAATCAGCCTCCGATTTCATTCTAGCCATCCAGACAGATAGCATTCCCACTTTTATCAATATTCTGTATAATGCGCGCCTTATTTTTAATGCTTGCTAAAAAACAAAGCCAGTCAAAGGGATACGTGAATCAAATCACACATTTCCTGAAGAAAAATAGAGCAAACAATAAGCAACTTGGTTGTTTTATATATATGTTACACAATCAAATAACCAATGCTTTCCAACAATATAAATGAACGTTCTTTAAAATCGACCATTGAACTGAGGTTATCTATGAATCTTTCTGCTAAAACCGTTGTGGTTATTGCAATCGGTGCTGCTCTTTACGGCATCGGTGGCTTACCTATGTTTGGCATCCCTGTGTTTGCAAACACAACGCTAAAACCAGCCATGGCAGTATTAGCATTGTTCTCAGTACTATTTGGCCCACTTGTTGGCTTTTTGGTTGGTTTTATTGGCCACTGGGTCACTGACCTATTCGCAGGTTGGGGCGTATGGCTCACTTGGGTACTTGGTTCAGGTATTGTTGGTTTGATTATCGGTCTATTCCCTTCTCTAACGCGCTACCGTTTAGAGAAAGGCGATTTCAATATGAAAGACTTCGCGTTATTCGTAGTACTTGCGCTATTAGGCAACGTATTTGGTTACGGTTGCTCTGCGTTCCTCGACACGATTTTATACGCAGAACCGTTCACTAAAGTGTTTACCCAGCTTTCAATTATCGCGATCGGTAACACCATTCTTATTGCTATTGTTGGCTTCTTCATTCTTAAGTCTGTCGCTAAACGTAACAAGCAAAGCCGTAACTTAACAGAGGCTTAATGTCGAATGACAATCGAATTTTCTAACTTCTCTTTTAGATATGAGTCGCTGGACAAACCGACGCTAAAAAATATCAATCTAAGGATAGAGAAAGGAGAGAAAATCGTCATTATCGGTCCAAGTGGTAGTGGTAAATCTACCCTTGGGCAATGTCTTAACGGACTGCTCCCACACGCAATCAAAGGGGAAACCAGTGGAACACTGACCATCAATGGTCAAGACACCGCACCTTTCGACATGCACCAATACACTGAGCAAGTTGGCACCGTACTGCAAGATACGGACAGCCAATTTGTCGGCTTGAGCATTGGCGAAGACATCGCATTTGCGCTGGAAAACCAGCTAACTTCTAACATCGACATGTACCCATTGGTCAAAGCCACGGCCAAAATGGTCGACTTGGAACAGATGTTAGATCGCTCTCCCCACGATTTATCTGGCGGGCAGAAACAGCGTGTTTCTTTGGCGGGCATTCTCGTCGATGACGTCGATATCCTTTTGTTTGATGAACCACTAGCTGCGCTTGACCCTAAAACGGGTAAAAAAACCATCGAGATCATCGATGAGCTACACCGCGAAACAGGCAAAACCATCGTAATCATTGAGCATCGTCTTGAGGACGTTCTGCATCGCTCAGTTGACCGTATTATCTTGATGGAAAGCGGCGAAATCATTGCCGATACAACGCCAGATGAAATTTTAGCGTCGCCTCTGCTAGAAGATTACGGCATCCGCGAACCGCTTTATATTTCGGCTCTGAAAGAAGCAGGCTGCGCGATTGAGGGCGATGCAAAACCTTCTAGCTTAACTACCTTACCGTTGGAGCAATATAAACCAGCAGTACAAGCATGGTTTGATGGTTCAACAGCACAACCACCTAAAACGCCAGCCGAGACTTTGCTTGAAGTCCGTGGCCTTACCTATTCTTACGACGGTGAGAAAAACGCGTTAGAAGACGTGGGTTTTGACATCAAGCGTGGCGAGTTTGTCTCTGTACTTGGCAAAAATGGCTCGGGTAAATCGACCATCACCAAACTGATTATGGGCGTTATTGAAGCGGATAGCGGCTCAATGAGCATGAATGGTCAAGATCTTAACGAACTGACCATCTTCGAGCGCAGCCAGAAAGTGGGCGTGGTGATGCAAAACCCGAATCACATGATTTCCCATCACATGATTTTCGACGAAGTGGCCTTCGGCCTCCGTAATCGTGGCATTGAGGAGAAACAAATCGAAGCTAAAGTACTTGAAGTCCTTGAGCTGTGCGGTTTGAGCAAATACCGTCACTGGCCAATCGAAGCATTGAGCTACGGCCAGAAAAAGCGCGTGACCATTGCGTCAATTTTGGTCTTGGAACCAGAGCTTCTGATCCTTGATGAACCGACGGCAGGTCAGGACTACCGGAACTACACGTCTATGCTGAGTTTCATCGAAAAGCTCAATCGCGAGTTGGGCGTAACCGTTATGATCATATCTCATGACATGCATTTAGTGCTGGAATACACCACGCGCTCTATCGTGATTGCAGACAGTAAATTAGTCGCGGATGCACCAATGACGCAGGTATTCAGCAGTCCAGAGCTACTAGACCAAGCAAACCTCACCACAACAAGTCTGTTTGAGTTGGCTACGAAAGTTGGCATCGAAGACACCAATGGCTTTATGCAGCATTTTATCAATGTAGAAAAAGCGCACCGCCAACAAAAAAGCAGCGAAGTAAACCAACCAGAGAAAGCGGTGGCATGAAAGACAATAAGATGAAGTTTGGTATCAACTACATCGATACCCAATCGCCACTTCATAAGTTGAATGGCATTACTAAGTTCTTGCTTTTCATTGCTTGGGTAACGGTGGTGTTGACCACGTTTGACTTGCGAATCATTGCACTGTTGATCGTGCTTGGTTTGGGCTTATTGAAAATGACCAAAGTGCCATTTCATGTCTACAAACCACTTTTACTCGGTACAGGCACGGTATTGCTGATCAATGCCCTGTTTATGTTCGCGTTAGCGCCGCAACAAGGCACTGAGTTCATGGGCTCATCAACGGTTTTACTCCCGTTACCCGGTAATTACTCGCTCACTCAAGAGACGTTGTTTTACCTAGTAACAGTGACGTTGAAATACTTCAGCATGTTCCCAATCGCGTTAGTGTTTGTATTTACCACTCACCCGACGGAGTTTTCAGCCAGCTTGAACCGCTTGGGTGTGCCTTACAAAATTGCCTATGCCGTGAGCTTAACGCTGCGCTACTTGCCGGAAGTGAAAAAGGACTTTGTTAACATCATGCACGCGCAACAAGCACGCGGAGTAGAACTGAGTAAGAAGGCTCCGTTGTTCACTCGTATGAAGAACGTGGCGAAGATTCTTGGCCCTCTGATTTTCTCTAGTTTGGACAGAGCAGACCAAATCTCAAAAGCGATGACGCTACGTGGTTTTGGCCGTCACTCATCTCGCACCTGGTACAGCCTAAAACCCCTGACCAAAGCCGATATGATCTGCATGGCGGGGATTGCAGTGATAGTGATTGCTGCGATCAGCAAGCGTGTTATGGACACACAACTGTTCTGGTATCCGTTTTAAATTCTAAAGCTTCAAGCTGAACATAACGTGGTTAGTGTTGTGACCACGTTATCTTTTCCTATTTCTCCTCGATAACCCGCTCATTAGCCTCTTGCTTGCAGGTGCTCAAAATAGGCGTGTAATCTCAGCGGCTCGTTGATGTGCCAGAAAGTTGCTTATTTAAGCGACCAACATGAACTAAACTCATCAGTTTTATCAGGGGCTTAATGATCAACTGTGCGCTGCCTACGATGAACAGCCAAGTCCCGCTTTCAATCAACGAATCATTCAAAAAGAAAAAACTACCAATTAAAAACCAAATAGCTATGAGCAGATCGTTGGCAGCACCTAACGCCTCATAGCGACGTTGAATAACGACGTGACGGTTTCCTAGATCTAAATCCAACTCCCTGCCATGTACCTGCACTGTAAAACCCTCCTTAGTGTTTCGACTCATGTTGTATCCGAGTAATTTCAACATACTTAGGTATAAAACCCTAACGGACCCAATAGATATGTACAACCATAGAGGAAACAACATGAAGATAAAGAAAGGGGTGCCTAAGCACCCAAGTCAATAAAGCTATTAACAGTAATTAACTTCTATTACTAGATAGTAAGTACCAACTTAGCTCCACTTTAATAAGCGGGTCTCATTGCCCTCTTCTGGCTTCGCTGGAATATTGAGTGACAGCAGTAAGCTCACAGCCGCCATACCTGCACCGATGTAAAATACGCTAGCAGGAGAAACCAGCCAAATCACACCAAACGTAACGGGTATCACAACTGCCGCAATATGGTTAATAGTAAACGCAACCCCAGCGGTCGACGCCATATCGGCAGGATCGGCAATTTTTTGGAAGTAGGTTTTGATAGCAAGCGCTAGCGCGAAGAACAAATGGTCGACAACATACAATGCAGCAGCCCACTCCGCGGTTTGCACCAAACCATAACCGACGAATACGAAGATCAAACCGACGTACTCAAACATCAGCGCTTTACGCTCACCAACAACGCCGATGAAGCGGCCGATTCGCTTCGCAAACAAGAAGTTAAAGACATAGTTGATCAAAAACAGCAAGGTAATGTCTGCGGCAGAGTAGCCAAACTTCTCTACCATCAAGAAGCCAGCGAAAACCGTGAAAATCTGACGGCGAGCACCACTCATAAACGTGAGCGCATAGTACAACCAGTAACGTTTACGCAGAATGAGTTTCTTGTTTTGAGGCACTTTTGTTTTAAATTGAGGGAAAGCAAATGCCATCACCAAAATAAGCACAAAACCTAAACCACCTGCCATTAGATAGACCGTTTTAAAATCAAGTTTGAGCTGTTCGAGCGAAACCCAAATGGCGCCGTAGGTAAACAGAGAAGCCAAAGCCCCAACAGAAATAAATTTACCCAGCATTTCCGGGGCTTCTTCTTTCGATAGCCATTGTAAAGACAAAGACTGCTTTAGTGTTTCAAAGTAGTGGAAACCGGTGGACATTAACAAGGTGGTAAAAAGTAGACCGTACAAAGTGGGAAAATAACCTGTTAATGCCGTACCAAGCGTAAGCATCGCCAAAGAGACGAGCATAAAGCGTTGTTCACGGATAAAAAGTAAAACGAATACCGCAGTGAAAGCTAGAAAGCCAGGTACTTCCCTAACACTTTGAAGTAAACCGATATCAGCGCCATCAAAGTTCGCTTTCTCGATAACAAAGTTGTTCAACAACGCCATCCAAGTAGAAAAAGCAATGGGCACGATAATGGAAATTAACAGGAGGAAATTTTGCGGCGTTCTCCAGCCTTGCGATGAGGTAGTCATGATGTTTCCTTTAAATATGAAGGCATCATCATAGCTTCAAATGTAACAAATTCGCAATATCATTATTATTTTCAACCCAAACCAAGCAGATATTGCATAGGGATATTGTTATGAAGATAAACATCGCACTCAATTCCTTGGCTAAGCGCGATGTTGAAATATCGAGAGAAATAGGTAAAACGCCAGTGATGAGGCTCAGTAACTTAATCGATATTCTTTACTGTTAGACGATTCTTAAATTCAAACACATGTTCTGGACACACATCCAAACAGCGGCCACAACTTATGCAGTTTTGATCCATAACTCGACGATCTCCCTCTTTCAAAGGCTGCCGAAGCACTTCTGGTTCTGGGCAAACATAAAAGCAGTCCATGCATTTCGTACAATCCTCGCGGCGAACAGCGGTAACGCGCAACAGGCTTTTTCGGCCTATCACGCCATAGGTAGCTCCCAGTGGACATAAGTGCCCACACCACCCATGCTCAACCAAGAGTAAGTCCAGTACGAACACCAGTGCGATCAGCACCCAACCTGCGCCCATACCAAACACCAATCCGCGATGCAGTGCCGCCACTGGATCTAACCATGTCCAAAGAATCGCGCCAGACAGCGCGCTGCCCAACATCAAAACAGGGATCAGCCAATAGCGAATAGCAGGAGACCAACGATAGCTCGCTTTAATGTTGAACTTTCGGCGCAGCCACGCCGCTAAGTCCGTCACGATGTTCAACGGGCATACCCAAGCACAAAATGCGCGCGGTGCTAAAATCGCATAGAACACCACGACAATCACTACGCCTAACAACGCATTAAACTCCGGTATATGCCCTGTCGCCAAAGCTTGAAGCACAATTAACGGGTCACTTAAAGGGACCGTATCGAGCAACATACTCGATGAGAGGTTACCGGTTAGAACCCCTAATGTCGGCCCAGCCATAAACAGCGCAATGATGGTGAGCTGACATAGCCGACGTATAACCAGAAACCGATGCGCGCGCCACCAGCCAAGCTTTTCAACCGCTTCTTTGCCAGCATTTTGAGCTAAGTTCTTTGCCATTACTTACCTCCTTTTAGCGATTCAAGCGCACCTTCCGGTACAGGCGTCTCACTAGGGAGGATATTTTCGAGTGGTTTGTCGATCTCTTTCCAACCAAAATTGTAGTGACTGCCCACTTTGCCTTTCGCCAAATCCGTCGGGACGACCTTAATAGCAGCGACATCCAACACGCACGCTTGTTCGCACTTACCGCATCCGGTACACACTTCGGAATTCACTGTTGGGATAAGTTTGGCGTGATAACCGGTTCGGTCGTTGTGAACCATCTCTAACGTGATGGCTTCATCAATCAGCGGACAAACGCGATAACAAACGTCGCATCGTAATCCTTGCCAGTTAAGGCAAGTTTCATGGTCAATAAGAGCCGCTGTCCCCATGCGAGCATCATCAATATCGGTTAGTTTCGGATCCAGCGCCCCACTCGGGCAAGCGACAACACAAGGAATGTCTTCGCACATTTCGCAGGGAATATCGCGCGCAGTAAAGTAAGGAGAACCAGTGGCTACAGGAGAAAGTAATGTCGCGAGTTTCAATGTGTCGTAAGGGCATGCTTGAACACACAAGCCACATCGAATACAGGCTGATTCGAAATCGCCTTCTGGCAAAGCACCGGGTGGGCGAATAGGCACACCTTTCGTTTCTCGAGCTTGGCTTTGCAGCGATTGTAAGCCCAACACACACGCCGCTGCGCCAACGCCTGCCGCAGTTCGGACAGTATCACGCAAAAATCGACGCCGACTTTGCGATGTTTTAGACTGAGAGGATTTCATGCTATTTCCTCAACGAAACTCCTTTATCAAGTTAAGCATAAATAGCGCTAAACGTACCTCTTCCCCATACCTCATAAGAGGTAACTCCACCCTCAATTGATTCAAGTCAACTGATGTACAGTGCCGTCGTCACAGTTTGAATAATTCCATTTATTTCCTCCAACATGAAATTCACCACGATACTCTGCTTTGCACGCCATTTTCAGTACAATAATTCAACACCTTTGCAATCTATTCGCTAAATTCGAAGATAAATGACTACTAAAATTTAGAAAAACATCGCTATAACAAACTAATTTAAAAGGTGTTTATCTCTAAAACATCAAAAAACACTATCCAAAATAAGGAACTGTGGTTAGATTGAAAATTAATACTAAAAAGCGAAGGAGAGAAGCATGGAAATTATCGTACGTCCAACGACCGTTGAAGACGCAGCGGCACTCGTAGAAATCTATTCACAACCAAAAGCACAACGTGAAACCCTGCAACTCCCAAAACCTTCGCTCGCAATGTGGGTAGAACGATTGTCAAATATGCCCGCTGGTGTTTACAGCTACGTCGCTGAAATCGATGGTAAAGTAGTGGGTAACATTGGCTTTCATCACTCGCTGCGCCCAAGAACGGCGCACACGGCCGCGTTTGGTATTGGCGTTCACGACCAGTTTCACGGCCTAGGCGTGGGAAGTAAGTTGATTGAAACCATCACCGAGTTGGCGGATAACTGGTTGAATGTAAGACGCATTCAGTTAGAAGTGAATGCCGACAACGAGGCCGCGATTGGCCTGTACAAAAAGCATGGTTTTGAAATTGAAGGAGAGGCGATTGATGGCTCCTTCCGAGATGGCGAGTTCATCAATACCTATTACATGGCACGTATCAGGCCAAGTAAAAAATAAAGAAAAGCCTCCTACTAGTTGGAGGCTTTTCTTTTTAAACTTCGACTCACTTTCGTAAGTAAGCCAACGCTCTGCGAGTCAATGCTTCTGTGTAGGGATTAATCTTCCAGTGGTCAGGACTCCAACCTTTCACAAAGCGCTGAAAGTCAGCCCACGCAACCGCAAACAAAGAACGCCATTCACGCTCGACTTCATCGGGGTCGAGATTCGGCTGATAAACCATTAACGCCTGTTGCAACTGAGCGAAATACGTATCCAAGACCCAAACTTCCATCTCTGCACAACGTTCTGGCTTGACGGCGCTACCCATAAACAGTGCCACATCTTTCATCGCACAGCCATGTCCGACGTATTGAAAGTCGACCGCAGCAACGCTCAATTCATCTTGCGCAAAACAGAAGTTCGCCAATTTGGCATCACCGTGTACAAGCGTCTTGAACTTGGCTTGCGAAAGCGTTTGATCAATTAATTGAGCGGCATTTTTTAGCTCGGTGTCTTGCAGCACCTCAAGCTCATCAGGTCTGGTTGCCAAGTGCCAATACGTGCCGATATGCCACAGCTTATCCGAGCGAACACCGATGTAACGCGCATGAAAGTTCGCCAACCAAGCAAGGCAGGCTCGTAGATGCTCTAGCTTTGCATCGGTGATGACTTTTGGAAAGCCCGCCTCGGCGAGGTCTTCCATCACAATTAGCCATTCATTCTCCGATTGGAATGTTTTTAGACCTTGTGGTACTCGGCAGCGAGTGCTCACCTCTCTGGAAAAATGCGTATACCAATTCACTTCCACCTGATAAGAGTGCAGCTTTCTTTGGTGAGATCGGTCAGTATTCCAACCTCTTGGATGCTCTGAAGGCTTAGGGAGTTTTACATGCTTAATGATCACCGAACAAGTTGAATAAGTAACTCGGACTAACTCACCATAGCCTCCCCATAGCGATTGTATGACTTCTACCGATTGATAATTCCCGAGCTTTAGCTCCTGGCCAATGCTTTGGTAACGTTGGTGGTTGTCGTTCATCATCATGCAAGCAGATGTGACCACGCTTGGTTTTTCTCCATATAATGAATGACATATGGACAGACTGGTTTGATTTGATAACCGAGTGCCTCAATTTCTGGCAATACCGCTTCCATCATCACTTTTCCGTACCCTTTACCTCGTAATGCTTCAGGAACTACGGTTGATGTGATGTGCATGACATTATTCTCAAGCTGATAAACCACCTTGGCTTTATAACCTTGTTCTAAATCAACCCAAAATGTGTTGTTTTCAACTTCATGAGTTACTTTATGCATATCTTGCTCTCTAATTTTTGTTACGGATTGATTGAATCAAACTATATCACTGAATAGAATCAACACCATGCGGAAGTGCTCTGTCACTTCACGCCCTTACCTTCTCAAATCAGGTACGACAATAATAATGAGAAATATGAGCCCTATTGCCAGAGACGGCAAACTACCTCTGCAAAGCAAGAAGGCACCCGAACGTCAGGCAAGTACACTAAATAGCACCGATGCAATGGCAATGGTCGAACATGGCAGTGAAGTAAGTTTAAACGTCACGACACCTGTTGGTACCAAGTTTATTACAACCAGCACATTTGTCGGCTGTCACTCAAATAATACCGCATTGATAGAGGTTCCGAACATCTCCGATGAGGACTTGAAATTCTATTTTCAAGAAGGTTTTTGGATCAATGTAAAAGCGTACTCTCATCGAGGGGAAGGTGCTGTCATTCCATTTCGGGCGCAATTGCAGCACCGACTCGGCGACCCGTATCCCATTTTAGTGCTAAGTCTACCTAACACCATGCAGGTCTTTCAGCTTCGTAAAGAAGTACGTTACGAAGTGAATTTGAGAGCGCGCGTTTGTTTAGAAGCCTATCGAACTGAATGCGAGATAAGAGATTTATCTCGTAGTGGGTGCCGCTTTGTGACATCACCAATGAGCCGACCACTTCAGGTTGGTGATCGCGTTTCATTGGACCTAACCATGCCCGGTGAAAGCCACATGCTCGCGCCATTGCGAGGTCGTATTTGTAACTTACAAAAATCGACACACCATGCTCGCTATGGAATGGAGTTTGATGAGGTTGGTAAAACCAACGCTAAAAGTCTCCTGAGTCACCTAAAATTTGATGGGACTAAACTCACACTAAAAAGGTAGCTTTGATAACGAGCACCAAGCATCGGCCAGTTTTGATACCCGGAAAACAAGAAACCCCTTACTGTAAAGTAAGGGGTTTTGTTTACTAAGAATAAGGCAGAATCTTAGATAACAGTTTCGACTTAGAAGTCGTAACGTAGACCTAGCGCTAGCTCATCTTTTTCATCAGCGCCTTCGTTATCCATTAGATCGAAGTTGTATGATGCGTAGCCACGGAAGTTAGGCTTGAAGTAGTAAGTAACATCAACAGCTAGGTTTTCTACAGTATCAGCATCTTCTAGCTCACCTTTGTTGAACGTAGAAGTAAATACAGTTTGACCCATAGTGTATGATGCAGCTAGTTCGTAGCCTTTGTAATCCGCAGACTCACCTGCAACATCCACGTCTGCGCCTGTGTAGTTACCAGCGAAGTAGAAATCACCTACAGAGTATGCAGCAGCAAGCATGAACTCATCGCTGTCGTTTTGGTCTGCATAACCAGCACCTAGTTCAAGGCCAGTATTAGCAAATGCGTAGATACCAGATAGAGAGAAGCCATCTTCGTTGTTATCTGCAAAACCATTCACGTCTGTTGTACGGTCAGCAAAGCGGTAGCTAGCACGTACAGCTAGTTGCTCGAATTGGCCTTTGTAAGAAAGCATGTTGTCTGTACGGTCAGATACAGGCAGCTTAAGTGCTGCAGTGTTACCGTGGTAAGCCATAATATCGGTAAAGTCAGTAAGAACGAATAATGCACCGTCATTTTTACCGTAAGTTACTTCACCGTATTTACCGCCTAGGCCTGCGTAAGCATAACGAGTTTCAAGGTCACTGTTGTTATCTACGGCACCTTCTTCTTTTGTTTCGAACTCACCTTCCCAAAAACCAACACCGTATAGGTTTTCATTGATTTCCTGTTTGCCTAGGAAGTTAAGACGGATGCGAGTACGGTCTTTTGCCTTACCATCCATCATAGAAAGACGCGCTTCAGCGCGGCCGCCCATCTCAAGAGAAGTGCCATCTTGGTTGTATAGTTCTGAAGCGACAACTTGAGATCCTGATGCCATTAGCGCCACTGCTACAGCTAAAGTTTTTAATTTCATTGTTATTTTCCATATCATTGTTTTATATGTATTTTCTCACCAGAAAAACAGGACTTTTCTGTACCAACGAGAAAACTGGCGGCATAGTAGCAGCTGTTATTTTTCACGCAACGCGTTGAATAAACAGCACTTATAGAAGAAAACACCAAGTAAAATGACGATATGAATACCTCTCAACCATCAAGTTATCGGTTGAGGTAAAAAAATCGTTCGCGTCAAAAAAAAATTGACGCAAAAAATGTAAAAACAATCTCATTATATGTGATTTTGCTCGCAAAATATTTTCACTAAATGACTGTTTTAGATAGACTTCCTGATTTTAAATCAGTTTCTCACAAACAAAAAAATCCCCAAGCAATAGCTCAGGGATTTATACATTTTGTTAGGCGAATAGCGAATTAAAGCTTAAAGAAGCTCAATTGCTCTTTCTGCTTCTCTGCAAGTAATGAAAGCTCAGTACTCGCGCTTGCGCTTTGACTAATACCCGCCACATTCTGGTTAACGAGTTCAGACATGTTAACCACGTTGCGGTTGATGTCTTGAGTGACTTGAGACTGCTCTTCGGCTGCGGTTGCCACTTGCGTGTTTGAATCGTTAATGTTGGCTACCGACTCGGTAATACCAACCAATGCCTCATTCGCTTGTTGCGTCAGTTCGTTGTTACGACTGAGCATATCAAGGCTGACTTGCATGCTGTCATTCGCAAGCCCAGACTGCGCTTGAAGTTCTTCAATAATCGTTTGGATCTCTTGAGTCGAGTCTTGCGTGCGTGCCGCGAGCATACGTACTTCATCCGCAACAACCGCAAAACCACGACCAGACTCACCAGCACGCGCTGCTTCAATCGCAGCGTTCAATGCGAGTAAGTTGGTCTGCTCAGAGACACCGCGAATCACTTCAATAACGTCGTTGATCTGAACCGACTGCTCTTTTAAACGCAGTACCACTTGCGCTGCATCGTTCAATGCCTGAGACATCTGTGCGCTTGCTTCTGCGCTCTCTTGGAAGATAGCCAGACCTGATTGCGCAAGACCATCAGCTTCGCGAGCTGTCGAATCCGCAGACGTTGCGTTATCGCTCACGTTGTTTGCCGTGCTAGCAAGTTCATTAACAGCCGATGCAACTTGTTCGATCTCAGCGAGCTCTAGCTGAGCATTCGCTTCTGCTTGCGTCATTACTGCGGCAAGCTCAGTCGATGCCGATGCAACCTCTTCACTGATACGAGTTAGCTGGTCGACCGTGTTGTAAAGCTGTTCTGCTGTTTGGTTAACATCTTTGCTCAGCTTCGCAATTTCGTTATCACCGTCTACATCTGCGCGAACTGACAAGTTGCCCATTGCTAACTGACGCATCACTTCTTGAAGTTTTTGAATAGGCGTAACAATCATGCCTGATAAGATCCACGCCCCCACCAATGAGAACGCAAATACCGCAAGAACTGTCAGCATAGCGTTGTTTTGTACACGCTCATTCTGTTGATGGCTTCTTATGGTTGACTGCTCTGCTTGATCATTCACATGCTTCGACAGAGTATTGATTTGTTGAACCATTTCTCGGCCAACATTACGGTACTCTTTAATGAATGCACGGTACTCACTGTCCGATTTCAAGCCTTGATCGTACTGGTTAAAGAAAGCCACTGAGCGCTCTGAATATCGAACATAGGCTTCGATCGCTTGGCGAACTTTAATCGCATCTTCACGAAACAGATTACGAGCTTCAATCGCACTTAAATCAGCTTCAACCTGCTTTAAGCCTTCTTTCAATTCATTAAGAAAATTTTCACGACGGGAAGCGTCGTAGATAGCGTAAACCGCTGTAATACGAAGTGGATAAATTTCATCGTCAATACGCGCCAAAGTGTCTTTATGGAAAACCAAAGACTCTTGGTTGGAAGCAATAACATCTTGCTCAGCTTGAAGATTGTTTTTAGTAATCCACAAAGCAATAAACAAAACAATCGCGGTAAATAATACCGGAACCAAAATTTGCGTTCGTACTGACAAATTTTTCAGTGATAACTGCATGACTGGACCTCAGTTGTATGCGTGATGCCTATATCCAAACGAACTCAAGCAACTCTCAATACTGAAGCTGCATTTCGGTTATTTGAATATCTATGCTTCCTTGCGACGGGAAAGTTCCCAGACGAATAAACAAGTGGCGAATATTAGAGGTCGATCACACTTTTGTCTAGTACAAAAAGTCCCCATTTTCAATCTGTTATTGACAATATCCCGACAGTGGTGTCGGGATATTGTCGTTATGATAAATTGTGATCACTTATGATGAGATACATTCACATTTAGGACGGTTTTAGGCTATTTTCTCAACGAATTGAGCTTAGCTTGAGCAAGGCCAAAAATCGTATCTATTGGATAAGAACCTTCATCGGTTGGCTCACCGGCGACTTTCCCCGTGAACAGCTCGATGGCTTCAGTGACATGATCAATCGCCCAAATATTAAACTCACCTTTTTCTACTGCTTTCACGATGTCGGAACGGAGCATCAAGTTATGAACATTAGATTGCGGGATAATGACCCCCTGCCCTTCATGACGACCTTTAATCACACACACATCGTAAAAGCCTTCAATTTTTTCGTTCACACCACCAATCGGCTGAGCTTCACCAAACTGATTCATCGAGCCTGTAATCGCAATGTCTTGTCGGTTTGGTTGCTTTGAAAAAGCAGACACTACAGCACATAGCTCTGCCATGCTGGCACTATCACCGTCGACACCACCATAAGATTGCTCAAACGTAATCGTTGTGGTTAATGGTACTCGCGCCGTTTTACCAAACACGGAAGACAAGTAGGCCGATAGAATCATCACGCCTTTAGAGTGAATACTGCCGCCCAAATCCACACTGCGTTCGATATCAATAACATCCCCATCGCCGTAACACGTCGTCGCGGTGATGCGATTCGGCGCACCAAACATGTAGTCGCTGGTACTTAATACCGAGAGGGCATTCACTTGACCGATAGCCTTCCCTTCAGTGCGAATCAAGGTTGTACCGTTAACAAACGTTTCCATCACGTTGTCGCGTAATCGGCTCACTCGCATTTCTTGGTTCTTGAGCGCCTCTTCCACATGACCGATACGGATCATGTTGGAGTTGGCTTGACGAGCAACGTAGTTTGACTCACGTAATAAATTCGCAATATTGGCAGAGTGGAGTGATAGCTTGGTTTGATCACCAGACAAGCGTGAACTGTATTCGATAATCCGTCCCATGGACTTTCTATCACAGTGCAGCATATTGTTATCGTTCACGACGCTAGAAATAAAGCGCGCATAGTGCAGTTCCGACTCTGGCGTTCGCTTCATCTCATCTTCAAAATCCGCTGTCACTCGGAACAACTCACTGAACTCTGGATCGTAATGCTGCAGCAATTGATAAGTTCGGTAGTCACCAAACAGAATGATTTTAATATCGAGCGGGATAGGCTCGGGATCGAGTGATACCGCCCCTGTCAATGTCACTTCTTTTTCTAGGGAGGTAAAGCTCAATTGACGAGCACGCAGTGCGCGCTTCAAACCATCCCAAACGTAAGGCTGTTCAAGCACTTTCTGTGCATCCATTAACAGAACGCCGCCATTCGCCTTATGCAAACTCCCCGCACGAATCAGCGAAAAGTCGGTAAACACGGTTCCCTTGAAAGTGGCTGTCTCAATCGAACCGAAGAGCGAATGGTAATTGGGGTTTTCTTCAACAACGATAGGAAAGTCACTGCTGTTGCGGCTTACCAAGACGTTCACTTTATAACGACGTGGTAATTTTTTATCCAACGACGCCGTCGCAATTTCGCCTTGCTCACCACTTTGATCAAGGAAGATATCTGCGTTTTCAACAATATCTTTTTGCAGCTCAGTTAAGTACGTTTTGATTTCAGAATATTCCGCGTAATCCACTTTGAGCTTTTTAATGAAGTGAGTAATCACATCGAGCGTCACTTCATCATTAAGCTTTTTGATTTTGTCGCTGTAAGTTTCTTCCCACTCTGTGAGTTCACGGACCATCGAACGTAATCGTACTTCGAGTTCATCAATGGCATCGCTGAACTGCTCTTGCTCTTTCTTACTTAGTGCATCAAAAGACTCTTCCGTATGAAGCTCATCACCATTCATGGCAACAAACTGATAATCGCCTTGTGTGGTAAGCGTCAAGCTAATGCCTTTCTCTTTTGCCTCTCGGCTAATGCGGTCCAGTTCGTTTTGTTGCTTCGCCGCTAATTGGTTTTTTAATCGCTCAGCGCGGCTAAAGTACATTTCATTGTCGAACGCTAGGGGTAAAGCATTCAGTAGTTTGCCCATTAAGGCTTCAATATCAACACGTAACTTATTCCCGATACCACAAGGCAGCTTCAATACCTTGGGTGTGCGGGTATCTTCAAAGTTCGCAACGTAACACCAATCAAACAAGGCTGCTGCATCGTGCTGGTGACGATTCAGATAGCGCAGGATCATGGTGCGTTTACCTAGCCCATTCTGACCAATGGCGTAGATGTTATACCCTTTCTCTTTGATGGACATCGCAAACTCGACCGCTTTTTGCGCGCGCTCTTGGCCCACAATCTCATCAATTGGAGGTAACTCCTTGGTCGACTTACATGGCATATTCTCTAGATCTGCTACAGAATATAGCTGCTTAGCTTCCAATCTTAGTATTGCCATATCCACTTCCTTTTTTCTTATTTTCGTCATTTGAGTGTAGAGATTATTTGCTTAATTTTAAGTGATTTACCTTCCACCCTAGTTTGATTGGACATTTTATGAGCATAAAAGTGATATCAATACTCACTTGCAATTGATAATCAATTTCATTTAATATCAAAACAAATCAACTCTTGTGGAGATGGACATGAATATTGAGCAATGCTGGATGCGCTACTTGAAAGCAGAGCAATTGATGGAACAAGGCCACTGGCCCGAGGCACATCGTTTATACGACGATGTACTCAGCAATCTACCGAACCACATTCATTCGACGCTCGAAAATGCTCAAACCAAACCTTGTCAGTTTGTCTGTCTTATCACCGGGCTTAGAGATGCATGCGTCGCACAATCGGAGATTCTCAACAAACTCGGATTACAGCACGATGCTTTTTCAACACTCAATCAAACGTACGCACTATTCCAATTCTTGCAACTAGAGAATCATGAACTTATTGAACGTGTGGGTCATTTACTTGGTCAACAAAGTGAAGACTTGTTAGCTCATATGGCGGCATTTTGCTCTGCTCAACGCAATGCTCAATGGATGATTGAGCTAGACCATGTGACGCGCGCACATGAGCAGTTTTTGCATTTACAAGCGATGAGTTCGGCAAAGTCTTCGCCTTCTCACCTTTATAATTAATCTAAAGCCCAAGCATTGAGGCCAGCTAGGTTTGTGCTGTCCATTGCTTGAGTATCATTTGCTTTATCAACCACAAGGATCTGTGATGTCTTCTAAAACCATTCTTTCGGTGAATAACCTATCGGTCAGCTTTACGACAAACGATGGGATCGTCGATGCAGTAAAGAATGTTAGCTTCGATTTAAAAGCAGGCGAGACGCTTTCCATCGTTGGCGAGTCTGGGTCTGGCAAGTCAGTATCAACCAATGCACTGATGAAACTATTGCCAGACAACGCTATTTTGCATACGAACTCATCCATCATGTTTGAGGGTAGCTCCATCTTGGATAAAACGGAGCGTGAAATGCAAAGCGTTCGCGGTGATCGTATCGGTATGATTTTTCAGGAGCCGATGACCTCACTGAACCCATACATGCGGGTGGGGATCCAAGTTGCTGAGGCCATCATGTGCCACCGTCCAGTGGATAGACGGAAAGCCAAAGCGAGAGTGTTAGAGCTGTTTGAACTGGTTCACATGCCAGAGCCAGAGAAAGCGTACAGCAAATATCCGCACGAGTTTTCTGGCGGTCAGTTGCAACGCATCATGATTGCGATGGCACTGATTAACGAGCCCGATATTTTGATCGCCGACGAACCAACAACGGCGTTGGATGTCACGGTTCAAGCAGAAGTGCTGCACCTGATTAAAGAAATTCAGGCTCAGATGGGCATGGCGATACTTTTTATTACTCATGATTTAGGCGTTGTAAAACACTTTGCCGACCGTGTCATTGTGATGTGTAAAGGGGAAATCGTCGAAGAAGGCGAAACGCAAACACTCTTCGAAGATCCAAAACACGAATACACACGTATGCTGATCAATTCTATTCCAAAAGGCAGTAAGGACCCTATTAGCGAGAGTGCTACACAACTATTAAAAGCTGACGATACACGAGTCAAATTCTTGATAAAGTCGCATTTTATTGCCAGTAAAAATGAGTACTTCGAAGCGGTAAAAGGCATTTCTCTTGAGCTTAAACAAGGGGAAACACTCGGGATTGTTGGGGAATCCGGTTCAGGCAAGTCTACCCTCGGCCGCGCATTGATAGGTCTCTTGCCATCCACAGGTAAAATCGAATACAAAGGCCAAGATATGGCTTTGCTAACAAACAAAGAACGTTTTGAGCTGAAAAAAGACGTTCAGATGGTGTTCCAAGACCCTTATGGTTCGCTTTCTCCTCGTATGACTATCGGCGAGATCATCACTGAAGGATTAACTGTCCACCAGCCAACGTTGAGTAAAAAAGAACGTATGCAGAAAGCACGCGACGTGCTTCGAGAGGTTCGCTTAGATCCCGCGTCCATCAACCGTTATCCGCACGAGTTTTCAGGAGGCCAGCGTCAGCGTATTGCTATCGCGCGAGCACTGATCCTTGAACCTTCGTTTATTTTGCTTGATGAGCCGACCTCTGCATTGGACCGCTCAGTTCAACTGACTGTGATTGACCTTCTGAAAGATTTGCAGAAAAAGCATAATATTGGCTACTTGTTTATTAGCCACGATCTATCAGTCGTCAAAGCCCTTTCTGATCGTGTTCTAGTCATGCAAAAGGGCGAGGTCATGGAACAAGGTACGGCCGAAAATATTTTCCAAAACCCTAAAAATGACTACACGAAAAAACTGATAGATGCCTCATTTGATCTTGAAAACAGTGAAAATCAGCACAATGCGGCTTAGGTTCATCACAGTTTCATATTCATAAACTAGGATTAAGAAAAGGTGATAAGTTCATCTTGTCTTAAGAATGGCGTAGCTGCCTTTCGGTTTGGCCGCCGAGACTGGTTGGTTCAAGAGTCAGACTTAGTCAACCTGGCTCACATACAAGCAAACAGTATGAATTGAGTTCCCCCAACCATGAAAAATGCCGCGACAGTGTCGCGGCATTTTTTATTCTCAGAAGCTTCGAGCAACTAAGGCATTAAATCGACTCAATACCCATATTATGTAACGTAAATGCATACACGTCTGTGGTGAGGTCAATTTGCTTACTCAGCGGCATCCCTGCACCATGACCAGCATTGACATCAATGCGTATCAATACTGGATTAGCACCTTGCTGCTTGTCTTGCAGTTCCGCAATAAACTTGTACGAATGTGCTGGAACCACACGATCGTCGTGATCGGCGGTTGTCACCAATGTCGCAGGATACTGCACGCCTTCTTTTACATTGTGAACAGGAGAGTAGCCTAGCAAGTATTGGAACATCGCTTCGCTTTGCTCAGACGTGCCATAGTCATACTTCCAGCCTTCTCCAGACGTAAACGTGTGGTAACGGAGCATATCAAGCACACCTACGGCTGGCAGCGCCACTTTAAATAACTCAGGACGTTGCGTCATACACGCACCAACCAACAAGCCGCCATTTGAACCACCACGAATCGCTAGACGCTCGGAGCTAGTGTAGTCGTTTTCAATCAGGTATTCCGCCGCCGCAATAAAGTCATCAAATACGTTTTGCTTTTGCTGCTGAGTGCCTGCGTTGTGCCAAGCTTTACCGTATTCACCGCCGCCTCGCATGTTGGCTACAGCGTAAATACCACCCAATTCCAGCCAGTTGG
Organism: Vibrio sp. 1CM7H; assembly: GCF_023161645.1. Lineage (NCBI taxonomy): Bacteria > Pseudomonadati > Pseudomonadota > Gammaproteobacteria > Vibrionales > Vibrionaceae > Vibrio > Vibrio sp. 1CM7H. The sequence continues at coordinate 1,445,620 of NZ_JALNTV010000001.1, forward strand.
CCACATTGCCAGAAAACATCGGAGTGAGGCTGATGTTAAAACCGCCGTAACCATACAGCATGGTTGGCGCACTGCCATCAAGCGCGATGCCCTTCTTGTATGAGATGATCATCGGAACTTGCGTGCCATCTTTTGAGGTGTAGAACACCTGTTTTGATTCATACTCACTGCGATCGAATGGCGCTTTTGATTCTTGAAACAGCGTCGATTCACCAGACTCAACATCAAATGAGAAGATCGTCGGTGGCGTCACGTAGTTAGTAAAGGTGTAATACAGCGTGGTTTCTTCTTTTTTACCCGCTAGACCATAAGCCGTACCCTCTCCCGGCAGTTCAACATCTCGAATCCATTCACCTTGGTAGTTAAACTGCTGCACTTTAGAAAGTACATCCACCATATAAGTCGCAAACAGATAACCGCCACCTTTGCTGATTTCTAACGGCTGTTCTTGTTCGGCAATCACATCCATCCATTGCGCTGTTCGGGTGTTGTAGCTGACAACTTTGCCATTCGGCGCATCTAGGTTGGTGTAAAGCAGCAAGGTTTCGTCTTGACTATCAATCAAGTAGGTGTCGCCTTGCGTTGTATCACGAAGCGTCACAATCGCTTGGGACTCAGACTGTAAATCGATATAAAACAGACGATTACCCGATGTGGATTCTGCGCCAGAAATAATGAGGAAGCGGTCGTCTGCCGTCGTGGTACCAGACACATAACGATGAACCTGCGTATCCAACTCTCCGAAAATCACTTTATCTTCAGACTGAGGTGTACCAAGTTCATGATAATAAAGCTTGTGATGTTCAGTTCGCGCAGATAACTCACTGCCTTGCGGCTTATCATAGCTTGAGTAATAGAAGCCTTTGCTGCCCCGCCAAGAAATCGACGTAAACTTCGCATCCACAATCTCAGGCTCTAACTGTTCTTTGGTTTCCGCATCAATAACAAAGATCTTGCGCCAATCACTGCCCCCTTCCGAGATGGAATACGCGACCAAACGATAATCTTTCGAGAAGCTGACTTCGCCAAGAGAGGTCGTGCCCTCTTCAGAGAACGTATTTGGGTCAAGGAAGACTTCGGCTTCTCCCTCCCCTTTACGGCGATAAAGCACGCTTTGGTTTTGCAAACCGTCGTTTTTGTAAAAGTAAGTATAATCACCGCGCAAAAATGGCTGAGAGTATTTCTCGTAATTTTGACTGTTTGCGACCAAGTCACGAATCTGTTGGCGATACGGGATCTGACCAAGAAAATCGAATGTTACCGAGTTTTGACCCGAAACCCATTGTGCGGTTTCTTCGCTGCGATCATTTTCTAACCAGCGATAAGGGTCGGCAATGTCGTGACCAAAGTAAGTCTCCACGACAGAGTCTTTACGTGTTTTTGGGTAATGCATAACGTCCGTGTTACTCCGTTGTTTTTATTAAGTTGTTTATTTTCATATCGTTTTATTGCGGTGATTACCTTAGAGCACCCAATATTGATTTCAACGACATTGTTTTAAATCTATGAAGGAACTAGAAATAATGAGATATCGTTAAGTAACGATCACGAATGTGCTCAATAAGCAGTTTCACTTTATTCGGTGGTTGACGAGTAAACGGGTACACCGCATAGATACCCAACTTTTTACCCACTAGTTCAGGAAAAATATCCACCAGTTGGCCATTGCGAATATCGTGATACACCAAGCATCGCGGGACGTAAGCTATACCATGGCCGCCCAGAGCGGCTTTACGTAATGCGGTCGCATTATCAGTAGAAAAGCAGCCCGATACTTTGACGATGTAATTACCATCTTCGCCTTTAAACTCCCAGTCTGTTGCACCTGTGGTTTGGTAAGCGTATTGCAGACAATTGTGCGTGGTGAGATCAATCGGCTCGATCGGCTTTCCATTTTTAGCGATATATGAAGGGGACGCGCATACCACCCATTGGGAATCGAGAATATGTCGTGCGATCAAACTGGAATCGGCTAGGTAGCCAGTTCGAATGACTAAATCGTAACCATCAGCCACCAAATCGACAAAGCGGTTATCCAATGACATGTCCACGGTCAGACCCGGATGAAGGTTACAAAATTCCGCAACGGCATCAGCAAGTATCAAATCTCCAGAGATACAAGGCACGGACATTTTTATGTGACCGCTCACATTCTCTCCAAAGCCTGCAACAGCGTCCATAGCCTCCTGAGTGGCCTGCTTCACATTTTTAGCACTGTGGAGTAACACCTTACCTGCTTCGGTTAAGGTCAATTTACGCGTTGTTCGATATAATAGCTGCGCCCCTATCTCTTCCTCCAACCTTGCCATTCTTTTGCTAACTACCGAATTTGTAAGGTTATTTGCTTCTGCAACCTTACTAAAACTGCCCAGTTCGATTACTTGAGAAAATAGGATTAAGTCGTCTGCTCTCATACGATTATGTCACTTTTGGAATTAATTATTTTCATTATTTCCCTATATCAACAAAAAATAAAGGAGTAAATTCACGCCAAATTAACAAAACCATTACAACAAAAAGTCACCTCTACAGCGGATTGACACCGTTCGAGAAGTCAGCGTACGAAGGATGTACAAATGAGTGAAACCCTACTTGCCCTAGTGGCATTTTCGCCAATTGTTGTTGCCGCCATCTTATTGGTTGGTCTCAACTGGCCTGCTAAAAAAGCCATGCCTGTTGCGTTCGGTTTAACCGTCGCTATTGCTCTAATGTTTTGGGATATGTCAGCCAATCGCGTACTGGCTTCTGTATTCCAAGGGCTAGGCATTACTGTCTCTGTTCTATGGATCGTGTTTGGTGCCATCTTCTTGCTCAACACTTTAAAACACACTGGAGCGATCACCACTATCCGTAATGGATTTACCGATATTTCAGCTGACCGCCGTGTGCAAGCCATCATCATTGCTTGGTGTTTTGGCTCATTCATTGAAGGCGCATCAGGGTTCGGTACCCCGGCAGCAATTGCTGCACCACTACTGGTTGCAATCGGCTTCCCTGCGCTAGCCGCTGTCCTAATGGGTATGATGATCCAGTCAACGCCTGTTTCATTCGGTGCGGTGGGTACGCCAATCATCGTGGGTGTAAACAAAGGTTTAGACACGCATAACATCAGTGAGTCTTTGGCTGCACAAGGCGCAACATGGGAAATGTACCTGCAAGATATCACCGCGCACGTTGCTGTGATTCACGCTGTTGTAGGTACGATGATCCCTGTATTAATGGCGATGATGTTAACACGTTTCTTCGGCAAGAACAGAAGCTGGAGTGAAGGTCTGGATATTCTACCATTTGCTTTATTCGCAGGCGTCTCTTTCACTGTGCCATACGCGTTAACTGGTGTGTTCTTGGGCGCAGAATTCCCTTCACTAATCGGTGGTTTGGTTGGTCTTTCTATTGTTGTTACCGCAGCGAAAAAAGGCTTCTTAGTACCAAAGACTAAGTGGGATTTCGAAAGCGAAGACAAATGGCCTGCTGAATGGCTGGGCTCGCTAAAAGTCGATCTAAACGACAATCCAGGCAAGCCAATGAGCATTGTAAAAGCTTGGGTACCATATGTAATGCTGGCGGTGATTCTCGTCGCAAGCCGCGTAAGTCCGGAACTGAAAGGCTTTGTACAAAGCGTAAGTTTGTCGTTCAGCAATATTCTTGGTGAGACTGGTGTGAGTGCCGCTATTCAGCCGTTGTACCTGCCAGGTGGCATCCTCGTGTTTGTCGCACTGCTTGCCGCAATGTTACAAAGCGGCAGCGCAAAGCCATTGCGTGAAGCGTTTGGCGAGTCAAGCAAAACACTGATTGGCGCGGGGTTTGTCTTGGTATTTACCATCCCGATGGTTCGTATCTTCATCAACTCTGGTATTAACGGCGCTGACCTAGCAAGCATGCCGGTCACAACAGCGAACTTTGCCTCTGACCTTGTCGGTTCTGCGTTCCCAGCACTAAGTGCCACCGTTGGTGCGCTGGGTGCGTTCATCGCTGGCTCAAATACGGTTTCAAACATGATGTTCAGCCAGTTCCAATTCGAAGTGGCACAAACACTGTCTATTTCGAGTGTGATTGTTGTGTCGCTTCAAGCCGTTGGCGCAGCCGCAGGTAACATGATTGCGATTCACAACGTTGTTGCCGCATCAGCCACCGTAGGCTTACTTGGCCGTGAAGGCGCGACATTACGTAAGACGATTATCCCTACGTTCTACTACATTGTAATGACGGGCATTATTGGTTTGGTGTTGATTTACGGCCTCCAAATGACGGATGTCTTGATGAAGTAACGCGAAACGCAGGGTTTGTAGCCCTGCCTAATTTGACACAGCTGTCAGCACTACTACCCCGACATGTTGATTTAGCTTGCTACATCAATCCCCCCGGCAGCTGTGTCATCCTTTCCAATTTGTATAACTGATTGAGTGATTTAACAAAATTTTTCAATCAATTATGTAAATGAGTTACCAACATCAGCAGTTCAAAAGTAAGTGAACCATAGGTAACTATACTCACTTTGATGCCTTCACTGCTTTGCGATGAAGGCTCAACGAAAGAGCAAATTGCTCCACAACTTTGCTTAGAATAACCGCTAGGACACCATTATGATTATCTCAGCTTCTACTGACTACCGCGCTGCCGCAAAAGCCAAGCTTCCCCCGTTTCTATTCCATTATATTGATGGCGGTTCTTACGACGAACGCACGCTGAAGCGTAATACTGACGATTTGGGTGATGTCGCTCTTCGCCAACGCGTCCTACGCGATATGACAGATTTGAGCCTAGAAACCGAGATCTTCGGTGAGAAACTGGCAATGCCAATCGCGCTAGCTCCTGTTGGTCTAACTGGTATGTACGCGCGCCGAGGCGAAGTGCAAGCAGCAAAAGCAGCCGAGAAAAAAGGCATCCCTTTTACTATGTCGACTGTTTCGGTTTGTCCGATAGAAGAAGTCGCACCTGCAATTGAACGTCCAATGTGGTTCCAGCTTTACGTGCTTAAAGACCGTGGCTTTATGAAGAACGTGCTTGAGCGTGCAAAAGCTGCGGGCGTCACAACGCTGGTGTTTACCGTTGATATGCCAGTTCCTGGCGCGCGTTACCGTGACATGCACTCAGGTATGAGTGGTCCTAACGCAGCCATGCGTCGTGTCTTCCAGGCGATGCGCCACCCAAGCTGGGCACTGGATGTGGGTCTACTTGGTAAGCCGCACGACTTAGGTAACATCTCAACGTATCGCGGCGAACCAACAAAACTAGAAGATTACATCGGCTGGTTAGGCGCAAACTTCGACCCGTCTATCTCCTGGAAAGATCTTGAGTGGATTCGTGACTTTTGGGATGGCCCTATGGTCATCAAAGGCATCCTCGACGAAGAAGATGCAAAAGATGCGGTACGTTTCGGCGCGGATGGCATTGTAGTATCTAACCATGGTGGTCGTCAGTTAGATGGCGTGCTTTCAAGTGCTAAAGCACTACCAAGCATTGCAGATGCGGTAAAAGGCGATCTTAAGATCTTTGTTGACTCTGGTATCCGTACTGGTCTTGATGTGGTTCGTATGCTCGCGCTGGGTGCTGACTGCACACTGCTTGGTCGTTCATTTGTGTACGCATTGGCTGCACAAGGCGGCGCAGGCGTTGAAAACCTACTGGATCTGTACGACAAAGAAATGCGTGTAGCTATGACGCTTACTGGCGCGAAGTCTATCGCGGATCTTTCTCGCGATTCGCTAGTGAAAATCCCATAATCTTTGCAGGCGATTAAAAACAGAAACGAAAAAACGAGCCACTGTTGGCTCGTTTTTTTATTGCTCTTCAACCCGATAATTTGACGAGCAAGCTAACTAACTTGGTGAACGTACTCGATCACGACTTGGTTTCCGTCGATAAACACGTTACTGATATCGCCATCCACCGTCACACGATTTTGTAAATAAACCGTACCAGATGCAGATAGATCACGCTCCGTCAAAGACGGAATCACCTGACCAGGACGTACATGTAGCTGCTCGCATAGCTGTTTTACAAAACCTAGCGTCAGTGGAGAATTACCACGTAACAAGCCAGAAAACTCGTGTAGACTCAAACCAAGGCGCTTCGCCATTTCCATTTGAGTGATGTGCATTTTGGCTTTTTGTGACATCCAGATGTCGTAGAGCGCGTTTCGATCCAGCTCTGTAAATTCCATATCTGCCTCCGCTAATTCAAGAGCCAATACACTCTCACACTTACTTAAGATAAATGTTAGCGATAAGTCAGAGAAGTTATAATTGATCGTTCAAATATCAACGCATATCGGAGATGACGAAGCTCCGCGCACGAATGGAACGGCGGCTCATCACCCAGTTTCGACCACTCACTTTTCACCTCACGAACTAGCCTACTTCAGGCGATTTAAACATAAGTAAATGATTTAAAGGAAATCACTGGGGTGAAGGAGTAATATCTGCTACCTTTCCTTCCATGGTTCACTAGAAAGAAGTTACATATGTCACAGTGGTTTACCGATTTGCAAAGCTATATTGAAACATCTCATCAAGATTGGAGTGGGAGTGTCCTTTTCATTACACTCGCCAGCTTTATTGCTTGGATAGCTTGGCGACTGATCCGCTCTCGTCTCGCAGTACTAGTAGAGAAAACCCCTTTCCACTGGGATGACATGTTGCTTGATGCGCTAAAAGCGCCAGTCAGTACACTCATTTGGTGTTGGCCAGCAACCGTCTCTATCGGCATCATATTAGAGAGCGAGCTCAACGATAAAATAAACTGGTTAAGCACGCTGAAACTGATTTTGGTGATCAGTATCTTCGTCTGGACCGTTATGCGACTCATCACCAATGTTGAAGAGTACGTCCTAGAACAAAAAAACCGAGATGAAACCACAGTACAAGCGATAGCTAAAGTCGCGCGCTTGTTCTTTATTACCGTCGGAATTCTCACTGTGATGCAGGCGTTTGGCTTGTCACTGTCAGGATTGCTCACCTTTGGTGGTGTCGGTGGTTTAATCGTTGGTTTAGCGGCGAAAGATCTGCTGTCGAACTTCTTTGGTGGCCTTATGATCTACTTCGATCGTCCGTTTAAAGTTGGCGACTGGATCCGCTCTCCTGATCGCCAAATTGAAGGTACGGTAGAGCGAATTGGCTGGAGAATGACCATCATACGAACTTTCGACAAGCGCCCTCTTTATGTGCCAAACTCTGTGTTTAGCAACATAGTCGTAGAAAACCCATCTCGCATGCTAAACCGACGCATCTACGAAAAAATTGGACTTCGTTACGACGACGCCGAAAAAATGCCGCAAATCATTACAGCGGTGAAAGAGATGCTTAAGAATCACAAAGATATTGATGCACGCCAAACGCTTATCGTCAACTTCGATACGTTCGGTCCATCGTCACTGCATTTCTTCATTTATACCTTCACAAAAACCGTGAATTGGGTGAGATACCATGAGGTTAAACAGGATGTTCTTCTTCAAGTAATTAACATCATTAAAGAACACGAAGCAGATATCGCCTTCCCAACTCAAACACTCAAGCTCGACCCAGTTCAAATGATAAAAGCTGAAGAGCAAGAAGATCACGGCTTCTAATTTCCACCAATACCAATAACAAAGCCCGCTTTATTTAAGCGGGCTTTTTCATTTTTTATTTGCTTGGATTGGTTAGTGTTGCATCAACACCATACGAGCATTCAATGGTTGGATAGGACGATTGTTTTTCCCCATCACTTTCGTAAACGCTTTAATCTGCTCAGGGGAAATGGTTTGTGCTTCTTTCATCACCAACCAACGCACACCTTCAGAGCATGGCGGTGTCGTTAGTGAGCCATTAAAGCGATAATACGCTTTGTCTTTTGGAAGCAACGCATCCGCTTCAAATGGCAATTTAATCTCTACACCTTGATCTTTACTTGGTATGTTTGCTAGTAACTTCGCTAAATCTGGGTTCGCTTTTCCGGATTGAAAAAACACGGCCACAACCGCCAAATGGCCAGTTGTATCAGCATGCACAAAGTGCGCTTCTAAAGGGTATTCTTTGCCATCCACATGGTTTTCTGACGGAGTATGGAAGTGGAACTGCTTTAACGTGAATGCATTGCCATCAATCAACAGTGTGTTGTCACCCTCTAGGCTGGTTTGCAGGGTGTGGCCGTTATTGAGCAATGAGATTGCTTTGCCATGGTAGTCGAACTGCAATTTGTCTAACTTCGCTTCTGCTGCGGAGACAATATTAATTGGGCTTTGGTTTTGACCTTTGGAACATTCAGACGCAAACTCGCCCCAATGCTCAGGCCCGTGACTCCCCTCGTAACCCCAGCTTGCTGCGTAAGCTGTTCCTGTAAATACCAACGCCAAACCTAGTGCTGCCAGTGACTTCTTCATAGTTTTCCTTATTCCTTCAAGTTAAATGTTGTGAAAACAAAACCATACTAATCGCACAGAATTAAGCGGGAATAGAGTGAAAACTATGATTACAAAAGTTTTTTGGAATAGATGCCTCTAGTTATGCAATTGATATGATGCTCAAAATTGAACATCAACGATTATCGAGTCGGTATAAGTGCCAGCTGGTGGGGTGGTTTGGCTTGTTATTATCTCTGCGCGATAATTGAAGTTCTGCGGAGTGATGCCATCGGGAATAGTGTCACCCGTATCCACATCGCTCTGTTCACGACGTTCAGAACCAGTACCCCCCCACCGCTCCGTCGATGAGGATTTATAGATTTCATACTCCAAATAGTTACCGCCAGATGCCATGCGTCGTTGGCCTCCGGAGGCATTCACACCGTCGTTTAAACCAATGGTAAAAGCACTATTCTTGGTGCAGGTTAATGATATAACCTGACTGACAGGGTCAAAACCTGCCACCAATGGTGATGAACCAAAATTAATATCTGGCGCCGTGATCATACAATCGGGAGTGACTTCCAACTCTACCGTAATCAAGCTTTGTGCATTGCCTGTTTCTCGCCCAAGACATACGCCTCCAACTCCAATTCCTGAGCAATAATTCCAAATCCAAGACACCGTAATTTGGTCTCGATAAGTCCCTGCTGAGAGATTACTACCAGCTCCTGTCCGGGCATAAAGCGGAAATTCAGCTTGAGTGCCAAATAAACCTAGTAAATCGAGCAGCCCAATTTCAAAAAAATTGTAAGTTTGGCCAAAAATGTACTCTTGTGAAAGGCTTGGGTCTCCAAAAATCTGATAGCTAAGTTCCGAACTAATATCCGCCGCATTAAGCAACCGCCCATCGTTAGTACTGTTAAACGTTGCAGACACATAATCGCCACTCAACAAAGAAACAAGTGTAGAAAAGTCACACGTTATCCCTGCGTGAGGCTGGGCTGAGCTCTGTTGCTGAATAGTTGAAACGGTAAACGAGGAAACGCTTCCAAATTGAATCAAAGGCGTCGGCGCAGTGAGCTCACAAGCCATGTTACCGGACGATATAAAAAGAAGAAAAAACCAAAGATAACGAGAATACCGACTCATAATTGTACCTCTGCTTTTTGCTCTTTCGTGCAGACTTGTTTACCTAATGTCTGTATCTTCTCGCTCCGTGTTTGATAGAGTCCCGTTATAAACACTTTACATGGTGGAAAGCCTTCGGGGTAAAAGATAATGTACTCACCTACATTACGACCCTCAAAATACGTCACTCCATCCCAACCAATTTGCCCTACCACTCCAGTATCTGATTGACCATAAGTTCCTAACGGCAAGTAGGCGTCATTTTCATCAACAACCTCCATACTTAACGCAACTTGCAAAGCTATTGGGAACTCGAGCAAATAGCCATACCCAGAATGTATCGACGCGTATTGTTCTGTTGTTGGGAAAAAAGCATTGGCTGGTAATCTAAGCGGATCAATTTCATATTTTGCGGTGTAATATGCCATTGCCCACGGCACAAGTAAGTAACCGTCATCATCAGTCAATCCAACGACTTGATTCTCATATTTGACGGGCACACCTTCAAAACCGCTAGTACTGACAACAGCGAAACTATCGTACACATTATTTGCAGGGAATATTTCACCATCGAGTGACGCAACCGAACCCGACATTTCGGCAAAATAATCGTAATTACCACTCGTCCCGTTTAAGCCCGCTCGGAACTCCGCCCAAGAGGCTCGGTAAGTAACATCGGCCTGCTTTCTATTGTCAGGCTTTTCATTAATATCATGCGCTAAGTTGATTCCCCAACCACCTCGAATCGGCGCAAGTCGACTAACACTAGCACGGCCACCAATATGACCATCGCTATCCCGCTTCATGGTTAATCCCGCGCTACCAGAGAAGGCGCTCAAAGGTAATGAGAATTGTGCTAGCGTAACTGCCTCCCCACCGATGTTTCGATTAAACGATAATGACATGTTGATATCGAACGGAAGCGAGCGGCTGTAAGTTACATTAAGTATTCTCGATCGAGAGTCGGTTTGCTGAACATCAAAGTATCCCCCTGATAACGAACCCAACTCATTCAGCCGGGCGCCAACATTTATCTGAGAGACATGCCGAGACAAATTCTCTCGCTCGTTAGTGTCGTCACTTCTCAAGTTCTCTGGTGTTTGGGAGAGCGTGTAAAATCCCTCGCTCTCAACTTGGGTACGAGCGGAAAAGCTAAACATTCGAGATTGATAACTATAACCAACTGAATAGGAACTCGCTCTCTGCTCATAATTGCTAAACCTTACCGCCCCATCAATCGTTCCCATATTGAATAGGTTGGTAACAAAACCGACTCCCGCAACAATTAAGTCATCTTTCGCTTCGGTTTGTGCCTCCAAAGTTAGCCAGTCTGTCATTCCGTGCCTCGCAGCTGCGACAACAGCACCATCGCCATAGTCATTTGAAGCGTTGCCATAGTTTCGGCGTAAAGCACCAAAACTGGCGTTGTAAGAGGTATAGTTAGCCTTTAGCAAGTTAGCTGAAAGGAAAAATGGACTGGTCATTGCAGTCCGCCTTCCCTGGGCATCCGTTGCAATCACTGTCGCTTCACCAGCTCCCGATACCATTGGAATATCATTGATAACAAACGGTCCCGGCCCCACAAACATTGAATCGGTTTTTAATCCGTTCACAAATAAATCTAACGTAGTGGGAGCAGTTACTTCGCCATAAAATGCAGGTAAAGGTGCGGTAACCACATCTGGACGCATAGAGAAGTCATGTGAGAGTTGAATACCAGCCATTCGAACTGGTTGACTCCACGCAAGGGGCCTCACAATGTAATCCCCTACTTCAAAGCGCAATCGACGACTTTGATCAACATATTCGTACCTCGTGTCGAAGCGCGTATATTTATTACTTTGTTGCGCTTGAACATCTCGATGAAGGTTAGATTTAAATATTCCCGTCGTAGAAAGTACGCCGAATTCGGAAAAGGCTCTCAATTCGTGGTTAATAGATACTTCTTTTTGACTACTTTCGTGATCATAAACACCAAACATACTGTAATTAAATAACCCACCAGTTCCGAATTTAGCGGGGGAAAAACGCCTCCTGTTCTGCGCAGAAAAGCGTTGCATCGGCAACCAATTCGGAGGCACTGTGATTGATAATTGCAGTGACGATTGCAAATAATCGACCTCTACACCCGATATTGATGTTATGTCTAACTTCTCTTGCGTCCCAGGTAATACATCCGCGACCACGCCAGCAGACAGTAAATCGTCTCTATACACGAAGTAACGCTCGCCTTTACGTTCAACATCCGCGATTAAACCAGTCGGTCGTTGATTAATTACTAGTTCTAACGACAAATGAATATTTTCAAAGTTCTCATAAGAAAAGTTTTCAGGACTAGGTAACTGCGATAAATGGGTCACTACGTTGTCGCACCAACCCACGCCAGGCGTCATACTGGTAAATAAACAAGATAGATATAAAATCTTATTCATTTTGTTCGAGTGGAATAACGTAACGCTTACCTTCAATATCCGCCTTTACTTTTATATTTTTCATATTGGAGTAAGAAATAGGCCACGTTTTATATTGCTCAGGTAATATATACCCTGCTAACCCTTTCGAAACGATAAAAGGCGATTGGTTTGGTGCGGTCACTGCTAGGTTGACTAATCTGACATAGTGATTACTGGTGTTTTCTATATGAATAAGGTCCTTATCTTTACTCTTTATAATCTTTGCCTGTAGTCCGTTCCAAACTTCATTTGTTCCTTGGGATTGTCTTTTCATCCCTTTACCGTACATAAACAATGGTATGGAATATCTCATTCTCACTTTTACTGCCAGATCATTTTCTTTATTTTCATCTTGAGGCCCTTTAGCTGGCGGGAGTTCGTCGATGATAATACGATATGCGTACTCTTTATTTGAAAGCGCCCCATCTTGATTTAATATACGAATAAGTTGCTTGGCACCAGGTGCAATTTTCACAAAAGGAGGCGTAGCTATCAGTTGTCGTTGCTGCGCATATGTATCCTGCCCATCCTTCTGTCCCCACTGAAAAATACGAACCTGCAAATAAAAATCTTCAGTGCCTTGATTAACCATCCAAATTGATGTCGCATTCGATTCAGAAGATATTTTAGGGTAAATAGGCCAAATAAGGAGAGAATTAGCATAGGCCTGTGAAGTTAACGTTGATAAGAAAATAATGATGAAAACCAGTCTTTTTATTATTAAATCCATTTAATTTCTCCGAAGGTTATCATTTCTTCGAAACAGCGCTTACCACTCAAGCGTTAAGGTAAGAGTATCTGTATAAATACCAGCGATTTCATTTCCATTTAATATCGCCTTTGCCCAAATTGGCACCTGAATGTTGTCAGGGTCTTCATTAGTTCCAACAGAATAGGGGGTATCAATGTCTAATACTTGAGAGTGTTCTGCATCTTCAAATAATAAATAATCCACCGTACTCGACTTTTCTGTGTGCTTCAGCTTGCGCACCCCTAGAGAAGCGTTCAAACCACCGTCAATCTTAATATTCATGGCTATGCCTGGAGTACAACTTAACGTAAGCCCACCGTTGTAGGTGATGCTGCCTTCTACTTCCGCAGCATAAATAGCTGAATGTTCACCAAAGTTTAACTCTCCTATTGTTCCAATTTGAGTGTTACTCTCTTCTGTCAGCGCACCATTGATCAGACATCCCGTATCAATGGTCGCTGACACTTGGAAAGTTTCACTCTGCGCTGCAAAAATAGGATAGGAAAAAGTGGCACAGGCGAAGAATAAAAATGCTTTGAGTAATATAGAGTTCACTTACCAACTCAGAGTTACGTTTAGTGTATCAACATAATTTCCTGCGACGCTGCTGGTACCGTATGCCGTGGCGTACAAATTAATGGTCTCTGAATCAACACCATTAAATGTAGAGAGTGCTATAGGGTTACTCGAGGTAAACTGGGTAGAACGATCTGAATCAGTGAAGAGAGTGTAATCCACAAACTCGGATCCGTTGGTCATTGCGTGATTACCTGTCGTCGAACTGGGATCGTTGGCACCACTGACTAAAGAGAAAGTAGGCGTGACTCCATTGCTGCAAAGTATTTCGATCCCCGTACCACCTTCCCCAGTCAAGACTGCTTCTTGCTCAGTAAAAATGGCCGGAACGTCACCAAAATTTAATGAGCCAAAACCAATATTACTGGAACCGTTCACCGCATTGTTGCCATTAATGACACAGCCTTCCACTAAATTGATCGAAACGTCTATCGTACCGCTAATTGTCTCTGCCCTCGTTTGTAAGCTCAACACTGTAAATAACAAGGGAATAATCAAACAAAAAATTTTCATATGAAGCTCCATTTCTATCTCTGTGAACTCTATACAGATGATTGTATTATTAGTTATAGCTCAACAAATAAAACAAAGTGCATATCAAGATTAAAAAGATAAAAAGAAGTCAGTTCATTGTAGTTGTCAAAAGAAAAGCAGTGCTTTAAACCGAGATATTCTTTTAGGTTGGAATATAAAACCACCAATTAACCATATTAAATAAAAGGTCTTTAGTGTATTCTGCATACGTTGAAACACGAAGAAGGCAGTTTTTTCTGAATTAGACAGCTTTTAGAAACGAAAAGAGACAGGGTGTGAGCTAAATAATAAAAAATCTAAGCGTTTAAAAAACGAAAAAAAAACGCCCCTTTCGGAGCGCTTTCTTATTTGAGCAGATTATTCCCAATCAAGGATAACTTTGCCAGACATGCCTGAACGCATGACATCGAAGCCTTCTTGGAAGTCATCAATCTTGTAGTGGTGCGTGATAATTGGTGATAGATCCAAACCAGATTGAATCAGTGAAGCCATCTTGTACCATGTTTCGAACATTTCACGACCATAGATGCCTTTGATAACTAGGCCTTTGAAGATCACTTGGTTCCAATCAATGCCCATATCTGATGGTGGAATACCGAGTAATGCAATACGACCACCGTGGTTCATTGTGGTTAGCATTGAGTTGAATGCCGCTGGGTTACCAGACATTTCTAGGCCTACGTCAAAGCCTTCTGTCATGCCTAGTTCAGCCATTACATCTTCAAGCTTCTCTTCAGCAACATTTACTGCGCGTGTTACACCCATTTTACGAGCTAGCTCTAAACGGTACTCGTTTACGTCTGTGATAACCACATGACGAGCGCCGACGTGTTTCGCAACTGCGGCGGCCATGATGCCGATTGGGCCAGCACCAGTGATGAGCACGTCTTCACCGACTAGATCGAAAGAAAGCGCAGTGTGTACCGCGTTACCGAACGGGTCGAAGATCGATGCTAGATCGTCAGAAATCTCGTCAGGGATCTTAAACGCGTTAAATGCAGGAATCATTAGGTATTCTGCAAATGCGCCTTCACGGTTTACACCCACACCGATCGTGTTGCGACACAAGTGAGTACGACCGCCACGACAGTTACGGCAGTGACCACAAGTGATGTGACCTTCACCAGATACGCGGTCACCAATTTCAAAGCCACGAACTTCCTGACCAATCGCAACCACTTCACCCACGTATTCGTGACCGACAACCATAGGAACTGGAATTGTCTTTTGTGACCATTCGTCCCAGTTGTAGATGTGTACGTCTGTACCACAGATAGCGGTTTTCTTAATTTTGATCAGAATATCGTTATGGCCAACTTCAGGTTTATCAACCTCAGTCATCCAGATGCCTTCTTCAGGCTTTAGCTTTGATAATGCTTTAATTTTCATAATGTAACCTTAATTAAAGGCCCTATTATCTAGGACCTAGAGTCTTAAATAAGACCCATGTCCTTACCAACTTCGATGAACGCATCAATTGCACGATCTAGCTGCTCACGAGAATGCGCTGCTGACATTTGAGTACGGATACGCGCTTGGCCTTTTGGTACCACAGGGAATGAGAAGCCGATTACGTAGATGCCTTTCTCTAGTGCTCGCTCAGCAAATTCTGCTGCCACTTTCGCATCACCTAGCATGATTGGAATGATCGCATGGTCAGCGCCGCCCATTGTGAAACCAGCAGCTTCCATACGTGCGCGGAAGTGTGCTGCGTTTTCCCATAGACGGTCACGTAGGTCACCGCTCTCTTCTAGTAGATCTAGAACTCGGATAGAAGCGCTTACGATTGCTGGTGCAACAGAGTTAGAGAATAGGTATGGACGAGAACGCTGACGTAGCCAGTCAATCACTTCCGCTTTACCAGACGTGTAACCGCCTGAAGCGCCACCCATTGCTTTACCTAGCGTACCTGTAATGATGTCGATACGGTCAACCACGTTGTGGTATTCGTGCGTACCTGCACCCGTTTTACCCATGAAGCCAACCGCGTGAGAGTCATCAACCATGGTCAGTGCGCCGTATTTTTCAGCTAGGTCACAAATAGCCGGAAGGTTCGCCACTACGCCATCCATTGAGAACACACCGTCAGTAACGATAAGAATGTGGCGTGCGCCTGCTTCTTTCGCAGCAATCAGTTGCTGCTCTAGCTCTTCCATGTTGTTGTTTGAGTAACGGAAGCGCATTGCTTTACATAGACGAACACCGTCGATGATTGACGCGTGGTTTAGTGCGTCTGAAATAATTGCGTCTTCTTTACCGAGAATGGTTTCAAACAGACCTGCGTTTGCATCGAAGCAAGAGGTGTAAAGAATCGTATCTTCTTTACCTAGGAACTTAGACAACTTCTGCTCAAGCTCTTTGTGGATGTCTTGAGTACCACAGATGAAACGTACTGAAGCCATACCAAAGCCGTGTTCGTCCATACCCACTTTACCCGCTTCAATTAGCGCAGGATGGTTAGCAAGACCAAGGTAGTTGTTTGCACAGAAGTTTAATACTTCTTCACCGGTAGAGATTTTAACAGCCGCTTGCTGCTGAGACGTGATTACGCGCTCTGATTTGTAAAGACCTTCAGCCTTCACTTCTTCAATTTGCTGCTGAATCTGTTGGTAGAATGCAGAAGACATTTGAAATTCCTTCCTGGTTATTTTGGCGAGTATTTACTCGTTTAGAATTAGGTTGAGCCTTTATGTGACGGGCATCACGGGCTATCACTCATCAATTAATTGTAGTGTAATTCAAGGAAGGAAGAAGGATTATCCCTTAAGGTGGAAAAGCATTAATGAATCCAAGGCACAAATTCAATTAATGCTTTCCTATAATATTGTAATAAAAGGAGTTATAGCCCAGTTGGTTGTTTAAGTAGTGCTTCAAAGTCCTTAGCTGGTAACGGGCGGCTATAGTGGAAACCTTGCCCGAACTCACAGTTTAAGTCTTTTAGATAATCGACATGACGCTGTTCTTCAATGCCTTCAGCAACAATCTTAAGGTTCAGCGCTTTCGCCATTGCAATGATCACGTTGACGAGCTCACGATCAGAGTCGTTTTCGAACATATTTTGCATAAAGCTGCGATCAATCTTAAGGCGATCGAACGGAAATTTCTGTAAGTAACTCAACGCAGAATAGCCAGTACCAAAGTCATCGATGGTAAGCTTAGTGCCTAACGCTCTTAAGTTATTGAGCATGTCTAATAGCTCTGAGTCGTGGTTAAAGAGAAGGCTCTCAGTCACTTCAATATCGAACTTATCTGATGGAAGACCAGACTCCTCAAGGCTCTTCTTAATAAACGCAAGTAAGCGATCACAATACCTAAATTGAACACTGGAGAAATTCACAGAAACAAACAGCGGCGTCAGACTTTGCCATTGCGCCGCTTGGCGGCACGCTTGCTGGATAGCGAATTCACCAATTTGATGAATCAAGCCATTTTTCTCAGCAATAGAGATAAACTCTTCAGGATTTACGAATCCGTACTTCTCATCATTCCAACGCATTAACGCTTCTGCGCCAACAATTTTACCACTGCTCAGCTCAATAATAGGTTGATAATACAACTCTAGTAATTGACTAGAGATGGCATTTCTTAGTCGATTTTCCAAATCCAAATAGCGTTGCAAGTCTTGGTTCATATTGTGGTTATAAAAACAGAAGGCATCGCGTCCATCTTGCTTCACGCGATACATCGCCATGTCAGCACAGGCGAGGAGCTGCTCGGCATTATCTCCATCATCCGGAAATACAGACATTCCGACGCTGCTACTCAAGAAGAATTCATGGTTGTTCCATACAAATGGATCGTTAAACGCCGAAAGCACGCTTGAAGCAACGCGCTTCGCGGTGTCGTTGTCAGGTAAGTCAGGAATCACTAATAAAAACTCATCCCCACCAATTCTCGCCAGTAAGTCTGTTTTTCTCGCGACTTGATGCAGTCGTTGAGCACTAAGTTTAAGGATCTCGTCCCCAACAAAGTGACCCATTGAATCGTTAATCTGCTTAAAGTGGTCTAAATCAATAAACATGACCAATACTTTTGAACCGCTACGTGACGCTCTAATCAACTCCAAAGCCAGTCTCTCAGAACCGTAGCTGCGATTAGGCAAGTTAGTCAACGTATCGTATTTAGCTTGGAAGGCGAGTTCTTTTTCAGACGCTTTTCGGCGTTCAATTTCGTTAGTTAGTTTTCGGTTCTGTTGAGAAAGAATGTCTTTTCGCTTTTTCTCTTCTTCAAGTTTAATTTTCAATTCAATTCTATTATTGTTTGTGATGAACGCATAACACAGCGCAATAACAACCATAACAGCAAGAATACTCAAACCGAGAATGAAGATCCGTGATGTGAAAATATCTCGCTCACTCAAAGGCTCAAACCAAGCCATAAGTTTGAAGTGATGTTTTTCAACAGGCACTTCAAAATATATTTTTCCATCAACGGCTTCAGATATTAAATAATTCTCATCTTTATTATGAGAAGACGTTTTATTTATTGTATCCCATACGACCATCTCAACGTCTTTTATTTTGAGCACCAGCCGGCTATAACTGTCTTCGTGCTCTTGATTAGTGAGCTGATCAATAACAATGTTTTTATTGAGATCTGCAATTAGAAAGGCAACTGGCTTTCCAGAGAACTTGACTTGCTTAATGACTTGAATACGCACGTCGTCGTTATATCGAGTTGCACAAACCTCTTCGGGATGCCCATGTTGAGTCATTAAGGTTTGGATATCCATCTTCTGCTCTATGTTGTCTTCAGAGCCCGTCGTGACAATCGTTGTGCCATCACTGCCTACCAGTGTGAGCTTTTTATAGATTTGGCTGCTATTAATTAACTTACCATCTATCTTTTCATCGAAACGACGCTTCAAGTTAATTAAACTCGCTCCTAATCCGTACTCCATTGACATGCCAGAGGCTAAATTAGCAAAGAATGTTTGTACTGTTTTATCTGTAGATAAGTTATCAACATCTTCACTAGCAATGGTAAATAAATTATCGAGTGTGCTTGCGTAACTTTTTACTTTTAAACCAAGTTCCCTATGTTGGGATTCTTTTAATTTATTTTGCCCCAAACTTGTCACAACAATAAGCATAGCTAAATAAATAGAGACTAATATTGCGCTTATTGCAATAAATTTTTTACTGGATATTTTTTTAACGGCCTTTTTCATCGGGTTTTCTTACTATCTTCTATGAAGTAATCGTTATAAAAGTAGTAAATAGATGGATAGTATTTTTTTACTAATTTTTCGTAGGTTCCATCTTTCTTTATTGAATCTAAATAACGATCAAATGCTTTGCGTAATTCCGGCGAGTTTTTACGGAATGCAACAGCCATTTTCTGATTTTCGGATACTGGACCAATGACTTTTATTTCACCTGGCCATTTTTCTAATGCAATTAACGTATCGGCGACGTCTAGTAATGTGCTTTCCGCATCATTTTTCATTATCGCTGGCACCATCTCATTAAGAAGACGAGCCCCATCAGGCAGTATGACTTTTGCGCCTGTGTCATATAAGTCATAAAGGTTA
Organism: Vibrio sp. 1CM7H; assembly: GCF_023161645.1. Classification (NCBI taxonomy): domain Bacteria; kingdom Pseudomonadati; phylum Pseudomonadota; class Gammaproteobacteria; order Vibrionales; family Vibrionaceae; genus Vibrio; species Vibrio sp. 1CM7H. The sequence continues at coordinate 1,464,918 of NZ_JALNTV010000001.1, forward strand.
GGGTCCAAGCAAGAGTGCTCCAACGCTAACACTTCGCGACCATGAATAAGCTGCTTGACGGTTTTTACATCTTCATCAACCGAACCACTGGGTTTAATCGGACTCAGCGTGGAATCTGTTCTGGAAACTAACCAAACGCCCGACGGGAAGTAATCTTGTGAAAAGTCTAAAACTTCAGAACGCCAGTCAAGAATGGTAACGCCATTTGCGATCAAGTCCCCCTCGATTGGAACACTTTCTCCCACGACGGCTTGCTTATTATGGTATTGAACATCTTGGCCCGTCAGCTTACCGACCATATCGCTCCACTGAGCTGGAACATATTGGTACTTAACGCCCAACGACTTGGCAAAGCCTTTGACTATCTCTACATCTAAGCCAGTCAAGGTTTCCACTTCACCTTGTTCAATATAAGAAACGAAGTTAGCGTACGGCACACCAATATGGCGCAACACTCCGCGATCACGGATCTGTTGTAAGTCGTCTGACCAAGCGGAAGAGGACATAACAGAGGCCGCCATAAGCGCCATCACCGCTAAAGTTCTTTTGAATGTTTTGACTGACATAATAATATCCTTACCTTTCACAAAGCGCCCAATCATGGGCGCTTGAGTGATAAACAACGATGTTAGAACGACGAGTAATACAAATTCGTCATCGCCACCACGAGCCCTTCAACATCCTGCTCGTCATGGAACAAGTGCGTGGAGATACGGAGTGCGTAAGTATCAAAGTCATCATCTTTATGCAGCTTAAAGCTGGTTGTTCGAATGATATAGCCATATTCTTCACGCAGACGATCTCTGAATTCAGTCAATATGTCTTCATTCGTCACATCAGAGAATGGGTTAACTGTGGTTAAGCCACTCGTTAAACCTTCCACGTTTGGCGAGTACATTTGGGCTTGTGGCAAGTACTCTTGTAGTAAGGTTTTACACAAACTACCAAGACTTAGAACACGTTCCTCAATGCGGTCACGACCAATCTCATCCCACATTTTGCAGCTATCAACTAACGCTTGTTTCGCAGGATAGTTGTCGTTCCCGATGTACTGCATCTGTAACTGCTTGCCTAAGTAATCCGCATGAGAAAGTGAAGAGTTGATCAACCACAACGGGTTTTCACGATCACTCCAATACTCATTCAAGCGATTGGCGTTATCACGTACGTACAAAATACCGGTTGCGCCAGGACCACACTGCCATTTGTGACCAGAACCTGCATAGAAGTCACAATCCATATCATGGAAATCGAGGTCAAACATACCGACAGTATGCGCTCCATCTACAAGCGTAGGCACACCATATTCTTTCGCTAAAGCACAAATGGCTTTGGCTGGTAACGCCGTTCCCGTTTTATAGGTGATATGAGAGAACATGATGAGGCGAACGTTTTGATGCGCATCAAGCGCGTCGCGGAAAGCTTGGATGTAATCTTGTTCAGAAACGTCTTCAGTACCGGTAAATACTGGTAGTTGAATTTCAACAACATCGACGCCAAAACGATGTTTTGCGACGTTCATCGGTGATGTTGCTGCCATATGCTCATGGTGCGTCGTTAGAATCACATCGCCTGGTTCAAAGTGTAAGCCGTTAATGATCGAACATAGACCATCAGTAGTATTGCGGCTGAGAATGATCTCTTCTGGGTTCGCACCAAAGCCAGGCGCTACTTCTTGAACCATCTCAGAGACATAAGGCCAAGAGCCAAATTTGCCCTTCATATCCCAAGGATATTTAGCCACCAACTTGTTGTTATGCTCGTAATCTTGAAGAACTTGTCTTGGCATAGAACCCGTTGTGCCAATGTTCATGTAAGTCGTACGTTTATCCAAAACGAACTGTCGTTGCACTTTACGCCAAAAGCGCTTATCGTGTTTTCTACCTAGCCCGCGGCTGCTCCAATCAATTTTCTGTTCTCGTGCTTGAACTGCGCCCGAGAAAGCGGAAGCACTCACACCAGCAACAACAGCTCCTGTTGCGCCTTTCAGAAAATTACGGCGGCTGCTATTAGTCTGAATAGATTCCTTGTCTTTCATCTTTTTCAATCCTTGTCGGAAATTAGCCATATTATTAATTTTAAGTGCGTAACTATCTGTTACTAAAACATTATTACCCATTAAAACCAGAGTTTAATTTTTTCCTCTGCCATTAAGTGACTTTAGTTCCAATTTTTTATCTTATTTGATGATATAAGCAACAGTTTGACCACAAACCTATAAACAACCATATTCACATTAAAATATTCATTAAATTGATTATTTTTTATAGAAGACAATTCCGACAACTTCTTTATAAAACAATTATGAGCTTTGTTATAAAGTCATTAAAAATTTAACTTTGCGTTAATTTAAAAATATTCAGGCTATTTTTTGATTGACGTCTATTCTTTTTATATCTGAACAATCTCAATATGTTAAGTCTTAATAAAGGAGAACTGGTTTCGCAGATAGATACCAGTTTAAGACCATAGAGTGAGACACATCACTCTCTGACATAAACCCACCGCTCAACAGACATAAGGAAGAGAAGTTTTCACTAATATGTGCTTGAGCGTACAACCAAAAAGAAGGAAGTCCCATGTTAAAAGGATTGCTATGCATTTCAGTTGCTGCCACTCTCGTAGCCGCTCCTAACGTACTTGCGCAGACTGTAGCGATGACCGATCTCAACAGCAAGAAGAGCGCTGGCACCATTGAGATTTCACAAAGTGACTATGGCGTGGTATTTATGCCTCAGTTATCAGGTTTGTCATCAGGGGTGCACGGTTTCCATGTTCACACCAATCCATCGTGCGATAGCGCGGAGAAGAATGGCAAAACCGTCCTTGGCGGTGCAGCAGGTGGTCACTATGACCCCAGCAACACAGGGAAACATGGCTACCCTTGGACCGATGACAATCATTTAGGCGACCTGCCTCCACTCTATGTGGACATGGATGGCAATGCCAATCAGCCCGTTGTCGCGCCTCGCCTAAAATTATCAGATTTAAAAGGTCGAGCATTAATGATTCATGCTGGTGGTGACAATCATTCCGACCATCCTGCTAAATTAGGCGGCGGCGGTGCGCGCGTTGTATGTGGCGTTATTAAGTAGTCATTCGATAAGCCAAATTCGCGCTTCTCCTCAAGTAGCGAGAAGTGCGAATTTTTGTTGATACTCAGTGTCCGTCTCACACGTCTCTAAGTAGCTGTGGTGCAACATTAAAATTGACTGCACTATCTTTGTACCAATTCCTAATGCGCCCCCGACGGCATCTTTATCAATTCGATTGACAAAAGTGAACAGGATTCGCGACTTATCCTCACTCAAATGCGCTTGGCAATGCACTTCCGAGCCGATTGGGCTGTGGCGCAACGCATTTTCAAGCAGGTTCAATACCAACCGCTCTAAGAGTCCTTTGTCACCCACAGTTTGGATCTTGCTATCCATATCCACTTTCAACACCACTTCTTTACGAGAAAACTGGCTCTGCATCGTCTCGGCACATTCTGCCATCAACGCGCCAAGATCTATGGGGCGGTACTCATAGTTTGGCATTGGTTCCTCTTTACGCGCGGCGTCTAATAAAGAGTGCAATTGAGTTGAGAGCTTCTCACAATTTCGGAACGCGATATCAATCAGCGGATCGGATCCCGGATGCTGCAAACGCCACGTTTCCAGATAGCCAAGCACGCTCGATAACGGCGTTTTTAAATCATGACTGAGCTGCAATAAGCTTTGACGGCGATGAGAAGACTGATACTCCAACTGTAAAAACTGCTGCTGAATGTGCTTCGCCATCATCTGATAAGAGTGCGCAATCGGCACGAGCTCCGGCACTTGGTCAGTAAAGTCAGGTTGCAGGTGAAAATCATGTTCGGCTTGCTGTTGAAGTTGCTTGGTCACACGCTCAATCGGGTTCAAGAGGCTACGTTTGACCAGCACATAAGCCCCGAGAGCAAAGCCTAAAATGGACACTAAGACCAATCCTGCCAGCGCGATGTAAGGGGTATCGACTTGCGCATTGGCAATGGCGTCATGTCGGGTACTGCCAATCACCACATAGAGATAACCGACAGTAGAGCCTAATTCCTCTATCGCCGCAACAGAAAACACTTTGTGTTCACCGCGATTACGAGGATCTTCGCCTAATATGGGAAGCGGTTCGTTGGTTAAGAATTGCTGAATGGGATTCAGATCCACCGAGTCCATAAGCTTTGCACCATCTGGCGCAGCATGGGTGGTGATATTGCCTTGGCTATCGAGGAAATAGATTTCAAAATCAGGGCCGATCAGCATGAGGGTATGAAAGATCGACTTGAGCGCTTTAGGGTTGTAATCCGTACCAATCATCAGCGGATTATCATCGCGCATGTGGCTGGCTAGCTCTTTGTGCAGGCTTTGCTTAGTCCGTAACTCAATGGTTTCTTTTTGCCAATTGTAAGTCAGTGCAATCACCACCGCCGCGAGGCAGAACCACAAGCTGGTAAATACCACTAAGCGAGATTTGAAGCTCATCCTATCGCCTCCTTAAACAGCGGTGTTTTTGAAACACCCGTGATGATTGAAAAATGACGGTGAAAACAACTGCCGACTTACTGTCTTGGCTTGATATTTTGACTTGCTTTTTTGCATTAGTGCCTTGGTTGAAACTTATACCCAACACCCCACACGGTTTGGATGAAGTGATGATCTGAATCAGACAAAGACAATTTGCTGCGTAAACGGTTAATGGTGCTACACACTGTGTGGTGATAACCAGAATGACTGGTGTTCCATACGTGATCGAGCAATTCATCTTTACTGTACACTCTGCCCGGACGAGTCGCGAGAAACTGCAGCAAAGTAAACTCCGTCGCGGTGAGAGTGACATCTTTATCGTTTAAGGACACTTGGTGCAACTCCGGAATGATTCTTAGCGGACCAAAATCCATCGCTTCGTCGAGGACTTCATTTGCTACTTTTGCCTCTGCGGCTTGACTGACTCGGCGCAGCACGTTACGTACTCGCGCTTGGAACTCTAATACGCTAAATGGCTTAGTGATGTAGTCATCAACGCCCGCTTCTAAACCGTCAACCTTGTCCATTTCACCGTCTCTTGCTGTCAACATAAGCACTGGGCTCCAATCTTGTTGCTGACGCAAATAATGGCAGATGTCTAGGCCATCACCATCTGGCAAACCTCGGTCAAGGATCAATAAATCAAAGGGGTGTTGCTGATATTGCGCTTTAGCATCGGCGACATTTGTTGCTCGCGACACTTGGTGTCCTTGAAACTTAAGATGCATCTGAACCAGTTCTGCCAAATCATCGTCATCTTCCACCAACAAGATGTTAGCGACTAAATTGATTGCCTGTTGTTCCATGGTCCTTTCCTTGCCTTCGAGTATCCTCACTTTGCACATGACCGGAACAAATTAGAAATTCTTTCAAAAAAGGTTCCGATGAGGCCATGAGGGATACAGCGCTCGGCTAAAAGCGCTTTGGAAAGGAGACGTCATCGGAGCCTGTGTTACTCGACTCGAGTGATAGTGACTTTCGCACCTGGGTTCAAGAAACGATGGTTCGCAGAGAGTGCTGAGTTTGCTAATCCATCATCTTGGCTAACTACCCCCGCATGGAAGGCAACAACGTCATTGCTGTCATTACGAGCGGCATTGAAGCCCTCACCGCCACCTGCTGGGCCCGGAATAGTTGCAGCAAGCTCATCATTTAGCTCTGTACCTGAATCCCAAACGTTCATGCTCATTTCGTAGCTTTCACCCACTGCGAGCGATTTGAGCGATAGCCCCGTTTCGCCAACAAAAGCATCATTAGTATTTACAAACATAGACGCCACAGATAAATACCCGTAACGACTAGGGTCAACCGTGATGGTGACTTCGTCCGATACACCCGGCAACACCAATCCATTGCCCGAAATACCTTGGTAAACACTGTCATTGCTGTTCATCAACTCAATCAGCTCAGCGTTACTACCGCCTTCGGCAAGATGCTCAAGTTCAACAGATGCGGCTTGGCCAATTTCAAACAGTTGGTAGTCACCATTGTGAGTGAGTACAGCGAGCGGAGACATAGGTTGATTCGCAGTCAAGTTCGCCACGTTGACGGTGTAGCGGTACGATTTCACTACGTCATTATCATCATCGCTTGGACAACCAGCGAGCAAGCCGACTGAAGCTGCTACTAGTAAGATTCTGACTTTCATACATCCCCCTTACTTCACAACGATTGTGATGGTTGCAACTGGGTTTAACCAACGATGGCTGCTGCTGTCTAGATCACTGATGCCGCCGGTTGGATCGCTATCACCGAGGTTACCCGGATGCACGTGAACTTTGTCGTTAGTTACCGTTGCTTCAACGCCTGTGCCGCCAGTACCAAAGGTAATGAAAGGTGGGTTTGGCATGCTAGACGCAAGTTCATCGTTCGCTTCTGTACCGGCATCGTAACTTCTTAGCGTTGCTCGGTATGTACCCGCTTCCGTTGGAATCTTCCAGCTATCTAGACCGACAAAACCGTCATTGGTTGGCAGCAACATTGCGCTCAGAGAAAGATAACCACCTTCACCACTGTCCAAGGTGAAGGTGGTTGCAACACCCGGATTCAAAATACCACCAGCAGGATTCTCAACCACCACACCACCAGCGTTACCAATCACACTAGCAAGACCAGAGATATCACCGCCTTCTGCCATTGCTTCTAGTTCTGGCGTTGCTGCTTGACCCGTTCTGAACATTTGAAGGTCGGAGCCATGTGCAGCAACAATAAGTGGCGTAAAGTAGATGCCTTTGGTTGCGTTTGTCACGGTGATTTCCAATTCCGCCGCATTCACTGATGCAGAGCCTAGTGCCATAGCGACTGAAGTCATGACGAGTCCGAGTTGGGTACGTTTTTTCATTGTGATTCCATCCTTTAATGAGGGTTGAACTACCCAAGCCCATCTGTACGGCTTTACTTCTTTGTTCGTCACTTGAGTAGGTTAAGCATTACGTTTCGAACGTTTTGCGTTCTTGCCTCTAAGAATGACGAGCAAATCTATCAGCAACTTCATCGAATTCTCATAAAATTCTCACAAGTTCTGTTCGAATTCTGTCAGCAGCGATTTTTTATTTATACTCAAGTAACCTCGAGATGCTTGGTTCAGCGAGGATGACTTGGTTTGAAGGCGAGGCAACAATTTGAAAATCTAGTGGTTCTAAATCGAAAATTGTTAACGAAGCATGCGAACCAAGGCAACTCGCCCTTCGGGAGCGTGCCACTGAAGCAATTTCTTCGTCAAACAACTTGGAAAGAGCTCGCTATTCCGCTTCGTTGTTTTCCTTGAACTTGAATCAGTGACAACGCTCTGAACCATGTATCTTGAAGTCACTTGAGTATATTCAGCTATTTACACTTCGCGCTTTCCCCTCCTACAATGCGGTATTCCCTGTTTAAATCACGATTCTCACCATGATTCATAACGTTCTGTCTGCCTACTATGGCGAAATCTACGGCATCGCTTTTTTCAACCACTACTTGAACCATTACGCCCAAAGTGAACAACAAACGCTGTGGCAAACCTTGATTGAAGTGGAAAAGCTCACCGCAGAAAAGCTCAAACCTGTACTGCTGACAAATGGCATGGATATCGAAAGTCGACACCAAGAGATGCTGGATAAAGGCTTGGCGGATGCAACCAAGTGGATTGGTTTGCCATGGCAAGAGTTGGTGGCGACTCTTCTGAAATGGGTAGAACCTTATGAGGTCAAGTATCGAGAGTGGCATGAAGAAGTGAAAGCTTCACAGCAGTATTCAATCGCTGAACGAGAAGCTATCGAGTTGATTGCAGACCACGAAACGGCCATTTATCACTGTTGGCAGCAATACCATACTGGTGAATCTGGCTTGCCTGCACTCAATGCATTTTTGGCAAAATATCGTTAAAGCGAGACGGTGACACTTGAACCTCGTGAAACCGTACCAGACAATATCGTTATTCCGCTGCGCAGAACTGAACAATTATGGTTAATCCAAAACTCATTGCCTTACTTCCTGATCTTGCTTCGTTTATCTTAGTGGTAAACGAGGGCAGTTTTACCGCTGCAGCCAAACAGCTTGGCGTGACGCCATCGGCTTTAAGTAAGTTGATCACACGGTTAGAACAAGCCCTCTCAGTGAAACTGTTCGAGCGAACGACTCGCAAGTTGATCATCACTCAAGCCGGGCAAAAGGTTTACGACCAAAGCATCGCCATGGTGAATGCGGCGCAGCAAGCGGTTGAATTATCGGCTGAAGATCATGCCGAGCCCACGGGTGCACTCACAGTGGCTGCACCCGAAGCGTTTCTTAACTCGGTGCTTCAACCATTTGTGTTGCCATTCCTAGATCGCTACCCAAACATTCAGCTCAAGCTACGTGCTGCTGATGGTGAGATTGATCTTTTTCGCCAAGGTATCGACGTAGCATTTAAGCTCACCGACAAACCCGATGAGAATCTGGTACTCAAAGAGATCAGCAAGACCAATCTTGTTTTGTGTGCCTCTCCAGATTACCTCACCAAACACGGTATGCCTGAGCACCCAACCGAGCTTGAACAGCACGATTGTATTTACCTTGCCGAGAACGACAAAGACAACATCTGGTCGTTCTTTAAAGAGGAAGCCTTTCATTCGATCGCAGTAAGTGGACGCTACGCCGTCAACCACTCTCAAATGCGCTTGAACGGGGTTAAGTCTGGCTTGGGAATTGGGATCTTCCATGACTTCGTGATCAAAGACGCGTTAGAGCAAGGAGAAGTGGTGGAGGTATTGCCGGATTGGATGATCAAGAGTAACTACCACGGCGCTATTGCGATGCAGTATGCACAAACCAAATATATGCCTGCTCGCCTGCGCGTGTTTATCGACTTCGTTAAGGAGCATTTAGTCTCCGAGGACACTAACCATGCTTGAGGATACGAGCCATGTTTGAAGAGGTTAACCATGTTTAATGCCATTCATCACGTTGCGATCATTTGCAGTGATTATCCAAGGTCAAAACGCTTTTACACCGAATTGTTAGGGCTAAAAGTCATTGCTGAAAATTATCGTGAAGCCAGAGACTCCTACAAGCTTGACCTCGCTTTATCTGACGGCAGCCAAGTTGAATTGTTTAGCTTTCCGGACGCACCAGAGAGACCGAGCTTTCCTGAAGCTCAGGGGTTACGCCACCTTGCTTTTCAAGTGGATGATGTTGAGCATGTTAAAGAATATTTAGAGGCGAGAGAAATTGAGGTAGAGCCCATTCGCGTCGATGAATTCACAGGCAAAGCATTTACCTTTTTCAAAGATCCAGATGGCTTGCCGCTAGAAGTTTATCAACGCTAACTTTGGTGGGGCACGAGGAACTGGCGTTTCAAATCGTACACTTAGAGCCAAAAAAGTGTAGCTTTCAGAAATGACCAAGCTCAGTTGTGGAAGTATTGGTGTAGTTGGAAGTGAATCATGATGAAAAGTCGAAAAGTGGCTAAAAGGACAAGGTTTGCCTTTATGGCTGACGGCATTGTCACTTTCTTCAATTTGAACCAATTCAAAACCATTAAGCGTGCATAGCGTCGCCCACACGCCCATGCTGTTACCATGAGCATTGATAACAGGCATCAGCGTCACTAGCACCCAGCTTAGAGTACTAGCAAATAGCATGGAGCGATAAAAAGGAATTAATCTACGCATAACGGTGACTTAACAAATTTCATTCAGCGTAACTAATTCTGAGTGCTAGCTCAAAAACAGGATCAATAAGTGGTTACCACCTCACAGCTTTTCTTCAATAACGCAATTGACAGACACAAAAAAGCCCACCAAAACGGCAGGCTATTTTCATATTCTATTGTCAGCTTTTATCGCGATTAGCCGAACAGCTTACTCCAAATACTTGGGTTACGCTTGTCGTGGTATTCTTCACGTAGGCTATCAATTTCACGTAATTGTGCTTTCGCGTCTTGCAGGTTACCAGCGTCTAAGTCTGCTTCAATCTTGTCTAACGTTACCGTTAGTTTATTAAAGCCTTCTAAGTAGGTATCGAATTTCTCTGGTGGATAGTTGCCGCGCTTAGATTGCTCGACGATTGCTTGCAAGCTATCAATTGCAGACTTCATGGTTTCAACATCCGACGCTTCTGCCGCCTGTTTGAATTCCATCTTCATCTGCTTCATGTTTTGTTTTAAATCAACCGCTTCTGCCATTGCGTATGTTGAGCCAAACGCAATCGCACACCCTAGGACTAAAGGACGTAACATTTTCACTTCTCCATTTATAGTGCCGAATTCTCTGTCGGCTTTATTTACCCAAGTAACCCACGCCATAAAAGGCGACAAACTAGCTTAGTTGAGTATTTCCGGGTCGCAGTGTAAAGCAATCTTACGCCAGGTGCATACCTAAAATGTAATCAAGTTTATGCGTTGCGAATGTCGTCATACTCTGGAATTGGCTTACGGCCTCTCAGAGCTAAGAAAGACAAAAACTGCTGAGCGGTGTGAGTAATCACTTTTTTGCTATCGATACCCACTCTATCCATTAGCTCTCCAACCAAATCCAGATTACCAACATCATGACAGAAATGCGCATCACTTCCCGTTGTGAAGAAGACACCGAGATCTTTACCGATTTGTGCAATCTCGTGGCAACGGTCTACGCTACCCACTCGGCTATTCCCTTTTAGCGTGGTGTTATTGATTTCAATCGCAACATTATGCTCTTTCGCGCACGTTAAAACGGCCTGAAAATCAAAGTCGAAATTTGGATTCCCAAGATGGCCAAGCGCATCAATACGACCGTTTTGAATCACATTAATGAGCGCTTCCGTATGAGTTTCTTTGTTTGCAGGACGAAAAACAGGTTCATGGAAACTTGCAATAACCCAATCTAGGTTACGATCGACACTCAGCGGAATATCGATGTCGCCTTCGGTATTAAGAATGTTGGATTCCACACCCCGAATGATCGCGATACCGTCCAAAAATCGAGGCAGGATTTTTTGGTTGGAGAAAAACCAGTAATGCGGCGCGCCCGGCATTGATTCTGCGTGCTCGGTCGTACAGAACATATCCAAGCCGTTCTCTTTCGCCAATTTTGCATTTTCAATCAAGGTGCTGTACGCATGACCACTGGCGTACGTATGTGTATGGGTATCAACTTTAAATTCCATCATCCACTCTCTTAGGTGCGCTATCTTGCGTGCTATTGTATACCTACACGTGACGTACCGTCAGCCCAAGATGAGTATCAGACTTAAGCTTGCTCCTCACTGATGGCTTTTATTAGGGGCAACGCTTTTTCCCATCCGTGATTAAACATAGAAACAAAGTCGCTGTGCGTATGAATGGTGACATTGAGTAACAAACGATCACTATTGGTGTCGATCTGATAGATCTCTCGTGATCCAATCCACTTAGATGCTAAATCCCCATCCAATTGCTGCCTATTATCCGGATTAAAAATAGCAATGTGATGAAATTCAAGACGCTGTTGCGGTTGCACGATATCGATAGTCGCTCGCGTTCCGCCCATATCGGGATCAAAAAAAGTGATGTCTTGCCCTTCTTCCCATATCCCATCAAATTGAGACTGGGGTGAGAAAGCCTGTGCCCAGCGTTTGTATAACTCAGCATCGGTTAGCACTTCCCACACCCGTTGCGGTGTAGCTGAAATCTCAACGTAATAATTTAGCGTAAGCATTATTTCTCTCCCTGAACCTTTCTTGACGCTAGTTCATTGTCAGAAAAAATCAAACCTCACCTCTGATTTGCCTTACTTAATCCTCTATTTTCCGACAGGCTAAGAAGTTCTCGCTTGTAACCTACCACCACGATGCGCCGTAAAGCGAACCCAACATGTGTTCAGTATGGTTGCGAGCACGATTAAACTCATCCCGATAATTTGGCTTTGACTCATTCGGTCATCGAAAAACGCACTCTGCCAAACCGCGGTGAACAGTAGGTTAGTAAAAATAAGTGGTGCAAGTTGAGAGCCGCTGCTTGCCAGTTGATACGCTTTGGAGCGGAAAACTTGGGTGTTAATGATCATCAGGGACATCACACCGAGCCACAGCATATTAGAAGAAACAGTAGATTCCATCACATTGGCTTTGAGGAAAACATCGATGTCGTTAAACAACGTTAGCGGTAACAGAAATACGGCAGCAAACCCAAACGCCCAAAAGTTGATTTCTAATGGCGACATATCAGTTTTACTCACTTTATATAGCGTAAGCTGAGAGCCGGAATTGAAGAGTCCACCAGCTAGACCGAGTAATAAATCCGAGCGCCAAGTAAACTCCCCACCAACTCCCGCCAACATAACCACTCCAGTAAACGCCATTGCTAAAGCCGCCAATGTTGAAACGCGAATGTGGCCTCCCATAAACAGCTTTTCAACCAAAGGAATAAATAATGGGCCAGTGGCAAACAATACCACCCCTTCTACCAGCGTTAACGTTTGTAGTGACGCGATGAAACACAACTGTGATAAGCCGATACAGAAGGCGCGAAGCAAAATCGGTTTTAACGTCCCAGCTTTAGGAAAGGTAAGATTTTTGAAACGAAGTAAGACAAGCAAAATAAGTGCAGGAGCCAAAAAGCGTAAGAAACTAAACAGTGTGACGGAAAGTTCACCTGTCAACTGCTTTGCTAACAACCCAGTAACAGATAAGCTTAACGTAGACATCAGCATGAAAAGAATAGATTTATTTACTGCATTCATTCGATACTCCTTAATATGTGGAGTATTTTATGAGATATCACTTATTGTAAATAGCGAGTAATATTAACCATTAATGTAAGAAAAACTTACAGGTTAACTTATCTCTCATCATGTTACGGTTTCTAAAATATGCGTAAATTAGTCCCTCTAAAATCCATCTATGCATTTGTCGCTGTGGCGGAATCTGGCAGCATGACAGAAGCAGCGCAGATATTAAGTGTGAGTCATTCGGCGGTGAGTCAGGCGATAAAATCACTGGAGACTCAGGTCAACAAACCTCTGTTTGATCGCGTAGGCAGACAAGTTCAACTTAATGCTGACGGTAAAAAATATTATCGAAAGGTTGCGCCAGCTTTAGAACAAATTGTCGATGCCACAGAAGCGCTAATCCAAGACCAAAACTTGCAACGTATTACGCTTAATATGGTGAATTCCTTGGCGCTGCATTGGTGGATTCCGCGAATGTCGAGTTTGCAGGACTTTGCTCCGCAATTAGACGTTCGTTTATCAAACCTGTCTGGCAGGTTTAATCTAGAGCAAGAAGGTATCGACGCTGCCCTCGTGCATGGAAACACCGAGGAATGGCAAGATTATTACTGTGAAAAGCTCAGTGAAGATGAACTGGTTTTGGTGTGTAGCCCTGAATTGATAGCTAAGACGAATGACTCAAATATAGCTCAACTGTTAAAGCAGTATCCCATCATTGAAGTCACTAACGAACGAAGAAAAAATGACTGGAACGTGTGGCAGAATGCGACTGGCATCCTGCGACCTAAAAGCAAAAAGCCAATCACTTTTAATATGTCGATACAAGCCGTGCAGGCGACGACCCGTCGTTTAGGCTTATTGGTGACTCATCGCTTGTTTGTGAAAGATGACATCAAATATGGCCAGTTAATCGAGCTGGGTAAACCCGTCATTAATCCTAACCAACAGTTTTACTTTGTTTGCCCACCACACAAGCTAAAGCTGGAATCGTTTCACCTTCTGCGCTCGTGGTTGCAACAATCATTCAATTAAAGAAACCTTTTGTTAAGCACATTCATTGAAAAATTAGTATAAAGTTAGAAAGAGCACTTTTCATCCAAGGATGGTTTATGAAGCGGTATCAAATATGGTTAAGCGTACTCTGCCTCACAGTACCCATGAGTGCAGTCGCTGAAAGTGAAGACGCTCATTCAGAGCAAGGCATCTCAACGGCAATCATAGGCGGCCAGCAAGCCACTCAAAATCAATTGCCCTTTTTCGCACGACTCATTCTACACAAAACTGGCGCGAATCAATTTGCCAACATCTGTGGCGGCACGATTGTTAATGACCGCTTCATTTTAACCGCCGCTCATTGTGTAGAGCCGAGTGTTTTTTCTGATGGATGGACAATCAATGATCTGCGAGTCTTAGTAAAAAACCCGACAATGAACGATGTGTTTGTTGAGGAATTCAAAGATGTTCGCTCTATCACTATTCATCCAAATTACGAGCCTAGTGATTTATGGATTAATGATATCGCCGTACTTGAACTTACCCATCCGATCACCGACAACGTTCAATCCATTACGTTGCCGCAAGATTTTGGTGATTACAGCAGCAAATCGGTTTATCAGATATTCGGTTTAGGGCAAACCTCGACCAACGATGAAAATGGACCAAATTATTTGCGATGGGCGGAAGTAAAACCAATCACTGATGCGCAATGTGCTTCTTTAGTGACGGGGTTTAATGCTCAAGAAAGCTTATGTGCCAATGGGTTTCCTGAGCGCAGTTATACCGGTATTTGCAGCGGTGACTCTGGTGGCCCTCTCACCTATCAAGACAACAACGGAATGTATCAACAAATCGGTGTTGTGAGCTATGGTTCTTCTGTTTGTGAATCTGCTGCGATTCCGAGTGTGTTTACTGAGGTTCTAAATTACACAACATGGATTGCAGCCCAAACCAGTTCGGGAGTGAAAACGCGTTACAATGCCCTCTTAGCAAGCACAGAAGATTATCATAGTGAAGGTGATTCCGGCTTTGAACCAGAAGATACCAACACATCTGGCTTTGAGGATAATGGCAGTAGTGGTGGCGCACTTGGCGCAGGGATGATCATGCTTGGGGGCTGGTTTGGTTGGCTAAGACGCCGAAGAAATTATTCGCGCTCCAAATAGCTTCGATAAGACATCATAATATCTTGCGCTTAACACGAGAGTTGATGATGTCTTCTATTATTTTTTGCTCTTTTTTCGCTTTTTCATAATTTTGCTTAGTACGCCATCGTTCAAGCACTTTTTCTAACCCTTGAACACGAGCATGTTTGTGCTCCAGCGTTTTTTGTACAGACGCGCATTCCGCTTGCATGACGGCTTGTTCATGCTCATGGTGGCGAAGCATTTTTTGCAGCATTTGATCGACACGATTAAAGTTCATCAGTGCTGCGCTTGTCAGTGTTGGAACAGTTCTGGTTGATTGTCCCGCATGACCTTTCAATGCTGACAATTGTTCCAACTGCATTGAAAGATGGGAGTGACGTTGACGCATGGCATCAAGTTGTTGACCCACACGATCACGTTGCTTTTCTTCCATTTGTTGCAGCTTACCCACTGCTTTTAACTTGGATTTCATCTCAACGATGCCACTCCCATTTGGTTAAGCACTTTGAAAAAGCTGCGCGAGCTCGGTCAAACTGGTTGGGTAATCCACTGACTCATTGGCGGCTTGTTGTAAATACGCACGTAAGTTTGGATACATAGCAACAGATTGATCTAATTCAGGATCTTGCCCCGGTTGATAGCCTCCTAACGGCAGCAGTTCTTTCACCTGAAGATAGTTGGAGTACATCTGGCGGAAATTATTCGCGATCGTGCTATGCGCCTCCTGTGTACAGGTACTCATACAACGGCTGATAGACGCATTAATATCAATGGCAGGATAGTGCCCTTGCTCGGCAAGTTGACGCGATAATACAACGTGCCCATCTAAGATAGCACGCGCAGAATCCACGACAGGATCTTGCTGGTCGTCCCCTTCCGCCAACACGGTATAAATTGCGGTTAGGCTGCCGTGCTGATTTTCACTGTTGCCCGCACGCTCGAGGAGTTGCGGTAACACGCTGAAGACAGAGGGCGGATAACCGCGAGATGCCGGAGGCTCGCCCAACGACAGAGCGATTTCACGCTGTGCCATGGCGTATCGAGTGAGAGAGTCCATCAACAACAGAACATCTTTGCCTTGGTCTCGAAAATACTCGGAAACGCGATGACAAAGCAGTGTCGCTCTTAACCTCATCAGCGGGGATTCATCAGCAGGAGCTGCGATGATAATCGCCTTCTTGCGCGCCTCTGGGGTTAAGTTTCGTTCGATGAACTCGCGTACCTCTCGGCCTCGCTCACCAATAAGACCGACCACAATCACATCGGCTTCGGTGTTTTTGGTGATCATCCCCATTAAAACACTTTTACCGACACCACTGCCCGCCATTAAGCCAATGCGTTGCCCTTTTCCGACGGTCAAGAGCCCATTGATTGCGCGCACCCCAACGTTGAGTGGGGTATCAACAGGACGTCGCTTCAATGGGTTAATCGGTTTTGGTTCAAGTGAAACACGATCTCCCCCTTTAAGCGGTGCCCCGTCATCCAACGGCTCACCTAAACCATTCAGCACTCGCCCTAACCACTGAGCACTTAACTGCACGGTACTGTCACCGTCCAGAGGAATGACTTTCGCACCAGCAAATAAGCCACCTAAGCGCCGAATAGGCATTAGGTAAGCAATAGTGTGCTCAAAGCCCACCACTTGCGCTTCGATCATGTCGCCTTCTGCGGTTTCTACGAGACAGCGCTGCTCCAGTTTAAACCGGCACCCAACGGCTTGTAACATTAAGCCGTTTACTTTAATCAAGCGCCCTGTCACGCGAGCAACAGGGATTGAATCGAGCGAAGCCAATGCTTCGCTCAAACGCTCACTCAATAGCTCATGGCTTAAGGTATTACTCATGCTCTGATTCTACCTGCGGAATACTAACTTCATCCAAAAGGTGTTGTTTTACATTGTCCATACAGGCTTCTAAACGAGAGTCGCAACTTGCATCCGCCTCTGCATCATCGGTCACTAGTTGACAGCCACCAATCGGAAGTTCCGTATTAGCCACCAGTTTCCAAGACTGTGGTAGATCAGCATTAATGTGAGTAATTCGTTCTAAATCCTGCGGATTTAAATGCACGGTTACGGTTTCCGCTTTGCCTGGCATGGCAGACAATGTCTCATCCACCAAAGCAAGGATCTGTTGAGGCATTAAAGTGAGCTCAGCACGAATCACTTGCTGAGCCACTTTTTGTACCAGCTCACAAATCATATGGCGTTGCTGTTGCTCTTTTTCGTCTTGCCAGCGAGACAGCGCATGAAAGAGCTCGTTCACGGGTTTCGCCGCCTCTAGAAAACTCTGTTTTCCTGACTGCTCACCAGACACAAAGCCTTTTTGGAAGCCTTCTTTTTGCCCATCTAGCAGACCTTGTTGCTTACCCTGCTCGATACCTTGACGTAAGCCTTCCTCATGCCCTTGCTGTAAACCTTGTTGAAAACCGGCTTCAAGCTGTTGTTGAATATCAACTTGCGGCTCTTGCCAACCCTGGTTATCTAGCCCGAATTCGTCTTCTATAGCCTTAGGCTGCGCCAAAGGCGGAAAACGGTGCAAACGGTATCCACTCGGCGGCAGTCGCATCGTACTTGATTTTGTCTCTACCATGACGTTACTCCACCGTTGGCTCTTCATAAAGAAGCAACTGAACTTCACCAGATTCATCCAACTCACGCACCATTTGCATGATGTCTTGACGCGCTTTTTGAACACGACTTAGCGCAACAGCCCCGCGCGCTTCCATATCGTCTTCCAGTGCTTTCACCATACGCTGAGGCATAGAACGTTTAATGGCTTGCTGTAACGTAATTTCTGAACCTTTGAGTGCAACTGCCCACAATTCTAGTGGGATCTGCTGCACCAGCATGTCCATGGTTTCTTCACGCTGACGACCAAGAACCATAAAGTCGAACATATTCTCTTCAATGGCATTGACGACATCTTCATCATGCAACTTCAGCATTTCCATCAACGACCCGCGATCACCTTCAAAGCGGTTAATGATGTCAGCAGCTTGCTTGACACCAGATAGCGGTGTGCTTTGGCTTGCAGATACTTTTTCAATGCAGCGCTCAACGAGCTCATGCAAATCAATAGCAACTTGATGATCGATGTCTTGCAGCTGAGCAATTCGGAACAAGATTTCGTCATGGTAATCTTGTGGCAGGTGCTTCAACACCGCTGAAGAGCTATCGGCTGGCAAATAGGCAAGAAAAATCGCTTGCATTTGCGGGTGCTCATTCACAATGAAACGAGCAAGCGTTTCTGCTTCTACCCACTGTAAGCGCTGCATATTGTTGCGAATTTCATCACCATACAGCGTATTCAGCAGCCCTTTTGCCAAATCATTACCCAATGCTTTACGTAGCGTATTAGACAAATATTCTTTAGAAGCTCCACGAATGCCACTGTGCTCACGAAAGTCTTCAAAGAAAGTTTGAATAACGCCGCGAGCGGAATCGCTCTTAATGCCATTCAACTTCGCCATTGCACGAGTCACCCGCTGGGTTTCATCACGGCTAAAGTGCTGTAAAACCTTCGCAGCGGCATCCTCGCCCATGCCTAATAGCACGAGCGCGGTTTGTTCTACATAACTAAGCGTCTGCTTTGATGGAACTGTGTTCATTGATGTTTACCCATTGTTTCAGTATTTCGGCTACGCGCTCTGGCTCTTCATTGGCAATAAGCTGTAGGTGTTTCAGTTGAATCTCTAGTGGCGAACCGGCTGGAGGCAGCATGTCGCTGTTTACATCTAAACCGGAAGAGGCTGAGATACCTTTTTCTGATAGACGACGATCAAGCACTTCTTCATGCTCACGCTCTTCACGCGTTTGCAGGTTGTCGTAATCAGGCTCTTCTTGCGGCTCTGCAAAGTCTAACTCTGGTACTGGCTTATCAACGCCAGTGAGGTGCATGATCAATGGGCGTAGTACGAAGAAGATCATCGCCAAGCCTAACAAACCACCGATAACGTAACGTATTGGCTGCTGTACTGTAGGGTCTTGCCACCACGGCAGCGCAGGAGGCGCATCAATTTCAATTGGAGTGAAGTTGAAACTCATCAAGCTTAAGCTGTCACCTCGTGCCGCAGAAATACCGACAGCATCCATGATCATATTTGAAATCTGCTCTTTATCTGCTTCACTCCAAGCAACACCATCCGGAGAGGCTTTCGAGTTCAACAGTACCGACACGCTCATTTTCTCAATTTGACCTTGTTGGTATTGAGTACGACGAACACTACTCCCCACTGCATACTGACGGTTTACTTCAGAGCGTGCGTTGGTGTTTTGGCTATCGTTCGTTTCTACTTCTTCACCAGTTACCGGCGGTTGGTTGCTTAGAGAACCTGGTACGCCTAGCGCAATTTGGTCAACTGAGTTGTTGTGAATGGTGTGCTCGTTACGTACGACAGGTGCGTTATCCAAAATCTCTTGCGTTTCTTCAACTTGGCTAAAGTCCATATCAGCAGCGACTTGCACACGGAAGTTACTCGGACCCACAATTGGCGTAAGCATGTCTGCTGCGCGTTGAATGATCTGCTTCTCAACGTTCTTTTGATATTCAAGGTATTTTGCATTGACTTTACCTGCTTCCGCCGAAGCAACATCTGCACTGAGTAAACGGCCATATTGGTCGATAACAGATACAAATTCAGGCTTCATCGCCGTCACGCTACCAACCACTAAGTTGATGATTGCTTCAACTTGCTCAGACTTGAGGTCTTCGCCAGGTTTCAGCTCAAGCATCACTGATGCTGAAGGGTTCTCGCTGTTTTGACGAACAAATAAGGTTTGACGAGGAATAGCTAAGTGAACACGCGCATTCGCCACTGAATTCAGAGACATGATAGTGCGTACTAACTCACCTTCTAAACCATGACGGTAACGCGCCGTTTCCATAAATTGGCTTGTACCGAGAGAGCTGTCTTCTTTAAGCGAATCCAAACCTGTCGGCAGTTTGGCTTTAACACCTTTTGACGCAAGCAACATGCGAACTTTCGCAACTTCGCCTTCTGGCACAAGAACTTGGCCATTTTGCTCTTGCATACGGTAGCTCACACCTTCACTTTCTAATACCGAGACAATCTCTCCGATATCAAAACGTTCTTGTTGGCTATACAGTGGACGGAAGCTTTGTGAGGAACTCCAAAGAGCGACCACAATGATTGCCGCAACAATCGCAGCGAGTACGGCAGATAACACTAGGTTTCTCTGGCTACTCGACCAGATTTGCTTCAGCTTCGTTGTTACATCGTCCATGCTATTCGCAGTAGAAAATGTCTGTGCTGAGCCGGAGGTCATGGCTGTATTTCCGGCGACTTGGGGGGTTAGTTCTGACATGAATTACACCGGCATCTTCATAATATCTTCAAATGAGGTCACGACTTTGTTGCGCACTTGCATCAAAGCATTAAATGATAAGCTGGCTTTTTGGCTAGCGACCATCGCACCAACTAGGTCATCACTTTTTCCTGTTTCTACGGCCGTCATTTTTTGACTAGCCACTGATTGATGTTGATTCACTGTATCCAACACATTTGTCATCGCTTGTGAGAACGATAATGGTGCGTTTAGTGATTGTTGATCTAAAGGATTTGCACTCACGATAAACTCTGGCGGCTGCACTTGTGCCTGCATCGCCTGCATTTTTGACAACATAAGTTGCTCTGCCGAGACCGCATGAGTAGGTTGACTTGCCATCTATTTTTTCTCCTATTAGGCAGCCGAGCCTAGTGCCGACTGTAAATCAATACCATGTTCTCGCATGGCTGCGAGTTTGTAGCGTAGCGCTCGAGTAGAGACTCCAAGCGCGTTTGCGGTTTTCGTTCGGTTTCCACCAAACTGACGTAATTTTTCTAAAATAAATTGATATTCGGCCTGCTTCTTCGCTTCTACATGACCAAAGCTTGAAGCTGGCTCAGCGGATGGAACTGGCGCAACAAGTTCAATAGGCAGCATCAGATCATGGGCAGTAATGTAGTCACCATGACGCATGACCAATGCACGCTGAATGACATTTTCCAACTCGCGAATATTACCTGGCCAGTGATACTGACTCAGCGCACTGATCGCATCTTGGGATAGATGACAGCGACTGCTATCTTGATACTTTTCAATAAAGAATTGGCTGATCGGTAAAATGTCTTCTTTTCTTTCACGCAAAGGCGGCCAGTGCAGAGGCAAAACATCCAATCGGTAATAAAGGTCTTCACGGAATGTGCCTTTTTGAACTTCTTCACGTAAGTCTTTATTGGTTGCCGCAATAACACGAATATCAAGCTTCACCGCCTTGTGGCTGCCTACGCGTTCCACTTCACGCTCTTGAAGAACGCGTAATAACTTGGCTTGAACTGCAGGGGACATTTCACCGATTTCATCTAGCAAAATCGTCCCGCCATTCGCTTCTTCAAACTTACCGCTTTGAGAGTTAGTCGCTCCTGTGAAGGCACCTTTTACATGACCAAATAGAACCGCTTCTAGCATCGACTCTGGAATGGCGGCGCAGTTAACCGCCACAAATGGACCATCAATACGTGGAGAGTGCTCATGCACATATCGAGCCAGCACTTCTTTACCCGTTCCCGATTCGCCTGTAATTAACACACTGGCGCTAGTGCAAGCGGCACGATGCGCCAATTGCAGTACCTGCTTGCTTCGCCAAGATTCCGCAACAATGTTGGCCATTGGCTTACCTAACGCTTCAACGCGCTTCAGTAAATTAAGCAGCTGATTCGCTTCAAATGGGCGTAATAGATAATCGGTTGCTCCCGATTTCATCGTCTCAGCCGCCAAGATTCCCTGCTCTTGATCGACAATAGCGATAACAACACCAGAGTTACGTTGCTTTTGGTGGCAAGCAACAAACTCGCGGACACACATGTCCGGTAAAGTAGAGCTCACAAGAGTGATTTCTGCTCGCTCTTCAAGTAATGCGCCTCGGCCAGTACGAGTGTGTTTTGCGGTGTAACCTGCATTTTGCAACACATCCAATACTGGTTGAGCAAGAGCTTCATTCGGCTCAACCAACAAAATTTTCGTTTTCGTCATCATTGAACCTTAACTTTCGTTTGTTGATTTTGTTGTTGTACATCAGGGTGGTGTTTCACTGCCGTTCGCTCGTTATCTCTCACTAGGCGCAACATTACACGTCGATTTTTCGCTTGGCCCTTCGTCGAATTATTGCTGGCAATTGGGTAACGAGAACCATGCGCTCTTGTTTCGATCATCGATTTATCAATACCAAGTTCAACTAAGGCCTCGGCAACTTGCTCTGCTCTAGTACGTGATACTGAAAGGTTCGCCAAACTAGAACCAACGTTATCGGTGTGGCCATCAATTAAAATCTTGGTCACGCGATCATCAACAGATACATAGCTATTTAACGCTGCGAGCGTTTCTTGCTGCTTACGACTTAGCGCCTTCTGACCAAAGTCAAAAGACAGAACAAGATTTCGTGCCTCTGAAAACGAAAGCTTAGGCAAACGCGCTCGACAGGCATTAAATGACTTGAGCGCGTTTTGAATTTGAATAGTCGGAATCACAATCTCTGACAAAGAGGAAGCATTACTTCCCTTTAGTGACAACGTCACCCAGTTACCAGTAGCAATTGAATCCATGAGTTCATCAGCACCTTTGCTGAAGACAAATCGTTGGGATGGCTTAGTAAAATCAAGGGTGGCAAACTCTTTTCTATAAAGCTCACTAGACCAAGGGGCACTTTGACTTATTAGAGCAATCGTTTTCCATTTATTATTTTCATAATGTATATCGGAAATAAAATAAGTTTTATTGTTAGGTTCCGAACGGAAATAAAACTTCCCATACGGCGTGCTTGAGTGCAATAAGTTGCATTCAAAGTTGTTTCCTTTATATGTCCACTTTGAAAGGTCCATGGGGATGGTCACAACCTCACCTGAATATGTCACCTTAGACACTAGCAAACTGACAAAAATAAATATTTTACAATTTATTAAACCGTTAGGGTTCATGTATATCTTACAATTCCATGACCTTATCAATTTAATTAAATATGCCACTAAGCCGTGATAACTGGCATAGCTAATCATGTTAATTACCTATTCTGAATATTGAAACTGGTTACAAAATACTCACAAGAGCATAGCCAAACCTTTAAAATCAAGATTTAAGCCTTAAAAACAATGTCTTATATTTTAATTATCTAAATTAGCCGTTACACCATGAAGATGGTTTTAAAAAGTTAATAACAACTAAAAACGCTTAATATTTTTATATTTTCTTATTAAGCAATTTATAAAGGAAACTAACCCTTTTTAAATTTTATTAAAAGATTAAGACTATATGCTCAAAGCAACATGTGAACTAAAGTCACAATCTTAGAGTTTGAAACTAAAAGATCATTAAAATTTCTGTGTAGACTACACGCCATTAAGTTAAAACAGTTTCGATTGTTAACGCACGGTAAAATATAAATGGAAAATAGAGTTAGCGAGCCTATTTCTGATATTCAACTACTTGATGTAGAATTATTAGGCAAACCTATTCATATCATTCGTGAAAAGCTTGAAGGCTTGATTTCAGAGTCTTGTTCCAGCCTTACGATTGAATTACAAAATTGGCTCAGTACGAGTAAAGTGGAAGCTAGCTTAACCTCTGTAGACTTGCATCGCTTTACACCGATAAAAATGGATAAAGACCAAACGTCAACCTATCAACACCAAGAGGGCGGCATGGTATTTGTTCATGGAGATGCTCACACGTTAATAAAACTGGCGGATCGGTTCTATGGTGCCAGCACTGAGCGTTCAGCAACAACACTGACAGCAAGTGACCTCCGCCTACAAGAGCGAATCAGTCGTATCATTATTGGTTGGCTTGCACCAGGTGAGATGTGGGAAATGGGTGAGTACGAAGCACCCCGAGGGATTGGGATTAACGTGCAGTTAAACATCTCGTTTGACGATCACCAAGGCTCAATTCATCTCAAACTAGATAGCCACCTTATTCAAACACTGATCGAGCAGCTTGAACTGCAGCCCGATACGGATTTGTACCAACCATTCTGTCGCTCTTTAGAGGCAACGCCTGTTCGACTGAATGTTGTTTTAAGTAAAAAGAAGATGCCGTTGAGCGACGTTGTTGGCTTACAACCTAACGATATTTTACCAATTGAGCTTCTTAATACGGTTCCAGTCAGCATTGGTAACCAATCTTTATTTACAGGTCGTATTGCTGAGCAAGACGGCCAACTTGTTTTGATCTTTAACCCTGATAAGGAACCGCAGCGATGAGCGAAGCGCCAGAAACGAATGCATTCGACGCAGAAGAATTGAACTTTGACGACTTTCAATTAGAAGACTTTGAAGCTGAAAGTACGCTCCAACAAGAACCAGCAACTGCGGAACGTGATCTTAGCTTTTTCAAAAGTATTCCCGTCACTGTCACGCTGGAAGTTGCAAGCAAAGAAATCCCACTTGGGGACTTAATGAAAGCCGGAGAAGGCACGGTTATCGAACTTGAAAAGCTCAATGGTGAGCCTTTAGACGTAAAGGTAAACGGATCTCTAATGGGTCACGCTGAAGTCGTCGTCGTAAATGATAAGTACGGACTTCGTCTGATCGATGTACATGACTCTGCATTGAGTGGCGTTGGTCAATAATCTTAGGTAGGCATCACAATGAAAAATCTGAGCGCTTGGCACCGTTGGTTACCTCTTTTGGTACTGGTGTCACTTTTGTTTGCTTTCCCAACCATGGCGGCAGACAACGGCTTAACTATCCTGTCCGTTTCTGATGGCGACACACAGCAAGAATACAGCGTTAAATTGCAAATTCTGTTGTTGATGACGGCGCTCAGTTTTCTTCCAGCATTCATTCTGATGGCAACGAGCTTTACTCGGATTATCGTCGTCCTCGCGATTTTGCGCCAAGCCCTTGGTCTTCAACAAAGTCCTCCTAACCGCGTATTGGTTGGGATTGCTTTGGCATTGACCTTGCTGATCATGCGACCTGTTTGGAGCGATATTCATGAAAACGCATTTCAACCGTATGACAATGGTGAAATCACGCTAATACAAGCGTTCTCTGTAGCAGAGAAACCAGTGAGAGAGTTCATGCTGGCACAAACTCATCAAAGCTCTCTTGAGCAAATGCTGCGTATTGCCAATGAACCACTCGACCAAAACGTTGAAGATATTTCTTTTGCGGTTGTCTTGCCTGCGTTTGTCATCAGTGAACTAAAAACCGCCTTTCAAATTGGCTTTATGCTCTTCATCCCCTTCTTGGTTATCGACTTGGTTGTCGCCAGTGTGCTCATGGCAATGGGTATGATGATGCTATCGCCTTTGATTGTTTCACTCCCTTTTAAACTGGTGGTGTTTGTACTCGTGGATGGCTGGGCAATGACGGTTGGCACATTATCTGCCAGTTTCGGTTAAATAGGAGCATGCTATGACCCCTGAACTAACCGTAACGTTATTTTCCGATGCAGTATGGCTGATCATTTTGATGGTTGCGGTACTGGTTGTTCCTGGCTTAATTGTCGGTTTGTGTATCGCCGTTTTCCAGGCCGCCACACAAATCAACGAGCAAACACTCAGCTTTTTACCACGTTTGCTCGTTACGCTATTGATGGTGATTTTTGCGGGTCATTGGATGCTCCGAAAAATCATGGAACTGTTTGATTTCTTATTCCACAACATACCGGGGATGATTGGCTAATGGCCATCACATTTGCAGAGCTCTCAGCGATACTCGGTCAACTCTGGTGGCCGTTTTTTCGTGTAGGAGCCGTATTTATTTCGATGCCCTTCTTTGGTGATGCAATCATTCCCGTTTGGATCCGTACCTTACTGGCACTTTCGATCGTCGTGATTACCGCACCATTGATGCCACCAATGCCACAAGTCGAATTATTCTCCATGACGTCTCTATTCCTTGCTTTTGAGCAAGCGATTTGGGGCGTGATGTTTGGGCTAATTTTGCACATGCTCTTTAACGTTTTCACCATGCTTGGTCAGGTCGTTTCTCTGCAAATGGGATTGGGTATGGCAATGATGAATGATCCTATCAACGGACTTTCTGTCGCCATTTTGGGCCGAATATTTCTTATATTTTCAACCTTGTTATTTCTCGCGCTAGAAGGACACTTGCTCGTCATTGATATCGTGATTCAAAGTTTTGTCGTGTGGCCGGTCGGTTCTGGCATCACATCGCTTTCTCTGCAAGGCGTTGTAAATATTTTCGGCTGGATGTTTGCCTCTGCTTTAGCACTAGCGTTGCCTGCTATTGTTTCAATGCTCTTAGCCAACATAAGTTTTGGTGTGATGAATCGCGCCGCTCCCTCACTCAACGTGTATGCGTTAGGTTTTCCAATGACGATGCTTCTTGGCCTGTTCAGCGTATTAATTTCAGTATCTGGTGTGCCGGGTCGCTATACCGCGCTTGTACACGACACCATCAGACACTTGAGTAACTTTATGTTGGGGGGCGCATGAGCGATCAATCGTCTCAGGACAAAACTGAAAAAGCCTCGCCGCAGAAAGTAAAAAAAGCACGTCAGGAAGGACAAATTCCTCGTGCTAAAGAGTTTACTACTGCGGTGATATTTCTAGCGGTGGCGCTCTACTTTTACTCTCAGCTCAATAGCATTTGGGAAAGTATGTCAGGTATTTTTCGCTACAACATGATGCTGACGCGAGCCGACTTAGAAAACCCGAAACAGCTTGTCGAGCAATTGGGACAAAGTTTAGCGGTAATCATCGACATGTTATTACCGTTGTTTACCGTCATTATTATCGTGACCTGTGGTAGCAGCCTTGTACTAGGCGGTTGGATGTTCCGTCCGGCGAACGTGATGCCAAAGCTGAGCAAAATTAATCCTTTAAGTGGGATAAAGCGCATTTTTTCGACACGCTCAGTGGTTGAGCTCTTAAAGTCCACGTTCAAAGTAGCCGTGATCTTCGGCATCTTATATGGCTATTTAGACAACCACTTACAGCCTCTGCTAGGTATGCAAAACTTACCTTTAAGCCAAGGCTTTTCCCTGGTGATGTCTATTCTCTTTGAAGGCTTACTGTTGATGGGGTTTGCGTTGCTGTTATTTGGTGTTGTAGACATTCCCTACCAACGTTGGGAGCACCTAAAAGAGCTGCGTATGACCAAACAAGAGCTGAAGGAGGAATTCAAGAACAACGAAGGCCGCCCAGAAGTAAAGCAGCGAATCCGTCAAATTCAACAGCAGTTTGCACGCCGTAAAATCGATAAGATGGTACCAACGGCTGACGTGATCATCACTAACCCAACTCACTACGCTGTCGCTCTGAAGTACGAACCTTCACTTTCTGATGCTCCATTTGTAGTTGCAAAAGGCGTAGACGAAACAGCCATGCACATTCAACGAATCGCCCGAGAAAACAAGGTGGAGATCATCAACTCACCACCGTTGACTCGTTCGATCTATCACACCACAGCGATTGAACAAGCAATCCCAAGCCAACTGTACATTGCCGTGGCACATATTCTTACTTACGTTTTGCAATTGAAAGCCTTCCGTAAAGGTGAAGGAAAAGAGCCAACTCCTTTGCCTCATTTTTCGATTCCAAAGCATTTGCAGCACTGATTAACCCGCGTTTATCCAAGGACACGAAAGTATGCTTAACCGGTTAAAACAACTTCAAACATCAACCAAAGGCTACATTGGCATTCCAATTGTCTTGCTAATGATTTTGGCAATGGTGATTTTACCTTTGCCTCCCCTGCTATTGGATGCGTTGTTTACCTTCAATATCGTCTTGGCAATCCTAGTATTGCTGGTCAGCACTACCGCAAAGCGACCATTAGACTTCTCAGTTTTTCCAACAATTTTGTTAGTCGCGACATTATTGCGTCTTACACTGAACGTCGCTTCCACACGAATCGTACTCCTAGAAGGACATAATGGGGGGGATGCGGCAGGTAAAGTCATCCAAGCGTTCGGTGAAGTCGTTATTGGCGGTAACTACGTCGTTGGTATGGTGGTGTTTGTTATCTTGATGATCATCAACTTCGTCGTAATTACCAAAGGTGGCGAACGTATCTCTGAGGTGTCAGCGCGCTTTACTTTGGATGCCTTACCGGGCAAACAGATGGCGATTGATGCCGACTTAAATGCCGGTCTTATCGATCAGGAAACCGCTCGATTGCGTCGTAAAGAAGTCGCTAACGAAGCCGATTTCCATGGCTCGATGGACGGTGCCTCAAAGTTTGTGCGAGGCGATGCTATCGCTGGTTTGCTGATTCTGTTTATCAACATCATTGGTGGTATCAGCATCGGCGTCTTTGAGCATGGACTCGCAGCATCTGACGCCTTTAAAACCTACGCACTACTTACAATCGGTGATGGCTTAGTAGCTCAAATTCCGTCACTTCTATTGGCAACGGCTGCAGCGATTATCGTTACGCGAATTAATGATAGCGATAATGGCATGTCGGAAACCATGCAAAAACAATTGCTGGCAACCCCGGCGACACTGTTTACCGTCGCAGGCATCATGGCTGTGATAGGCATGGTACCAGGCATGCCACATTTGGCCTTTTTTGCTTTCGCGGGTGCTTTAGCTTTCGCGGGTTGGCGTCAAACGAAAAAGCCCGTGCAAGACTCCCAAATCGAGGAGGTCGAAGCACTTTCACAAGCCATGCAAGAGGACGATACACCACTTACGTGGGAAGATATTCCTCATGTTCAAACGTTGTCACTTTCCCTGGGTTACCGTCTCGTTCACCTAGTCAACAAAGAACAAGGTGCACCTTTATCACAGCGTATTCGCGGTGTGCGCCGTAACCTATCTGAACAAGTCGGCTTTTTATTACCAGAGGTGCGTATTCGAGACAACCTAAGCCTTAAGCCGAATCAGTATACAATTTCTCTCAATGGCGAAGTGATCGAACAAGGCTTTATCGAACCAGAACGTTTGATGGCGATTGCAGTCGGAGAAACATACGGTGAGGTAGATGGTATTTTGGGCAGTGATCCTGCCTACCAATTACCAGCAGTATGGATTGAACATCAAGACAAAGCGAAAGCGCTGAACATGGGTTATCAAGTGGTCGATGATGGCACGGTCATCGCGACTCATATTAGCAAGATAATGAAAACAAACCTTGCTGAGTTGTTTACGCACGACGATGTTGAAGCCATGACGCAACGTTTGACACAGCAAGCACCGAAGTTAGCCGAAGCCTTAGCCGCAGCACTTAACCCTGCGCAGCAACTCAAAGTATATCGCCAGTTGTTACTAGACCAAGTGCCACTAAAAGATATTCGTACGATTGCTAACACGATGTTGGAATCCGCGGAAAACACTAAAGACCCAATTTTACTGGCATCTGATGTGCGTTGCGCACTAAAACGCACGCTCGTAAACCTGATTGCGGGACAGAAAAACGAATTAAATGTCTATGCTCTCTCTGATGAACTAGAACAAATGCTACTGACTTCGCTACAACAAGCACAATCTTCTGGTACAGTAATGTTAGACAGCTTCCCAATTGAGCCAAATATTCTTGGTCAGTTCCAACAAAACTTGCCACTGATAAGACAACAGCTCAAACAACAGGGATTACCTCCGATTCTTCTCGTTATGCCTCAGTTACGTCCACTTCTGGCTCGTTACGCACGCACATTTACGCAAGGACTGGCAGTATTGTCTTACAACGAAATTCCAGAAAACAAACAAATCAATGTGGTAGGAAACCTTGGTTAATCTTATTTCAACACATGCGATGTACGAACATTTGGTTGGTCTCGCAGTACAACATATCGTCACGGATGACGATCAATTAGTATTTGATGCTTTAAAGCACAATGACATTCAACACGCGTGCCAAGCCATTCGCGAGACTCAATCAGGAGAGGTAGAATTCCAACACCTGACGTTGAGATTTGGCACGCGTGGCGAACAAAGCGTCTATCAATTCGAACTCTCTGAACAAATGCAGTACTGCCTAGATTTGTTCAGCCTTTATCTCGCATTGCGACAAACACAGTTTCAGCTAGAAGCCTTTCACCCCGACTTAATCAGTAACGTCGTCGTGCCGATAAGAATTGACGCATTACTATGGGAACCAGGCATATACTTTCTCGAACAGATGATTCAGTTTCACTCTTCCGCTTTTCAACATGTGATTCCTTCTCTTCAAGCAGACAAAACGCTATGCGCCTATGATAAAGTCTCAGCGCTGATAGAGAAGTTAAGAGAAAACGCCTACTCACTTTGGTTTGAAGTCGCGACATCACAAGTGAACTTCGAACGAGTCGCTGACTTTAGTCCCGATATGATCAAACTATCAGTCACATTAGAGGATAAAGAAGAAAGACATGCTTTCCTACCGATTGCTAAGTTCTTAAGAAAGCACAAATACCCTTGGGTAGCCGGGCGGGTAGCGAGCCAAACAGAGCTAAACCGCTATCGCTTGTTAGGGGCCAATTATTACTTTGGTTATTTCAGTGACATCCCGACCTCCCTCTCTTTTCAATCTTTTGGTGAGGAATGACAGAATCCTAACTATTAATCTTTATAAAACAGCGCGAATTATTCGCGCTGTTTTTTTATTTATAACGAAGAACGACAATATTGATAGATGACTGCTTCCCTGATTAAGTCAGGCTTATTCAGGTTATTTGATGTTATATCTGTATTTTCATGGAATACAAGTCACTAAAAATCATCAATTTTGATCTTTTTTAGGAATTTTTTAATTTTCAAATTAATCATTAAAGCTGACCGACCGCCTCTAGTTAGTGACTAGGGAATATCCCGAGGCCTGAAAGATATAGTGACTAACTAAGGAGACTAAGATGGCTTTATCAATGCACACTAACTACGCATCGCTTGTAACTCAAAACACTCTGAACAACACAAGCGGTCTTCTAAACACTGCGATGGAGCGTCTAAGCACGGGTTACCGCATCAACTCAGCAGCAGACGACGCTGCGGGTCTACAAATTGCAACTCGTCTGGAAGCTCAGACTCGTGGTATGAATGTAGCGATGCGTAACGCACAGGACGGCATCTCTATGATGCAGACTGCTGAAGGTGCAATGGATGAGATGACAAACATCACATACCGCATGAACGACCTAGCAACACAATCTTTGAACGGCTCAAACAGTCAAGAAGACCGTGCAGCTTTGGATGCAGAGTTCAAACAGCTAGCATCTGAGCTAGGCAACATCATGGAAAACACTTCATTTGGTGGTCAAAAACTTCTAGCTGAAGGCGGCGGTTTTGGTGCAAGCAGCGTTACTTACCAAATTGGTGCGACTGGTGCAGAGAAACTAGCTGTAAATGCAAAAACACAGCTAAACGACATCTCGACAGCAATTGCTGGCCTGACAAGCATCAGCACTGCTGCTGCAGCTTCAACAGCTCTTGCAAACCTTTCAAGCTCTGGCGGTATGCTAGCAGATCTAGGTACAGCACGTGCTCAGTTTGGTGCTAACATCAACCGTCTAGAGCACACAATGACTAACCTTGGTAACATGACTGAAAACACTTCTGCAGCAAAAGGCCGTATCACTGATGCAGACTTCGCTACAGAGTCTTCAAACATGACTAAGAACCAAATGCTTATGCAAGCAGGTACAACAGTTCTTTCTAAGACTAACCAGCTTCCTGGCATGGCAATGTCTCTACTACGCTAATCATTGAAGCTTATAACCCCACCCATCCGGTGGGGTTTTTTACTATCTGAATATTATGACACCAGTTTATTCTCAACATATTGATATCATTCGCTCTCGTTGGCCTGACGTAGCAAAAGCCTTAGACAGTGCAGACTTTAGCGACTTACACTTTGAAGTAGTTGAAAAAGCAGCGATGACTCTAAAAGTCAACGGAGTTCAACTTAGCAGTGCTTATGACCCGGTCGAAGAAGCCTTCCAGTACCGAAGCCTAACGTCTAGCGACGATTATCATATTTGGGGCATCGGTATGGGCAATGTCCCATCCCTGTTAACACAAGATAAAAATGCTCGATCAATTCGTGTTTATCTTTATAACCTACCGTTAGCAAAATTGGTGCTTTCTCTCGTTCCACAACAATGGATATCCGATCCTCGTGTTTCGTTGATCATCGTCTCAGAAGACCAAAGCGATATAGGTAGAAAACTCGCGAGCCTGACTTGGGATGATTGTATCATTCTAAATGCCGACAGAGCCATTTCGCGTCATACTCATCAATGGCTTTATTTCCGCTTAGAAAACCGTGTTTTGATCGGCTATGCAAACGCTAGCTATAGACATAGCGATGAAGAACTGCTCACAAGAGAGAAAGAAAACGAACCTCTTTTAAAACGCCTAAACTCTTCTGATCATTATCTTATGTATCAAGTAGACGACGCTATTTGTATTGGTGCTGGCCCATCACTCCAGCATCATATTGAAGAGTTAAAAGCAGTCTATAACCGACCAAATCGTCCCAAGCTTATTGCTGCATCAACTGCATGCAAGTGCTTAATTGAAAATAACATCAAACCAGATGTCGTATTTGCTGTAGATTTGAATTTAGGTGACGAACATATTCCATATGAGATCGCCAAAAATACTATTTTGGTGTTTGGTAGCCATATGCCTAGCCGTATTTTCCAAAACTGGCATGGCGAGAAGTATTACTTACACTTGGGTGACTTCACATACGACAGATTTGCAAGCAAACTACCGGTTAAATATCGCCCTTACTCGTTTGGTTCGGTAATCCATCCTCTAATCCACTTCACCCTTTTACAAGGTGCTACCCAAGTATCACTAATCGGATGCGATTTTGGTTTCCCTGGAGATATCATCCATTCAGGACGCGAAAACAGACCAGACGACCCGAACGCGACGATGACAGCACGAGTAGAGAATGGTTATGGTGAGATGATCAAAACCTCACCAGCCTACCGCATGTTTGGAAGCGGTGTTGAGAACCTAATAGCAGCATCACCACAGACCAAGTTTTACAATTGGAGCCGTATTGGTGCAAAAATTATTGGTGCTGAATATTTCAATGTGGAGGAACTATATGGCAACCGAGATTAACTCTGTTTATGACACTTTTATTAAAACTTCAGAGGTTTACTCATACGGTGACCACTTGACAGGCGACTTAATGTTAGGGAGATGTCTAAATCTCCTAACAAAATTATTCACCGTTCAGTCAGAGCGCACGTCTGTTCTCGAAATACTTTCGCGAATAAATACCGCCCGAGAAGTTCATGACTTCACTGCACTTGCAGATATTCTAAGGTATGAAATTGCGCCTAACATAAAAGCGTTGAGTGAACGCTATTAGCTCTAGAAAGCCTCATCATTGAGGCTTTTTTATCGCCTGATGTAAATAGAACTATTATTATCCCAATGAGAGTCTGGCAATCTAAAACCTACTTTCAGCATAATATTCCTTAACACTTTGTTAAATAACTCTAGTTCCACTGGCTCAGGACTATTATCGAACTGATAGCGTTTTAACTCAGGAAATTTTGATATAGCCTCTTTTTGGATACTTGCCAACTCGTCAGAATTAAGACTCTGCTTGCTAAGTAATTTAGCGTGAATAAAGCGCTCATATTCGCGAGCACACTTCATTAGTCGTAAGGCAAATTCGTTCATAATTGTTGTTTTTCTTTCCGATACTCCAATTTGATGAAAAGATAACAGGAAGCATATAAATACGATGTAAGAATTATCTTAATTCATTAGAAGTAAACACCGAAATATCTGTTCTGAGTCCCTTCCTCCCTTTCAACTCCACTTAGAAATTCTATTAAACATTTACGAGTCTTGAGTCGCCTTGTCTTATAGGAAAACGCTACTTGTTTTCTAGAGGAAAGCGGAACACAAAAGGTGGAACCACAGCTTCCTCTCTATGAAATAATACATCGCAAAGCATTGTTATATATAGCCATTTATATACGGCACACATCTTGCGATGAACTGTTAAACCAAGGCATAGCAGATAAGCTATTTAAGCCGTATATATGAGAGAGGGAGTAACCTCATGAGTTCATTAGATCCAATTACAATGGCTACTAAATTTGCCACTTTTGACGTTCAACCGTTTCAACAGCGCTATCAGCTACAAGCCAGCAAATATCAAGCGCAACTTTCCGCTCTAGGTAAAGTTGAAACGGCATTACGAGACTTTCGTAATTCGTTAAACGAAATGAACAGCAGCACAAACACCATCATTAAGAACAGTGCAACCCTATCTCAGGAAGGTTACTTTACAGCCAGTGCAGATGCTAAGGCCCTCACAGGCAACTACCAAATTTTTGTTGAGCAAGTTGCCACGTCTCATCAAGTCTCTACAGGGATGCCTGCTGATCTAGAAGCAACAACTGAAGTCCCAACAACTGGCTCTCTCGAGTTCACGATCAATGGCGAAACAATGACGCTAGATCTATCGACTGTTGATTCAGACGGTGATGGCACAGCAACAGTCAGTGACTTAGCAAAAGCAATCAACAACAACAGCGATAACCCTGGAGTAAACGCCACCTTAGTTCGCTCAAATGGTCAAACTCACTTTATGTTATCAAGCACTGAAACTGGTGTTGCTAACCAAATCAACGTATCGGCGTCTGGTACTGGCCAAGCCTGGTTTGAAGATGCATTCACAAATCTAAACCAAATTAGCGCCCCGCAAGATGCTGTAATGTGGTTGGGAGCTAAAGACTCTGGTCTCAAACTGACGAACGCAAGCAATACATTTGAAGGTGTAATCGACGGTGTAGATATTACTCTAACCAAAGCTCAAGCTTCTGGTGAAACACCTGTTGGCCTTGATATAGGCTCTGACAGCGAAGCAACTAAAGAGCAATTGGATAAGTTTGTTGACGCATATAACACTCTTATTGGCGCAATGAACCAGCACACCCAAATAGGTAGTGAAGACAAAAAACGTGGAGTGTTAGCAAGTGATCCAACACTTCGCTCCATTGAGAGCCAATTAACTAATTTGGTTCGAGGGGAACACGGTGGTATGCGTCTGAGTGAAATCGGAGTGAGCTTGGATCGTGATGGGAAAATGAAAGTCGACCACGAAAAATTCGCCGAAGTTCAAAAGAATAACAGCGTGGGCTTGGAAGCAATGTTTAATGGCGACGATGCCTTACTTGACTCAATGGACGCGATGATTGATCCATTTCTGAAGTTTTCATCAGGCGCATTCAAATCCCGTAAAAATGCGCTTCAAGCTAACTTGGATCGCATAGAAGATAAACAATCTACATTAGAGCGTAAATACGATATGTCGTACAAACGCTACATCAAACAGTTCACACAAATGAACGCGTTAATGACCCAAATGAACCAAACCATGTCGATGTTTGGCTAAGCCTTTAGGAGAAAAAACTCATGCTTATGGACTCTGGCTATGACTCGTACCAGCAAGTAGACCTCAACGCGCAAGCGGCAGCAGCAAACCCACACCAATTAGTCATTATGTTGATCGATGGCTTACTTGATGAAGTTGAACGTATTCGTGGCCATTTGGCTGCGAATCGCTTGGCTGAGAAAGGTAACGGAATCAACAAATGCATGAACATCTTGATTGGGCTCACAAGCGCTCTAGATGATGAGAATGGTGGCGAAATTGCTGAAAACTTACGCCAGCTGTATGACTTCTGCCAAGTTGAGCTTTATTACGCCAGCGTGCAGAACGATGCGAATCGCTTGGTTAATGTCGAGCGTGTAATGGGTAACATTCGTGAAGGTTGGATGAATTTTGGACAACAAGCATAAAGTGTCGCCAGAGCGATTTCGTCATTTATCTCAGCTCATCCAATTCGCTACAAAAACAGCAGATTGGCATGCGCTTAAGCGCTATGACTTGCAGTTGCGAGAGCTATTGATCAGTCACAAACCTTTTTTGAAGGATCCTAAGCTTGCACCTGAAATTCAACGTGCCAAAACCGTTCATGCAGATGCATTCGCTAGATTAGAAAAGTCGAAGAACGAGTTAGAAAAAGAGATGAATATGGTCAATGACCATCAAGAGCGCGCTATGGCCTATCAATTAGCGATGACCATGGAGCTAACTCAATGATCGTATCTCCTTCAACTCAAATATCCGGCAATTCATCACCTGGCCATGAAGGCAACATAAAACAAGCAAGAGCTGTACACGGTTTTTCTCATAATCCTATGTCTGAGCATAGCCAGTATGACGGCCAAGGTTTCGCCTCAGCTTCAACCGTGCCGAGTTTTCATCTTACCGCTCCAGCTTTGGACAGCGAAGAAAAGGCGTATGATCGTGGTTCGGATACTGACGAACACTCGGCTTCTAAAGCAGATGCTCACCTGACAAGTACACTGGGTTCAACAGAATCACCTGATCTTGCTATGCAAGCTCAGGCTCTAACCCAGAGTATGCTCACTATGGCCGAAAAGCAGCCGGGTCAGTTCGGAAAAACTCCGCCTTTAGCGGTAGCTAACGACGTTAAGTCTGCAACACAAGACTCAAATAACGCCTTACTAAACACCTCTCCAAAGCAACAAGAGGTGCAACAAAGCCAACCGATGTCATCGAACTCGCGTCTATCAATCTCCAGTGCCGACTTTCAGACCCTATTGAGTCAACCAGCTCAAGGGCAACCAACGGCCTCACCACTCCAAGGACAAACACCAACGCCACAAGCCCCGAACACCGCCGTTGCCACGAGTCATATTCAAACTCAAGGCTCTGAGTGGGCGGCTGTGCGCGTTGACACCAGTGCTGGAAAATGGGGAGAGCAAATGATGCAAGTTCTGCATGACCGTGTGACTCTTCAAGCGCAACAAAATGTACAAGAAGCCAAAATCCGCCTCGACCCACCGGATTTAGGTAAGCTGGATTTACTTGTACGTGTTGAAGGCGACCGACTAAGCGTGCACATCAATGCCAATACAGCCGCAACACGAGAAGCTTTAATGCAAGTGTCTGAGCGTCTGCGCACAGAACTGCAAGAGCAGAACTTCGTCCATGTCGATGTCAACGTGGGCTCTGATCAAAGCCAGAGTCGCAATGACCAACATACAAATGAAGAAGACGCCACTATTTTCGCAGCACGAGAATCTGGTGCATTCCAAACCACAACAACAAACTATTCAGAACACTGGCTGAACACTCAAGCCTAGTTAATCCTCGAGGAAAAAGGTTATGACCAAACAACAAATGATCGCCCTGTTTATCGCCATGATCATCACCAGCGCCCTCGTTTCGGCCGCCACGATTATGGGCGGAATCTGGTACTTAAACAAACACGCTCAAGAGTCACCTGACTCTGGTTCCTTGATCGATGATTCTCCATTGTCATTTTTAGTCACAGAAGAACCGACAAGCAAAGGTCCTAGCTTCCATCCTTTAGACAAAGTCGTTTTAACCGTGAAAGGTAAAAAACAGACTCACTTTGTCATGCTAGAACTAGCAATTGAAACACGCCGTCCTGAGCGTATCAAAGACATTGATGAGTACATGCCAATGGTACAAAACTCATTATTAAAATTGTTTAGCGACAAAACATTTGATGAGTTACAGCAAGCGGGTGCCATCGATATTCTGCAAAACGAAGTAAAACAAACGCTTTTACTGGCTTTTGCTAAGACAGACATCGTTCGCGAAATCGACGATGTTTTGTTGACTAAATATGTTGTGCAATAACGGAGCACAACCATGTTAGACATGAATATACAAGACACCTATACCACAGAAGAGGAAGTGACGACGCCATCACGCCCAATTGACGAAAATGCACTGCTGCAACGTCATCAAGTTATGGTGAAACGCGTCGTTAACCAGCTACGTGTTCATGCCACTTCTCACTGTAGTATTGAAGATATGCAGCAAATTGGCCTTATCGCTCTAGTTGAAGCTGGACGCCGATACGGCGATGTTGACGATCCTCATTTCCCTGCCTTTGCCGTGTGTCGCGTTCGAGGTGCAATTTTAGACGAATTACGCCGGTTAGATTGGCGCTCACGTAAAACTCGCCAACAGGCTCACGAACTCAACGACGTGACTCGAGATCTCACACGCTCTTTAGGTCGGATGCCTACGGATGCAGAAATCATCCAAGCCTTGGGGACGAATGAGCAGGACTATTACAATCGCCAAAATGCCGCCCTTGCGGGAGAGATGCAAAGCCTTGACCAACTGATGGAAAGCAGTGGTGATAGCTATATTGGCGGGCAATATGATGGCATGGAACATGAGCATATTCGTCGCAGTTTAGATAGCGCTTTAGGCAAATTGCCGAAGCGTGATCAATTGCTGCTTACTCTGTTCTATCAACATGAACTCAACTTACACGAAATAGCTCTGGTATTGGATCTGACACCACCTCGTATATGTCAGCTTCACAAACAAGCGCTGAAACAACTCAACCAATTAATGTCCTCTTAGGAGTCACAAGATGCAAAAGTTTTTTGGAGTCCTCACTATCCTGGTGTGCGTCTTCGGTGGATACATGTGGGCCGGCGGTAACTTAGGCGCTATCTGGCAACCAGCCGAATTCCTTATCATCATTGGCGCTGCTGCTGGTTCTTTGATCATCGGTAACCCACCTCACGTACTGAAAGAAATGCGTCGCCAAGTGCCTGCGACCATCAAAGGCCCGACAGAAGAGCATGAGTACTACATGGAATTAATGGCGCTGCTCAATAACTTGCTCGAGACAGCGCGCAACCGTGGTTATAAGTTCCTCGACTCTCACATTGAGTCGCCAGAACAGAGCTCTATGTTTCTCGCTTACCCGACGATTGCAGAGGATCATCGCCTAATTTCTTTCATTACTGATAATTTACGTTTAATGGCAATGGGACAAATGTCGCCTCATGAATTAGAGGGACTGCTAGAGCAAGAAATTGAAGCTATCCAAAACGAAATGCTTTTGCCTTCACGCTCACTACAGCGTACAGCAGAAGCACTACCTGGCTTCGGTATTCTTGCAGCAGTTGGTGGCATCATTATCACCATGCAGGCCATTGATGGCTCAATCGCTATGATTGGTTATCACGTTGCAGCAGCTCTCGTAGGTACATTCATTGGTATTTTCGGTTGTTACTGTGGTTTAGACCCACTAAGTAACGCCATGGCTCAGCGAGTAAAACGTAATATGACTGCTTTTGAATGCGTACGCGCAACCTTGGTTGCCTACGTAGCGAAGAAGCCGACATTGCTCGCCATCGACGCTGGTCGTAAACAT
Organism: Vibrio sp. 1CM7H; assembly: GCF_023161645.1. Lineage (NCBI taxonomy): Bacteria > Pseudomonadati > Pseudomonadota > Gammaproteobacteria > Vibrionales > Vibrionaceae > Vibrio > Vibrio sp. 1CM7H. Next base: position 1,503,916 of record NZ_JALNTV010000001.1, read on the forward strand.
ATTCAGCTAGACATCAAACCAACATTCAACCAAATGGAGAAGTGGTTAGCTGAACAGGAGGGATAATGCAAAAACAAGAGCATGTAGTGTTCAAACGTGCCAAAGCACACAGCCATGATGAACCTCATGGCGGCGCGTGGAAAGTCGCGTTTGCTGACTTCATGATCGCCCTAATGGCGCTGTTTCTTGTGCTTTGGGTTATGCAGGTGGTAGACAAAGAAGAGCGTAAAGCAATTGTCGCCCACTTACATAGCTCAAGCGTATTCGACAAGAGTTACGGTAATCCATTTGATACTTCACAAAGTATCTCTCCTATTGACTTGGCACAGGACTCTTCTGTGCCAAGTAAACACAATTCCAACCACGTGGTAAGCTCATACTTTCGAGGTGACGGCGATGGGCCAGAAATCGACTCGTTGATTCCTGGTAACTTCGATACTCAGGAGCAACTTGCAGCGCTGGCGAAAGTCATTGAACGAATGACCGCTCAGATTAACGCACAAGGAAATGTCAACGTCACCGTGACCCCACAAGGCCTACGTATCGTCCTTCAAGATGATTACAAACAGCATATGTTCAGTCGTGGAGGCGCAGAGCTGACCCCTTTCTTCGAAGACTTATTACTTGCACTTGCGCCTGTATTTCAGCGTGTGAACAACCCACTGATCATCAGCGGACATACGGATGCGATTCCATTTAAAAAACGCTTTGGTCGTCAATCAAACTGGGCGCTATCTGCATCTCGAGCTGATGTCGCAAGAAATACGCTGGTTGAAGGTGGCATGCCGGATGATCGAGTCATGCAGGTCACAGGCATGTCGGATAGAGCACTGCTTAACCCTGATGAACCAGATTCAAGCGAAAACCGCCGTATCGAGCTGTTCATTTTAACGACGCCAGCAGCCAAAGTACTCGAAACTCTTTTTGGTAACCACCAAGAAAGTGAACTGCAAAAAGCGAAAGATAAAGCCGAATTTAACCAACCAGTCATTCGACAAGAAGTCATCAATTACTCGGGTGATACGGCCACCAACGAAGTAAATATTCAACAATTATAACCTCAAAAGGTCACCTCGCCTGATGGTGACCTTTCTAACTGAAACCTCTGTTACTGTGACTTTTTAGTTGAGTTCTATATGCACATAACACCTTCCGAAAACAAAAAACGCGATCTGTTGAAGAAAGCCTTTTTATGGTTAATTGTCTTCGACTACCTTTTATTGGCGTTTTTCTTAACTCAGCTGTCCAGTTTAACGCTTAACAATGGGACCATGATCAGTATGCTGCTCGTCGTCTACAACGTCTTACTCGTTTCTCTGTGCTTTCAAAGAACCAATAAACAGGACTCTTATATTATCTACCCTGTTTTATCCGCGACGTTGTTGGCATTCGTCTGCTTTCTTTATTTCTTTTTTTTAATTTAGATACCAGACTCCACCATTGATTTGATTTTTAATGCTTTTTCGAAGTGGTCGAGCCGATGGGTCTGAATCCACCACGTAGCCGCCTCCATCAACTGTTCAGGATCATCATTTTTGTTGGCGAAAAACGCATAAAATGAGAGCCCAACCTGCTCACCTTTGCTTTCGATCTTTTTGTCACAGACCTCTATTATTTTGTCTCTCAGTGAAGCTCTCATTTCTATTCCCTTACGCTAGTACATACTCACTAACCATACGGTTGAAAGAAATCAAATCAAACGAGCCTTTAATTTCAAAACGTACTCTTCCCACCTCACTCATGAAGAACTCAATTTCACAGTCTAAGTCAAAGGTACCAGACGTCTCGATAGAAAATGCATTGATCTTGCTATAAGGCAGCGACGTGTAATCCACTTTTGAGCCCGTAATCCCTTGCACATTCGCCGCAATCACTCGCTTGTTGGTAAACACCACTTGGTCGCGAACCGTTTTAAAGCCCGCAAATACCGACTCGCCATCAATAAGAAACTTGTGAAAATCTTCCCTAACTTTTGATACCTCAATGGGTTTAAGCTTAAACACTGATGAATTGTCGAAATCGATCATAGTCATTCCTTTTTAGTTGATAGCGAACAAACTCAACGTAGCAGATACACAGACCGTTGCCTATCAGCTAAGTACCATCTTTCGATTTCAAACCTAGGAAAAATTCAACAAAGTGCATTACTTCCAGCCCTGCCGCCATAGCTCTGGGTCTTTCAGATCTTGCCAGTTCATCTCTTGCTCACGTTTACTCATAACGGCTTCAATAACACATTTCACAACATTGCCTTCTTCATCCAGCTCCATTTCTGTTACGACAAAGTGCTTCTCTTTATTTTTAGGTGACGTCGCCGTCCATTTGCTGTGCAATAGCTTCTTGGGATGAATTTTATTCATAGTGGTATACCAATTTAACTAACACCTTTATGTATACGACTGAATACCAAGAGAGAATCAGATTTTATTTTTAAGCATCCACGCAAAGAAAAAGCCGCAAAAGAGGTCATCCCCTAATGCGGCCTTACTTGCAACCCTATTAGGTCTTTTGACCGTTCAAACGAGGGTTTAAGTACTGACTCTGTAGCAACTGCAACGCCTTACCAACCAGCACAATCACCACCGCGCCAATCAATACGGGCGTGAACAGAAAACTCCACCCCTGCCCAGATGCCATGATCAAGATTGGATTTGCGCCCGCAGGTGGATGCGTTGTCTTCGTAATCAGCATTGCTGACACTCCTAACCCAGTCGCAATCGCGAGGGTGATTGGCGTGACCTCAACATATTGGCTAAACGCAATACCGATAGATGCCGTAATGAAGTGACCAATGATCACATTTTTTGGTTGAGCGAGAGGGCTGCTAGGCACCCCAAACACCAACACCGCCGTAGCACCAAATGGCGCCATGAGAAGTACAACCTCAGTAAGAGACACCTCGGCGTAAGACAACACACCAATAGCCAATGTCGCACCAAGCCCCGCGACCAACGATAAAATTAAATTATTCATAAACACCTCAAAGTAGACCGAATTGTCTACAAATTAAAATAGACAAATCTGTCTACCTTTGTCAATATGTGTTTGTAGAACTTTTTGAGGACGTAGTTATGAACAAAAAGAAACAGTTATTGATCGATACCGCGTTGTCGCTGTTTTACAAACAGGGCATCAACTCCATTGGCATCAATGAAGTCCTTAAAGTATCTGGCGTGGCTAAACGCACGCTGTACAGCCATTTTGAAAGCAAAGAAGCGCTCATCCTCGCCGCACTAGAACAACGCCACCAAATCTTCATGGCGTGGCTAGAGGAGAAACTATCACCAGCACAATCGAGCACAGACGTGATCGACCAGTTGTTTACCGCGCTTAACGGCTGGTTTCATGGTTCTGAGGAAAAATTGGGCGAGTTTCGCGGCTGTTTCTTCATCAACACGTCCGCCGAATTCAGTGACGACAGCGGCGAGATCGCAACGTATTGCCGCCACCATAAACAACAGGTTCGAGAGCTAATTCAACGCTATCTCAAATCAGACAACACATCATTACTCGATGCCATTTGCATCATGAAAGAAGGCGCCATCACTACCGCTTACATGACAAAAGAGTACGACGACGTCACAAAGAAATGCGTGGAAATTTTGCACAAGCTGTAACGGTAAGAAAGCAAGAAACGAAACGACCGAGCACCAAACTGGCGAGAATGTTCAGAAATGGTAAGGTTATTTTATCAACCTAATGAGACACGCTTGATATGAAAATTGGCGAACTGGCGCAAAAAACGGGCCTTGCTCCCTCGCGTATTCGATTTTACGAGCGCATCGGACTGCTAAAAACCGTGACCCGTAAAGCCAACGGGTACCGTGAGTATCCGCAAGAAGCATTAATGATTCTGGACATGATCACAACGGGTCAGCAAGCTGGATTCAGTTTGGATGAACTAAGTGCGTTACTGCCATCCGACCTTTCTAACTGGGATCATCATCAGTTATTGACAACCTTGCAGCAAAAAGTCCAAGAGCTCGACGAGCTTGAGCGAAAAATCGCGCAGAGTAAAAGCAAGTTAAAAGAAGTACTTAAAGAGATTGAAGCTAAGCCAGATGACATGGACTGTGCAATGAATGCAAAACGCGTCATGTCTCAACTTGGTCAAACGATTCTGACCAAAGAAAATCCCTCAAATAAAAAATAAGACCGTCACCAAGTCAAGGCAATGTTAACAAGCGAAGCCTTACTCTTGATGTTGGGTTAAAGATTCGCCAATTCCCCTGCCCGCCACTAAATTGAGTCTGTAAAAACCATTCGCCCTTAGCTCAGGTGTACCACCTCCTTGTTTCTATAATCAATAAAAAATCAATCCAATTTATCTTCAAAATGCGGGTTGACCTTAAACCTAACTTTAACGTTAGGATGAATATCAAAGTAACACAGCAGGAGACTGGCGAATGCAAACGATATTGGGTGCAAGTGGGCAAATTGGCCGTGAGCTGGCATTAAGCCTAAAACGAGACTTTACGAGCGACATCCGATTGGTGAGCCGCAATCCACATCGAGTCAACGAGACGGATCAACTGGTAAAAGCGGACTTGCTCGACGCGAAACAAACATCAGATGCCGTAAAAGGTTCTAGTATCGTTTACCTTACTGCAGGGCTACCAATGGATACCCAACTGTGGGTGGAACAGTGGCCAACAATGATGCGTAATGTCATCGCCGCATGTAAAACTCATCAAGCAAAGCTTGTTTACTTTGATAATACCTACATGTACCCGCAAACGGATACGCCTCAACAAGAAGATGCACCATTTCAGCCCAATGGAGAAAAAGGTCGAATTCGTGCGGTCATTACTGACATGCTGCTAGAATCCATGAATAAAGGAGAAATCGAAGCCGTTATCTGTCGTGCTCCGGAATTTTACGGCCCGGGGAAAACGCAAAGCATCACTAATTCCGCCATTATCGATAATCTACTTAACCAAAAGAGCGCAAAAGTGTTTTTACGTGATGACACCAAACGCAGCTTAATTTATACGCCAGACGCAAGCCGAGCCATGGCGCTAATTGGGAATACGCCCGATGCTTACGGACAAACTTGGCATTTGCCTTGCGATGATTGTCGACTGACGTATCGGGAGTTTATCGCTGTTGCAGCAAAGGTTTTTAACGTTCAACCGAAATACAAAGTCATCAAGCGCTGGCAATTGTGGCTAGCTGGGCGATTTAATCAAACCATTCGAGATGCAGCCGAGCTTTTGCCCCGCTACGAATCTGACAACCTTTTCGTTTCGGATAAGTTTCAGACTCGTTTTCCAGATTTTAAAATCACCACATTCGAACAAGGCTTGACCACAATTCAACAAGAAAAAGCCAATGACCAGAAACTTCTTTAAGCAGGCATTGATAGGAGCTTTTTGATGAAAGATAACACACCGGCATCATCCCCAGAGCGTTGGATCATATACGGAGCCAATGGTTATACCGGCGAGCTGATTGCGAGAGAGGCCGTAAAACGGGGTCACCACCCAATCCTTGCAGGTAGAAGTTTAGAGAAAGTACAAAGCCTAGCGGCTGAACTAGGGCTGCGAAGTCTTGCTTTTTCTCTTGAGGATAAAAACAGCGCGGTCCAACATATTTCGGGTTCCTCACTGGTATTAAACTGCGCAGGCCCCTTTTCTTCGACGGCAAAACCGATGATGAAAGCGTGCCTAGAAGCAGGCGCACATTATCTCGATATTACAGGTGAGATCTCTGTGTTTGAGTTTGCACAAACGCTGCAATCACAAGCAAAGGAAGCTGGTGTCGTATTGTGCTCTGGTGCTGGTTTTGATGTTATTCCAACGGATTGTATTGCAGCCACATTGAAAGCTGAGCTACCAGATGCAACACACTTGTCTCTCGGTTTTGACTCTCGCTCTGGTTTTTCTCCGGGCACAGCGAAAACGTCTGTCGAAGGTTTGGCTCAAGGCGGAAAAGTGAGACTTAACGGAAAAATCACCACCGTTCCGCTAGCGTATAAAGTTCGCAACATTGATTTTGGTGACGGCGAAAAACTTGCTATGACCATTCCGTGGGGCGATGTTTCAACCGCCTATTACACCACGGGGATTGAGAATATTGATGTTTTTGTTCCCGGATCGCCGAACATGATAAAAAACGCTAAACGAGCGAATTGGGTTCGCCCCCTTCTCGGCATAACCTGGGTACAAAACCTCATAAAAAGCCGTATTGAAAGAACCGTAAAAGGACCAAATGAGGAGCAAAGAAACCAATTACCCACATATGTGTGGGGTAAAGCAAGCAACAAACTCGGACAAAGCAAAACAGCACGAGTACAAACGGCCAATGGCTACAGCTTAACCGTAACGGGATCTCTGGCGATTGTAGAACACCTGCTACATACAAAGCCTGAAGCCGGTGTATACACCCCATCTAAGCTCATGGGATCCAATTTTGTGTCGCAGCTTCCCGGCTCTAGTGGCATAACCATTGAAGAGTAAACAAAAAGGCACCAATCGGTGCCTTCTGCATTAACAGGGGTTGAGGCCATCACAACTCGTGTTCGGTACGAGCGATGATGTCATCCTGCGCGTCTGGTGACAGCGCGGTAAAGAAGGCTGAATAGCCCGCAACTCGTACGACAAGGTCACGATATTGCTCAGGGTTCTTCTTCGCTGCCAGCAAGGTTTTACGAGAGACGATGTTGTACTGCACGTGCCAACCTTTATGGTGATTAAAGAAGGTACGAATCAGCATCGATAGCTTGAGCTTATCTCCTTCTGAAGCGACAGCCGCTGGGCTTAACTTCTGGTTAAGCAGCACACCACCCAAGATTTTATTAGCTTGAATTTTACCGACTGAGTTGTACACCGCCGTTGGTCCCAAGCGGTCAGAGCCCGATGCTGGACTTGCGCCTTCCGCCAGTGGCGTTTTCGCTTTTCGACCATCTGGTGTTGCCATCGTGGATGCGCCAAATGGCACGTTGGCAGAGATGCTCGATGTTCCCGCGTAGTAGCCGCCACCAATTGGTCCGCGCCCATGACGTGTGTTGACAAATTGCGCCAACTCATCGATATAAACTTGGTAAGCATCAGCCAGCAATTGGTCGACATAATCGTCGTCATTGCCGTATTTTGGCGCGAAGTTGATTAAGCGTTGGCGAAGTTGTTCGTTCTCAATACCATCAAAGTCTTCTTCTAATGCTTTAGCCAGTTCCGTTTGGCTGATTTGTGCTTCTTCAAACACCAAATGTTTGATCGCCGCCAAACTGTTACCCAAATTGGCGATACCCACTTGCAAGCCAGATACCCAATCGTATTTCGCTCCGCCTTCTTTTACGGTTTTACCACGCGCCAAACAGTCATCCACCAGCGATGAGCAGAAAATATCTTGCGCTTGCTGCTCAAGCACGCTGTCGACTACGGTATCGATCTCAATCGATTTACGTGTGTAGTAGCGAATTTGCTCCGCCCAAGAAGCGGTGACTTGCTCAAAGCTCTCGAAGTTACCTTTTGCTAGCGACTTATCATGCGGCAAGAAGGCTTTGCCCGTCGTTGCATCCACACCTTCGTTAAGCGCAGCCAGTAAAATACGCGCAAAGTTAATGAAGCTCATGCCCGTGCAACGGTAACCCCATTTGCCTGGAACAGCGGTTTCAATACAGCCAATAGACGCGTAGTTGTAAGCGTCTTCTTTCTCGACACCTAGCTTGATGAACTCTGGAATGACGATTTCATCGTTGTTAAATGCAGGCATACCGAATCCACATTTGATCACTTCAATACAGCCCATCAAGAATTCTTGATTCAGACCTTCATGATAGCGAACACTCAAGTTCGGCTGTGTGGAACGTAGCTGACCACAAGACTCTAAAATCGCCCAAGATAGCAGATTTACGGCGTCTTCAGGTTCTCCATTCTCATTCAGCTTTTGGCCACCGATACAGACGTTTTGATACAACGGAGAACCTGCCGATGCTTTTGAGTGCGCGCCAGAGCGAATCTTGTTTACTTCAAGCAATTTCAACCAACAGCTTTGCAATAACTCAAGGGCGAACGCTTTGTTCATCGCGCCACTTTCAAGATCACGCACGTAGTAGTCGTTTAGGAACTGGTCCATCCGACCGAATGAAACAGAGTGGCCATTCGATTCAATTTGCAACATCAACTGCACAAAATAGCTCAGTTGCAGAGCTTGCCAGAAGTTGGTTGGCGCATGGAAAGCCACATGACGACAGTTTTCTGCGATTGTCTCCAGTTCCGCTTTCCTCTCTGGTCGAGTTTCGTTTTGTGCCATTTCCAGAGCGAGATCGGCGTAACTCACCATGTGCTCCTGAATCGCAAGCAAGACAATTTCGACGGACTTATAAAACTGCTCTTTCTTCAACCCTTCATACGTCGACATGTCGTTATTAGCGCGATGCTGACGAACCTCATCCAGCAGACCGTTCATACCGATCTTCAGGATTTTTTCGTTATCCACCGCAAGGTGCGCGTCGCCCGAAGTCATGTTGCCCTCGGCTTTAATGATGGTGCTGGCTAGGATCTCTTGTTGCTCGTCGGTAAAAAGTCCATAACAGCGATCTTGAACCGTTTTACCGCGCCAGTATGGCGTAATGGCGTGAATGCTTTGTTTGTCTTCTTCACTTACCGCAAAACCAGCCCCAGGTCGGTCGGCCAGTTCGTCGATTTCCGCTTCAATCCAACGCACCGTGTATTCAGGGAAGATCGGCGCAGCGCGTACTTTGCTCGCTTGGTTACCGACAATCAGCTCGTCGTGCTTAATCCAAATGGTACGAGTGCGTAAGTGCTCTTGTAACGCCAACGCTCGTTGCACAATCACAGGTTTGTCTTCATTTGCCTGATACGCTCGAGTATAAGCCTCTGCGCGCTCGGTACAGATAGGCGGCGTTACGATGTTGACCAGTGCCGATTTGTGGGCTTTGATTCGCTCTGGAAGGGTATGTAGGTCCATGGTTAACCTCTAACAATCACGTTAAGTTGAGTATGTTCGCTTGCGTATTGCATTGCGTTTTCTAGCAGTTCTGGATTATTTAATGGTTTGTCAGAACACTCGTAAGGCATATCGAGCAAACGGTATTTATTGATGCCGAGGGTGTGATACGGCAACAAGTGGAGTTCTTGACAGCTTTCTAAAGAAGCAGCGAAGTCAATGATCGCTTTGAGCTCATCAATGGTGTCATTGAAGCCCGGCACAACCGGCACGCGAATAACAATACGTTTGGCAATTGGTGCCAATTTTCTAAAATTGTCTTTGATGCGTTTTAACGATCCCTTCGCCCAGCGGAGAAACTTTTCTTCGTCGGTGTGTTTAAGATCCGCTAACCAGCAATCAATATACGGCGCGACTTTTTCTACGTTTTTCCACGGAACATGCATGCACGACTCCACCGCCGTAGACACATGGTTTTGATGCAAACGTTCGGCAAGTTCTGCCACAAGACTTGGCTGCATCAGCGGCTCGCCACCAGAAAATGTCACGCCACCTTGGCTTTGATCGTAGAAAGGCTTGTCTTTCATCAACACTTCAAACAGGTCGTCCGATTTCGCCTCTTCTCCACATATGCTGAGCGCTTGTGTTGGACATACGTTTCGCAGCGCAATGATCTGCGCTTCGCTCATAGCTTTTCGATTGATGATGATTTGATCGTCAATGCGTCGGATACCATCGCTCGCCATATTGCCGTTTACGGTTTGTTTATAAGCCGATATACAAAGCTGGCAGTCCGCCATACAACTGCGCTCATCAAACAGCAGAGAGTGCTTTTCACTGCGGCTTTCTGGGTTTTGGCACCAAGGACAAGACAGACTGCATCCCTTCAGAAACAGAATGGTGCGAATACCATCACCATCGTGGGTCGAGAACCTCTGAATATTGAAATACATTGCTGTCCGCCTCTTGGTTTGCTCTTCTACTTTTCACGCTTTTCTTTTGCTGAAAGCTTCATTTGATAATGAAATATTGGCACTTAACTTTCGTTTTGTGAAATTATTATAGTTTCAATTGAAATTTCAATTGATCAAAATCAAGATCTCAGCGGATTGTCAGATCTATAGTGATCCCATCATCAAAACGAAGATTTTGTATAAGGTAGAACCCATGATCGAACTCTATTTAGATACTGCTGACGTGGCAGAAGTAAAACGCTTTAACCAATGCCTACCTCTGAAAGGGATAACCACAAATCCAAGTATTTTGGCGAAATCAAAACAAGGCTTGAACCAAACCTTAGCTGGCATGCAAGAAGCGTTAGGGGGAACACCCCGTTTCCATGCTCAAGTGGTGAGTACTACTGTAGAAGGCATGGTGGAAGAAGCACGCCAAATCCATGAATTACCCTATGATATGGTCGTCAAAGTGCCAGCAACCGAAACGGGCTTAGCGGCAATTAAGTTAATGAAAAAAGAGGGAATTCAAGTGCTCGCCACTGCTATTTACTCTGCTCAGCAAGGTTTCCTTGCGGCATTGTGCGGCGCTGACTATCTTGCGCCTTATGTGAACCGTATTGATGCGATGAACGGAAACGGTGTAGAAGTGGTCGCAGACCTGCAATTGCTACTGGATCAAAACCAACTGCCTGCAAAAATTTTGGCAGCGAGTTTTAAAAATACCCAACAAGCGATGGAAGTGATGAAGTTGGGCATTGAAGCGATCACCTTGCCTGTCGATGTGGCCGCGCAGATGTTTTCTCATCCAGCAGTTCAGCCGGCTGTCGATCAATTTGATAAAGACTGGAAATCCGCGTTTGGCAACAAACTTTCATTTGAAAGTTAAGCATAAAATTATCGAAAGTCCCGTTCCTCCTCGATCGAGGGGCTTTTGATATGGGAATCTCTGAGAAAAAGTAACATTCGCGCAGGCAACTGTTTGTAGATGCGGCTTACGAAGAGATTCCCAGCCCACTAGTCTCACCTCTCCCTTCACGCAAAGCACTCTATTCGTAACATCACTACTGACGAACAACGCTCGTTCCACAAGCAAAAAATTTTTGCTTCAAGCCGACAAACTCACAAGCGAAACGCATCAATAACTCGGTAATTATTAATTTTATCTATTGGAAATGAACACTGTTCATTTATAATCAGCGAACCTAACGCAGTAACAAGGAATCCACTTCATGAAACGCATTGCGCTTCTCTTTGCCATATTTGCATTACTTTCTGGTTGTAGCAGCATGTCGCCAGAACAATGCCAAACCGCAGACTGGTATCGCGTCGGCTACCAAGATGGCCGATCAGGCAACAACCCAAACATTTTGTACGAATACATTAAAGACTGTCGCGAAGCAGGCGTAACGCCAAATCACGTTGAGTGGCAAGACGGTTTTGATAAAGGCACTATTCTTTACTGTTCGCCAGACAATGGTTACACGGTGGGTGTAGAAGGAAAAACCTACTATGGCGTTTGCTCTAACGATCTTTTCCTTAAAAACTATCAGTTAGGCCATCAAGAATATCAGCGTCAACAACGCATTAATGCGTTAGATGCGGAGATATCACGCCTTGATCATCAATTGGATGCAAACTTAGATAAAGACAACGCGAAGCGTATTAGAGAGAGAAGAAAACAACTGGCGCGTGAGCGTGCATCACTCATCTCGCCAGGAGCTAATTACTACTTTAACTTTTAGTCGCGACGGGCTACAACGCTAGAGTCATAAAGCGGCTGTTTGGATCAGGTTGATAGTCACCAAACGGCTCGCAGTACGCGAAGCCATATTTTTCATATAGGCGATGCGCGGGTTCAAAAAATGCCATCGACCCAGTTTCCAAACTTAGACGTTGTATCCCCTGATGTTTCGCTTGCTCAATCACGTGATTGAGTAAGCGGGATGCCACGCCCTGTTTTCTCGCCGATAACGTCGTACGCATCGATTTCAACTCTGCGTGACCATCTTCTAGTTGGCTCATTGCCACACATCCCAATAGCTGCTCACCATCCCAGCCCGTCCAAAACGTGATTGAAGGCAACTTCAACTTGCTTACATCTAACGCATGCACGCTCTCTGGTGGCGATGTAGCGTACATGTCCTGTAAATGCTCTTCCAACAACGCAATCACCTGCGGCCGTTCTAAATTGTCGATTTCAATTCTCATATTTCCATCCTTGGTGTTTTCCTAGTTAAAGCGGTTGTCTCATAATGTACTGCGGTCCAACGGGGCCGCCGTGGTAAAGCTCATTGGTATCTTCAAACCCTGATTTTAAGTAACACTGATAAGCGGGTATGTTACGGCAATTCACGGTGAGATAAAGCGCATCAAACTCGGGATAATGGCGTTTGGCGAAATCGGCAAACTGTTGAATGGCTTGCTTGGCGATGCCTTTGCCTTGATGACGGTGATCCACCAGCAAAGCACGCACGCCTAAACTGTTTTTCGAGCAAAAATCGTATTTCTCGTTGTAAGCAGCATCAAATAGAAAAAAGCCAACCACGTCATCGTCCGCCAAAATCAGATGCGGAAGCTCTGTGGGTTCAAGACGTGTAAGCATTTCACCCACATCCGCGACCGTAAACTGCGATTGCTCTTCTAGCACGCTAAGTTCGCAAGTTTGTTCATGTCGCTCAGGCGAATACTTTTCAATAGTAATCATAATCTTCCTTGTTGTTTTTATGCTCAATTCATACAGGGTATGTCGTAAATAGAAATACCTAGTGTCGTATTTCCCACTCGCAGGCAAACGTTTAGCACTCTATTATCCTCGCCATTCGATAGAGAGGTTTCCATGTCCCGTTTTTTACTTTGTAGTTTTGCACTCGTTTTACTCTACCCTACTGCCATTGATTTGTATCTTGTTGGTTTGCCTCAAATTGCGTCAGATCTCAACGCCAGTGAATCTCAGTTGCATATTGCGTTTTCGATCTATTTAGCTGGCATGGCTACCACCATGTTATTCGCGGGGAAAATTGCAGACTCTGTGGGACGAAAGCCTGTTGCCGTCGTCGGCGCGATGATCTTCGTGCTCGCGTCTTTTCTCGGCGGGATGGCTGAGCAACCAAACGCTTTCTTGATTGCTCGCTTTTGCCAAGGCATCGGAGCTGGATCTTGCTATGTCGTCGCGTTCGCGATTTTACGCGACACGTTAGACGATGAACGCCGCGCGAAAGTATTGTCGATGCTCAATGGCATCACCTGTATCATTCCAGTGATCGCACCCGTGATTGGTCACTTGATTATGCTGAAATTTCCTTGGCCGAGTTTGTTTACCACAATGGCAGGAATGGGCATTCTCGTCAGTGTATTGGCCATTTTTGTTCTCAAGGAATCACTACCCAGCCAACAAGGTGAAGAACAGACAGCGCCAGAGAGCCATCAAGAGACTTTCTTCGAGCGATTTTTTATCAGTAGGCTGATCATTACTGCACTTGGAGTGACCACCATTCTGACCTTTGTTAACGCTTCACCAATTGTCGTGATGAGCATGCTTGGTTTTGATCGCGGCGGCTATTCTTCCATCATGGCAGGGACTGCGACGATCAGCATGTTGATTTCGTTCTCGGCGCCATTGGCATTGGGGATTTTTAAGCAGCGAACCTTAATGATCACCTCTCAAGTATTGCTCGCTTGTGCAGCCATAGTACTCAGTGCTGCCCATTTCCATGATGGACAATCTCTTTACTATGTATTCGGACTTGGGCTGATTTGCGCTGGCTTCGCTTGTGGCTTTGGCGTGGCCATGAGCCAAGCGCTCAGCCCATTCTCTCAACAAGCTGGCGTGGCAAGCTCGTTACTGGGCATTGCTCAAGTTTGTAGTTCCGCGTTCTATATTTGGTTTATGGGTTTCATCGGCGTTAGTGCTCTGAATATGTTGGTGTTTATCTTAGTGTTAGGTAGCGTAATCAGCCTTGCTCTAATACTATTGATTCCAAAGCCTGTTCACGATACCCATTATGAAGAAATCCCTAGCGCGACTTGATTTAAACTTACTGTTCACTCTGCAATTATTGCTGCAAGAGCAAAGCGTCTCGAGAGCCTCGAAAAAGCTGAACGTTACGCCCTCTACCGTAAGTAAGTCGCTCAACAAACTTCGTCATTGGTTCGATGATCCTTTGTTTGTCAAAACACCTAAAGGTCTTGCGCCAACGCCTTTGGCACAAAGCATGGAGCAAGATCTTGCAGAATGGCTGCAAATTGGCAGCCAGATTGCAGAAAAACGCAGCGATATTACGCCTAAAGGAGTGCGTTTTGATATCACGATTGAGTCGCCATTAGTGCTCACGGTGCTGGACAGACTCATCATCGCTATCCACCAGCGATACCCTGAAGCGAAAGTAAAAACCAGTAACTGGGATTACGATTCACTCGACGCCATCATTCGAGGCGAGGCGGATATCGGTTTTACCGGCCGAGAAAGTCACCCGAGATCGAAAGAGTCGTTGGATCTTCTGCCATATTTCTTGGATTTTGAGATTCTATTTTATGACCTGCCGATGGTGTATTTACATAAAAATCATCCGGCATTACAGCAAGAGTGGAATCTCGAGACCTTTCTGAGCTACCAACACATCAATATTGTTTGGGAAAAAAGTGAAACTTGGGCGTTGGATGAAGTGTTAACGGAACTAGGGCTACAGCGCTCTATCGGGCTGACGATGTCCAACTTTGAGCAATCCCTTTTTATGGCAGCGCAGCCCACACATGACATGATCACCACCGCGCCGCACTATTGCAAAAGCTACACAGAAAAGCTGCATCTCGATTTGGTGTGCTTGCCAATTCCGTTAGACCAAACTCAACAAGACAAGTTACTGATTCCATTTACCATGATTTGGCATAAACGCAATGCGTACAATCCCAAATTGCTATGGTTGAAAAATACCATCAAGTCATTGTACGAACAACCATCCCTACCACAGTAACACTCAGGCTAAGGTCAGGTTTTCTCTGGTGATTTTTGCTGATTTTCTCGCTCTGACAGCTATAACTAATCACTTTATCAACTAATGAAAAAGGTCGTTTGACGCTACACTCAATCCATATTTCTGCGTTAAGGGCCAAGGATGTCGACCTTTTTACTCACTGCTATTACGATGCTGGCGTTCGCCGCCAATTCATTATTGTGCCGACTTGCATTGGCCGAAGGGTTGATTGATGCAGGAAGCTTCACTCTCGTTCGATTGATATCTGGCGCGATTACCTTAATCGCATTGCTTGTCGTGAGAGGTCAGTGGAAAACCGATCGGCCAACTTCTCGCTTTCGCTTTTTTGCTGGCGTGGCTTTATTTGGTTACGCTGCCCTTTTCTCTTTCGCGTACTTACAACTGGCGACAGGAACCGGTGCTTTGCTTTTGTTTGGTGCCGTGCAACTGACTTTACTGGCCATCTATTGGTGGCAAGGTGAGCGCTTTCAGTTTCTCGAAATCATCGGTATCGGCCTTTCGATTGTTGGCTTTGTTTGGTTAATGTTGCCATCAGCCACTCGCCCCGACATCAGTTCTGCACTTCTCATGTTGATTTCTGGCGTTTGTTGGGCTGCGTTTACTGCGCTCGGCAAACAAGCACCTTCTCCAAGTAGTGGCATCACGTGGGGATTTATCGCTGCATCTATAATTGGCATACTGCTATCACCATTGATGCTGTCCTCAATCCATCTCTCTCTGAGCGGAATCTTGCTCGCTATCACGTCTGGCGCCATTGCATCTGGCCTTGGGTATACGCTTTGGTATCAAGTCATGCGTAAGCTCTCTTTACTTCAAGCCGCCGTCAGCCAACTTTCCGTGCCAGCCATTGCTTTGCTGTTAGGTACCGTCGTGCTCCACGAGTCTCTTTCACTGCATACACTTTTAACCAGTGGCATCATTCTTGGTGGTATCGCTTTGGTTTTTTTATCTCGATCCAAAAAAACAAGCGAACAATCGGCAAGCCGATAAAAAATAATAACTTTCCCTCTCAAATACCCATTCATCATCTATGCTTTTTAAAGCAGCAAAGCTCATTGCAGATGGTACGAATGGCCTGCTTTAGTATCAGGCGAAGGATATAAGGTGAGAATTGGCTCACACAACACGACGATTTTGTTTCAAAAGTGAGAATCGTCACAGATCGCGATTTTGCTCGTTTTAGGCGTTTCGTCAATACCGCCAAGGGCTAGCGCGAGATCGAGCCAAATACGCACTTTGTGTTTTGACAAAGGGTTTACAAAGCACACTTTTTCACCCGCTATATTCCGCCCCCCGAATTTATTCAGAACAAGATTCTGATTATTCACATAAGAAATTCATCAACTTATAACGATAAGCCTGAGCAAACTTTGACACTATGAACGACAAAATAAAATTCGCTATTAAAGTATCGCTTAGCCTGACTCTGGCTTATCTGATCCCATTTGCCATGGGTTGGCCGCAAGCATCGACGGCCGCAACCACAGTGATGCTGATTGCATCCACAGGCAGTCGTCGTGAATCACTCGCCAAAGGTACCTTACGCGTGTTCGGTACGTTGGTTGGCGCCGTGGTTGGCTTGTTACTAGTGGGATTGTTTGCTCAAGACCGCTTGCTGTACATGCTGAGCGTGTCGGTTGTGGTCTCTTTCATTTTTTACTTCCGTAATGCCTATCAAAAAGATCCAACGCTACTCATGCTGACCGGTGTCATGACGCTGATGATGTCCAATGGCGGTGACGCAGAAGGTGCGTTTCTTTATGGCGTTGACCGCGCTTATATGACGGTGTTTGGGGTGGTGGTTTACACACTCGTGGGGACTTTCTTATTCCCGACCAAAACAGAACAAAATCTAAGACAGCTCATCGAACAACTCAACCAAGCACAACGCGCGTTGTTCACCGCTATCCTGCAAAATTTCGAGCAAAAATCGGCAGGACAAGTCTCTCCTCAACAAGAGGGAGAAGAAAATCCAGAAGCAGGAGAGCCACAACCTAGCGTGGATTCTCTTATCGAACAGATGTTTGCCGCCCAAAATGCGCTCGAACAGCGTTTTGCCACAGTCAGTGTGGAATGCAGCGACGTGTCGGCCTACATGAAAGAGTGGCGCTTGGCGGTTCATTTGAACAAGCAAGTAACGCAACAATTGACCGTCGCGGCGCACAGCCACTTTAGCCACCAGCAAGACCGTGAAAGCATCAGCAACTTTGATCAAGCCGTTGCGGAAATTGACGCGCTATTTGATACCTGCCAACAAGTCTGGGACGAAAAAGAGCCCGCTTTTCGTGCTCAAGAGTTCAAAGTCGAATACAACCAGGCGTTGCTTGAAGACGCGGCGCACCTAGAGAAAGGCTCTGCGCTTATGCTGGGGCACCTCTTGGGGCTCATGCATCAAAACTTGTCGCGTTTAGCGGAAAGCATTAGCTGCATTGACTCTGTGACGAACAATGTCTCCTTTGACGTGCCGCTGCCGAAACCGAAAGGCAAGTTTCTATGGTGGGACGCAGAAAACTTTAAAACCGCGGTCAAAACCTTTGTCACTTATTGGGTTGCAGGACTGATTTGGATTTATTTCAATCCACCAGGCGGCTACTCGTTCGTGGTCTTCTCGACCATGTTTATGTCTTTGCTGTCGTTCGTGCCTGTGCACCCGATTTTGTTGCTTGTGCTGTTCACTTTCGGCTTTTTGTTCGCGGTGCCTTCTTACGTCTTCATTCTTCCCCAATTGGATCTCGGGTTAGAGCTTGGCCTATTCATCTTTATCTACACTTTTATCGGCTTTTATCTGCTCAACGGGCCAGTGACGATTTTCTACATGGTGGGCTTGTTTGTTCTCGGTTTAGACAACAACATGTTCTATCACTTCGGGATCCTCATGACGATCATGCTGCTGTTCTACATGGTGGTGTTAATGATCATTTTCGCGCACTACTTCCCGTTTAGCTCACGACCAGAACACCTCTTTTTGACCATAAAAGAACGCTACTTCCGACATACCCGAGAGCTGTTCACTACCTATCAACAGCAGTCTAGCTCGGTTATTACGCCGCTCAAACGGGCCTTACACTTGGTGACGCTCAATGTCTCATCGAAAAAGCTCAAAGTCTGGGGTTCGAAAATCAACCACAAACACTTTGATAAAACCACGCCAGAAGCGATTGGCGCGTTCAGCAAAGCGTGTGATGTACTCAGTAATCACATCAACATCTTAATGGCCGCCGAGAAAAAGTTGATGACCAATCCACTAATTACTCAGCTTCGCCAACAGCACCGAGATTCCATCATTCCTTTGATGGCGGGCGCTTTAGCCAGCCATCAAGCAACACAAGAACTCGACTCCGTATTCGACCAATACAGTCAGGATTACCAAACATTCGAAGATAAACTGGAAGATTTTTTTAGTGAGTTGGATTTATCTGACTACGCTTATTCAGAGATAGCCGGTTTTTATATCTTGCTGAATTTAAAACGGAACGTGTTCGAAGCAATCAAGCATTGCAAGCAAACCTATGAGGATATCGATTGGGTGAACTTACAACAGAAGCGTTTTTAAAGGTGGGGATATGATGCTTCCAAAACTAACCAAACCAAGCCTCGCCATACTTTCCCTGCTCGGGCTCAGTGCGTGTACCACTGTGGGGCCAGACTATGTTCATCCAAAGCAGGCGCCAATGCCAAGTGACTGGTCGGTGCAAAAAGCAGCCAAAGATACGCAGCAATCAGAGCAACAGCTACAACAATGGTGGCAGCAATTTAATGACTCAACTCTCAATCAGCTGGTTGAGTTGGCGAGCAAACAAAACCTCGATTTAGAAGCCGCGGGACTGCGCATTGTCCAAGCTCGTTCATTGCTTGGCATTTCGACTGGCTTGCAATACCCGCAAGTTCAAACCGTGTCAGGAAATCTAGCGCGTGCCTACGTGAATGATCAGGGTGTAAACAACGCCGCTCTGTCGTTTGATGCTGCGTGGGAAATGGATATTTGGGGCAAATACGCTCGTGGTATCGAATCTGCAGAAGCTGGTTATTACGCATCCATCGCGTCGTATCACGACATCATGGTCACCATCACCGCTGAGGTGGCGCGCAATTACATCAACTATCGCACATTCCAAGAACGTATTTTGCTGTCTCGCCGCAACATCGAAATTCAAGAGCGTGTCGTCCGCATTACACAGGTGCAGTTCGACTCTGGCAACGTTACAGAGCTAGACGTACAGCAAGCGAAAAACCAGCTTTACACCACAAAAGCCGCGCAACCAAGCCTCGAAGTGGCGATGAAGCAGTCGCGCACGGCACTTGCTTTGTTACTGGGCGTATTGCCTGAAGAAGTAGAGAAATTGCTGCAATCGGACGGTTTGACACAGCAAATTGCTGACTACGAAAAACAGTTCAAATCGACAGGCAGAAAATCGGCGTTATCGGGCACCGACGAGCGCTCCATTGTGCCGCGTCCACCTCTGTTGGATACCCAAGTGGACGCAAACTTAGTGATGCGACGTCCGGATTTGCAAGTCTCTGAGATGCAAGCTCGCGCGCAGAGTGCGCAAATTGGCGTGGCGGAAACCGCTCTTTACCCAAGCTTTTCACTATTCGGTTCCATCGGTATCGACAGTACGGTTCCCGATGGCAGCAGTTTCAGTTTTAGCGATTCGCTCACCATGGTGGTTGGCCCAACGTTCAGTTGGAATATTTTCCAATACGGACGCGTGAAAAATAACATTCGTTTCGAAGATGCTCGCTTCCAAGAAACGCTGACCAACTACAACAAAAAAGTGCTGCAAGCCGTTAATGAAGTCACCAATGCGATCGAAGCGTATGACCTGTATTTACAGCAAAAAGATTTACGTTTGCAATCAGTCAACTCTTCCATTCGTGCATTCAACATCTCCATGACGCAGTACGAAAACGGCCAAATCTCTTTTGAACGTCTGCTCAACTCGGTAGAGAAAATGACCCGTGCGGAAGACAGCTACGCAACGATCAAAGGGAACGTCGCGAACCAAGTTGTAGCGCTCTACAAAGCCCTAGGTGGAGGCTGGCAAACCCAAACAGGCAAACCCTTCCTCAGTGAATCTATTGCCAAGCAAATGACAGAACGAACTGACTGGGATGGTTATTTAAATGAAGAAAACCGTGTATTGCCGCCTTTGCGCCTCGAAACTCCGGATGAGACCAGTGATGAAAACAAAACGGAGGATCTCTAATGCCTCATGAACTTTCTTTGGGAGACATTTACTTTTCTCCCACGTTACTGGTGCTCTTTCTCGCCGTCACGGCAACGTGGATAACGGTGATGATATTGAACAAGACACGTCTGTCTCGCTTCATTGCTTTTCCGTCTCTGACGTTTATTGCCATCATGGTCGGTTATGTGGTGGCCATCGACAGCTTTTATATTCAATTTTAGGTGCCAAACAAGATGAAAAAACTATTCGTAATCGCACTCAATCTTGTCATTCTTGGTGGCGCAGCTTGGCTCGGCTATCAAAAATTTGAAGAGTATTTTAATAACCCTTGGACACGCGACGGCCAAGTGCGCGCGAACGTCATCAAAGTAGCTCCTCGTGTATCAGGCCCAATTGTAAATGTCGCGGTGCAAGACAACCAAGAAGTGAAAACAGGCGATTTACTGTTTGAAATCGACCCAGCGACTTACGAAGTTGCTTTGTCTCAAGCCGAAGTGGCACTAGAACGCGCCATTGTTAGCTCTCGCGGTAAAAAAATCGAATACGACCGCCTTAAAGATATTCGCGCGAAAGACCGCGGCGCAGTATCTCACAAGGATCTGATTCGTCGTGAAATCGCTTACGAAGAATCGCTACTGCAAATCAAATCTGCAGAAGAGCAATTAAAGTCAGCGCGCCTTAACCTCAGCTTCACCAAAGTTTATACGACCGTCGATGGTTTTGTGTCTAACCTCGATATTCGAAACGGTACGCAAGCGGTCGCAAACCAGCCACTGCTGGCGCTGATCGACAAGAACAGTTTCTGGGTGTTTGGTTTCTTCCGTGAAAACCAACTCGCGCAAATCGAACCGGGCAGCCAAGCACGTGTCACTTTGATGTCTCACCCAGACACACCAATTGACGCAACGGTTGACTCTATCGGTTGGGGTATTGCGCCGAAAGACGGCACGGTCGGCTACAACCTTCTTCCAAACGTGAACCCTGTTTTTCAGTGGATTCGCTTGGCACAACGTATTCCGGTGCGAATCTCAATCCAAGAACTTCCAGAAGATGTTGATCTTCGATTCGGGCTTTCTGCGTCCATCATGGTGATGAAAGATTCATCGGCAGAAAATGAACAGTAACTAAGTGAGAAGAACCATGGTCATTGGTAAAAAACTCAAAAACATTAATGAAGAAAACAATTTCTTCTATCTAACTTTAGCGCTGGTGATTTTGTTGCTAGGGAGTGCGATGGCACAAGTGGTGGGTGAAGGGACTATTGAACACATACTACAGGCGTTCACGGTTCTCACGTTCATTGTCTGTTTTGCCAGCCTTCGCTTTGACAAAACGTGGTCTCGATTCCTCTATACCCTGTTTGGTGTTTGGGTACTAGTGATTGTGATCAAGACCGTTTTTAACATCCGCGAGATGAATGTGGTGATGCTTGCCCTCACCTTCGCGTTCTTTTTCGGCACTTTTAAATCCATCGCAAGACAGATTCTTTTCACTGGCCACGTCAACAGCAACAAAGTGATTGGCTCGGTCGCGCTTTTCTTGCTGCTTGGTCTGATGTGGGCGATTGCCTACCTCATTCTGCTTGAGTTCTCGCCTGAAGCCTTTACCGGTATGGAAGCGATTTCTTGGGGGCAGAATTTCTCTAATGCGGCGTATTTTAGTTTCGTCACCTTAACCACGCTTGGTTATGGCGATATCAGCCCTCTAACACCATTGGCTCAAGTCGTGGTGTATTTAGAGGCCATTACAGGTGTGTTCTATATGGCGATTGTTGTTTCAAGTCTCGTCAGTTCTAACATTGATCATCAGGTAAACAAAAATGGATAAACAATCGGTAAAAATCGACAGTAAGCTTTTCATCAGTAATATGGTGGAGTCAGCAATACGCATTGGCTTGATCTTCGTCTTGCTGATGTTTACGTACGACATCATCAAACCCTTCATTCTTCCCGTTATTTGGGGTGCAATTATAGCCGTCGCTTTAATGCCACTTACAAAAAAGCTGGAGCGTGCATATGGCGGTCGCAGAGGCCTGGCAGCCACGACGATTGCTTTACTTGGTATTGCACTCTTAGTCACACCACTTGTTATGGTGTCAGGTTCCATTGTGGATGGTGCAACGCATGCGCTTGAAGTATTGCAAAACGGGCAAGTGAAGATCCCAGGTCCAAAACCTTCCGTTGCGGATTGGCCTGTCGTAGGTGATAAGCTCTATGAGGTGTGGACCCTATTCGCGACTAACCTTGAACAAGCGATTCAAACCTTTATGCCGCAGATAAAGTCCGCGCTCACTTCTTTGCTAGGCACTCTTGGCGGTGTATTGGGAAGTTTACTGCTTTCAATCTTATCACTTGCGATTGCAGCAGGTTTTATGACGTACTCTGAATCTGCAGCATCAGGTCTAAGAACCATCGCTATTCGTACCGCTGGTGAAAACGCTAAAAGCTGGACCACGCTTATCGCAGCAACCATTAAAAGCGTACTGCTTGGCGTAGTCGGTGTGGCGGCGATTCAAGCCCTATTGATCGGTGCTGGTTTCTTTGTATTTGGCGTTCCGGCAGCTGGTTTGCTCACTCTGATTCTGATGATCTTGTGTATCGCTCAGCTACCAGCGCTGCTTGCTGTACTACCAGTGATTGGCTTCATGTACATGACTCAAGATACAACGACAGCAACCATGTTTACTGTCTGGGTAGTAGTTGCAGCACTTTCTGAAAACCTGTTCAAACCAATGTTAATGGGACGTGGCGTCGACGTGCCAATGCCTGTGATTCTGCTCGGTGCCATCGGTGGTATGCTTTTCTACGGCATCGTTGGTCTGTTCTTAGGTGCTGTTATCCTGGCGATTTGGTATGAGTTATTTGTTTGGTGGTTGAGCATTGAGAAAGCACAACAGCAAGAAGAAATGGCAGAACAACAAGACGCTTCTGATGACCAATCAAAGCCTGGACACGGTGCAGGCATTTAATAAATCAATAAGTTAGAAAGAAATTTAATCTATAATTTATGATATCAAACCGCTCTATTGCAGCGGTTTGATTCTATTTGGATCACAGTTTCCCCGTAATAAATGCGATAAAAATGACGTTCTTGTTAAATTTTCATACTTCTTACACTTGGGAGTTGCAATCGGGCAATGAACGATGCACTCTCGATGACCACTAATTTGCTTAGGATAAAAACAATGAAATTGATCAAGCCTTTAACTTGTGCGCTTGCTCTCGCAATGAGTGGCATGGCATTCGCAGATGTAACCGTGAGTGTTCCTGACAACGTTTCAGTATTAGCGGCTAACGGTGAAAAAGCAGACCTTTCGGGTGGTTTTTTCGCCTCGGAAAGAACACTAACGTTGCCTGATGGCGTTAACCAAGTCGTATTTCGCTTCGCCCCTTACTTTAACCAAGGCAATGACCGTTTAAGTGTTGAAAGCGATGTTATCGTTACACGATTTGACGCTGCCAATGCCGAGCTGACGCTACAAATGCCAGAATACCGCAACCTTCGCGATGCGGAAGAAAAGATCAAGGACTTAGATTGGAAACTGGTTGATGATTCAGGCAACACCGTCGCCGTTGAGCAAGACAAATTGATCAAACCGGGTATGCAAATCGGTCGTGACTACGTGCGTGAAGTGGAAAGCTACAACAAAACAGGCGGCGTTGCTGCTATCGCTGTTGCTGGTGCAGCCGTTGCTCAACCAGTCACACTGCCAGCAAAGATTCCTGAAGATATGAAACAAGCGAGAGCGACTGCGGTTAAATCAGATTCGACAGCAGAAGAGATGCTGCACTTCTGGTACCAAAAAGCAGATGCAGAAACCAAAGCTCGCTTTAAAGCGTACGTTAATCAACAATAAGTCTGATTAACTCTATCGATATTAAAAAAGCCACTTCATGTGGCTTTTTTGATCGAACAAGCTAGGACGTTTGAACGACTTTGGTATTGGTGATCATCATGTGTTCAATATGGTTATATCAATTTAACCAAACGCTACCAGTAACGCTCATAGATGATATTGCCTCCTGTTTTAGGACGATACTTTTCCAACCCAAGATCTTGTAAGACTGGCAAGGTATCTTTGATCATCTGCGGGTTCCCACACATCATGACAAAACTACTTTGAGCAGAGAATGGCACATCAGCAGCGTTGGACAGTCTACCCGATTCGATGAGTTCGGGAATTCGACCTTGTAACTGGCCATCCACCACTTCCCTACTGACTATCGGGATGTACTTTAATCTGCCTTCATATCGTTGCTGCAGTTGCTCAATCAGATATTTGTAGACCAGATCTTTTTCGTAGCGAACCGCATGAACAAGCACAATTCGCTCATTATGGGGTGGTAAGTTTATATCATCCAGTAGCGATAAAAACGGTCCAATACCTGTACCTGTAGATAGCAGCCACAGATCATGAGCCTGTTTAGGAATAGAGTCGTGGATTAAGTCACCATGTGCGGTCTCACCAACATAAATACTATCACCAGATTTAAGCTTTTGGAGCCTTGGGGAAAGTTGTCCTTGAGGGTCCGCTACTATTAGGAACTCCAACCAATCGAACTGTTCGCTTGGTGCATTAACCACAGAGTAAGCACGGCTGATCGGCTTGCCCTCATCATCTAGCAAAGCAAGCTTGGTGAACTGGCCGGCTTTAAAGGTAAGAGGCGCGCCTGAGACCCTTAAACTGAACAGCTCGCCAGTCCAGTCAATGCGTTTTTCCACCTTGGCTAGATTGAAACCTTTCAGCTCAGTCATGAGACACCTCCTATTTGGTTACTCTTAGTTAAACTTACGCCTTCAACTCGATTATGTAAAGTTTCTAGTTTACATAATAAGATTGCCATTTCATTTCACATTTTAAAAACAATTTTATTACATATTAAATGATTACATCTAGAATAAATGCTCAAAGTGATAAGTCGCGTCGCAATTTGTGGCAATGCAGATGAAAAAGGAGCACTAAAAATGGACACACTGTTAAAGGACTTTCCCGTTATCACAGAGATCAAAGTCGCATGGGGTGAAATGGATGCTCTGCAACACGTCAATAACGTGGTCTATTTCCGCTACTTCGAGACAGCGCGTTTAGATTACTTCAACAAAATTAATCTGCTAGTCGACCTGCAAACCTCGCAAATTGGGCCAGTACTGAGCGAGACGCAATGCCGCTACAAGCTTCCTGTCACTTACCCAGACACGTTATTAGTCGGCTCGCGCGTAATCGACATGCAAGAAGATCGAATCACGATGGAATACCAAGTGCTGAGTAAGAAGTGGGGTAAGATTGCGACCATCGCGACCGCCACTGGTGTGATGTTTGATTTTAAGAACAACGTAAAAGCGGCGATTCCAGACCACGTTCGCCAGTCGATTTTAGACTTGGAAGGAACTGTGGGTAGCACGCATCATTTAGAGTAGCAAGAAACAAGAGATTAAAGGCGAGGTTACCGACAGCGATTCTTCATCGCTGTCGGGAATAACGTATGGCTAATCTTCCAACCTACGCGATAAGAGAACTAGCGTCATTCTAGCGAGCCAAGGCGAGACTAAGAATCTACATACCGCTTGCTGCAGGCCATAGAGCTATGAATAAACTCAATAAAATCCTGAGAGTAGATTCTGAATCACGCTCGTTCCTCGCGGTTCAGAATGACGGTTCGAGTTTGGCTCTGAACTCTACAACATTATCTAAGAAAACCATCCCAGACGAGCACAAGCGAGTCATCCGAAATCTCGCTAGACGTAATAGTAGAGCGACTCTTCCAGCCTACGCGATAAGAAAAGCTGCGTCATTCTAGCAAGCCAAAGCGCGACGAAGAATCTACATACCGCTTGCTGCAGACCATAGAGCAATGAATGGACTCAATATATTCTGAGAGTAGATTCTGAATCACGCTCGTTCCTCGCTGTTCAGAATGACGAACCTGTTTAGGTTCTGAACTCTACAACACTATCTAAGAAAACCATCGCGGACGAGCACAAGCGAGTCATCCAGAATCTCGCTTTAGACGTATCAGCAGAGCTACTCTTCCAGCCTACGCGATAAGAAAAGCTGCGTCATTCTAGCGAGCCAAAGCGAGACTAAGAATCTACTTACCGCTTGCTGCAGACCCTAGAGCGATGAATAAACTCAATACAATCTGAGGGTAGATTCTGAATCACGCTTTAGACGTAACAGCAGAGCCACTCTTAAAGCCCACACGATAAGAAAAGTGACGTCATTCTAGCGAGCCAAGGCGAGACTAAGAATCTACATAACGCTTGCTGCAGACCATAGAGTGATCAGCAGAACGTCTCGATATATAGCGCTTCCACCTTATCTCTTGCCCATTGCGTTTTACGCAAAAACTTCAGCGAAGATTTGATCGACGGATCTTTCTTAAAACAGTTCACTCGAACGCGCTCATACAGGCCATTCCAACCAAAGTGTTCAACTAGTCGGGTGACGATTTTTTCTAAACTCAACCCATGCAGAGGGTTATTCGGCTGTTCGTTGCTCATGTTGTTGATCCAGTAGCGATGTAAGTGGCGGGCTAATCTAACTCAAAGTGACCACTTAACCTAATGTTTTCACCTTCAAAGGCGTTTAGCTTGAATTACTTTGCTCATCTCCCCTATAGTAGCTCAAACTTCACAAACATCCTTTTCACGATGAAAGCCCTCAACGACCTCAATATTTTTGTCGAAACAGCGCGCCAAGGCAGCTTTTCAAAAGCTGCTAACAGCATGGACATGACACCTGCCGCCATTAGTGCATCGATTAAGCGTCTTGAGGGGCAAATCGGTTTCCCGCTGTTTGTGCGTTCTACCCGAAGCCTGCGTTTAACCTCAGAGGGCGAACTGTTTTTGGACAAAACCACGCAAGCGTTGGCAACATTGCAAGAGGGGTTGGATCAGATCTCAAGTGCGCGTGGCGAGTTATCTGGTCAACTGCACATTACTGCGCCCTCCGATTTTGGTCGCAATATGTTGCTCGATTGGGTGGATGAGTTCATCGATCTCTACCCAAATGTTTCCATCAAACTAGAGCTGTCCGATAGCTTGACGGATATGTACACCAAGCCTGTCGATATTGCGATTCGCTACGGCGAGCCGGCCGACTCCAACCTGGTCGTGTTGGCATTGTGTGGGTCAAACGAACGGATCTTATGTGCATCGCCAGAGTACGTAGCCACACATCCAGAACTCACCTCTCCTGTCGATCTAACGCAACACAACTGCTTGTGCTACATGGTCGCGGATTCGGTCTACAACAAATGGACGCTCACGCGTGACGGCGAGAAAGAACAAGTCGTGGTCAGCGGTAACTTGATGAGCAACGATAGTGACTTGCCACACCGGTTAGCGATCAAAGGCAAAGGCATTGCGAATAAATCGTTGATGGACATCAGCCGAGACTTAATCGAGGGAAGATTGGTGCGAGTGTTACCAGAGTGGGATTGCGGCCCAGTGCCACTCTACATGGTGTGTGCCGATCGTCGCTTACTGACGCCAACGATTCGGACTTTCCGCGACTTTATCCAACAAAAATGCTGCCAACAACGCGCCAACGTGCTGGCAACCTTCTGTCATTAGGCGATAAATCGAAGAGGACGAATCTGGGTATATTCAACCCAATCGTTCTCTTCTAATGTTTCAAGAAACGTCGACATGTGCGGGCTTTGCAAATGCTTATCCAAGGCCTCTTGCGATGCCCAAATCTCTTGGAACATAAATAGGCCTTCAACTTTCTCGTCAAGATACAACTCGTATTGGCAACAGCCTTCTTCTTTCCGAGTTGGCTCTAGCAAACCAGCAAGCAAATTCACCACCTGATCCTTACTGTCTGGATAGGCTTTCACTTCTGCAACTAAGTGGATCATCGTTTTTTCACTCTTTTGCGATTTATATATTGATTACAGGGTTCTACGTCACCTGCAAGTAAGCTCGAATTAGATCTCGGTGAATACGGTTTCTGCGTCCCAGCGAGACTTTGGCGTTTTCGCGTTGAAGTCATCTTCCGCGTGGTAGCCAAGCGGCACGATCACAACGCTGGTGTAACCTTTTTCGCGCAAGCCAAATTCTTCATCCAGTACTTTGGGATCAAACCCTTCAATTGGCACTGCATCAATTTCTAGCGTCGAAGCTCCCAGCAGCAACGTACCCACGTTGAGGTAAACTTGTTTCTCCATCCAATGGTTCGCATCTTTCAGATCAAAACGGTGCATGTTTACAAAGTAGCTACGACCACCGCGCACAGCCGCTTTCGCTTCTTCAGTTGGGAATCGGCCATCTTTTTCTTCTTGCACCATTAGCGCTTCAATGTAGTCGTTATCAATGCCTGTTTTCGCACAAAACACCAATACGTGAGAAGCGTTGAGAATCTTCGCCACGTTAAACGCGTAATTATCTTGCGCCGCTTTAGCGATGCGCTGTTTGCCTTCTTCTGTGCTTGCCAGAATGAAATGCCAAGGTTGAGAATTCACACTCGATGGACTAAAACGAATCAGCTCTTTAACTGCGTCGATTTTTTCTTGAGGTAGCTTGCGCGTTGGGTCAAACACTTTCGTTGAGTAACGAGATTTTGCAGCTTGTACGATATCCATGAGGTTCTCCAATTAATGAACTTAAGCTGTGTAACAGCATAACCTCATGAGATAAAGGGAAAAACCGATTTCGATTAAAAACATTTTCAAAATAAATTTGAAAATAAAACGATAAGAAAGGCTTTGAGCGTTCTCACTGAACTTCTTCATCTTTTCAGCAATAATGCATGTTTGCTCGCAACCAAACTCAACTCATGCTGCCTCAAGATAACGTTATTACATCCTTTCTGTGCAAAAAGCTCGGTCACAATCACCTTCGAATTGCCGGCGAATATTGGCATATTGAGAAGTTGGTGGCCTTGCAATGCATGATGTTGAAAGAAGCGCCTAACCTCCAAGAAGGGCTGCTTTGGTGGAGTAAAAGTGTCTCATTATTCGACCGCCGCTTGTACGTCACATTGCAACATGATGATGCCCAAATCCATCTGCAAGTCGAATGTAGAACGGCCGATATGCCAAATTGGGCGGAGTCGGTGTTTGGCTTGCTCAAAATGCAGTTGGAAATGCTTGACCTAAGCGAATCAATACAGGTACAAGTTCACGCCAACAATCCACTCGCGGCCGATATTTTTCTAGAGGAAACGCGAGATTCTAAAACGAGTTCAAGCGTGTTTGAACTGGTGAAACATGTTTATTTGCTGCTTTCTCACCAACCCATTGAGCAACCCGAATTGCTGAGTGTTTTGAACGCCTTGTTCATCAAAAACAGTAATTACGCGCTCAAATTAGAGCAAGCGGCAAGGCAACTGGGCGTCTCCAAACGCACCTTGCAACGTCGACTGCAAGAGAAGCAAATGAGCTACTCTCAATGCGTTGATTTCGCTAAAAGAAAGCAAGCACTCACTTTGCTCGCCGATACCCAACTCACAACGCAGCAAATCGCCTATCAACTCGGTTATGAAGAACCATCGAACTTTCACCGCACTTTTCGTCGTTGGTATCCGTTTTCACCCATGCAGTATCGCCAACAATGTTTGGATAACCGAACTCAGCTAAATCAGCAACCGATCCGCTTGTACTACGCCAAAGCCAATACCTTCGACGATAATCACATCGACCAACCTGTCGGCAAAATCTGGATGGAAGTGGACAATATTGCGTTTGAAAAAGTGGTCTCGGTAGAATGCCGTGACCGTGATGGCGCATGGCGGCGCTATCCCGCCTTCTTCGAGCGTTTTTTAAGTCATGGCACCGAACTCTGGGCAACGACTGAACTTCCGGTGGCGCATCCCCTTACCTTTCGCCTGTGTTATGAAGTCGATGGGGAGCGTTACATTGAGAATAACCACCAGCGTGATTATGTGGTTTCTAAGGGGCTTTTAATTGGCGCAACGGAATACATTGTCCCGACTCGGCAGCTGATTAATATCGGGGCGCAATACACGCTCTTTGTCGAACTGGCATGCCGACTTGAAAACGTTGCGAGGATTGACTGTTACGCCGATGATGACCCCACACCTCACGCAATGCGCTTAACCAAACACTCGCTACATTATGCTTGTTGGGTGCTGCAATTATCGCTCACTCAAACTGCAAAGCAGTGCCGTTTCCGCCTTTATGATGAATCCGGCAACGAGCTCGCGAA
Source organism: Vibrio sp. 1CM7H (assembly GCF_023161645.1). Taxonomy (NCBI): domain Bacteria; kingdom Pseudomonadati; phylum Pseudomonadota; class Gammaproteobacteria; order Vibrionales; family Vibrionaceae; genus Vibrio; species Vibrio sp. 1CM7H. Next base: position 1,534,132 of record NZ_JALNTV010000001.1, read on the forward strand.
AGAGCATTACCCGATACAATATCCTATTGTGCAACCGCTCAATTAAAACTGTCGGTCAGATCAAAATCGTCTCTTCGTGACATCATTTCACGTCTTTTTTGGCGTGAAATGACACTCTCAATTTCAAACCTTTGCTTTATCGTTTCTGCATTACTGCATAACGGAGGCAAATACTGTGTTTGAAACTCTACCTAACCCAATGAATAAAATAAAAATACTTCCTTTCGCGATCGCTCTTGCCCTTTCTGGCTGTGGAAGCGACGAAACCACACCAGTCGATACAGGCAGCCACGTGGCATCTCCTGATTGGCAAGATCAAATTATTTACTTCCTGATGATCGACCGTTTTAACGACGGCGACAGCGCTCTTAATGATCAAGGGCAAAACGAATTCGATCCAACTTCGGATAAAAAATTCAGCGGCGGCGACCTCGTTGGCGTGAGTGATAAGTTAAGCTACATCGAAGATCTCGGTGCCACATCGATCTGGATTACTCCGCCAGTTGCTAACCAATGGTGGGATGCGGAGCAAAACTACGGCGGCTACCACGGGTACTGGGCGCGCGATTTCCAAAAAGTGGATGAGCACTTCGGCGACCTAGAAAGCTACCAAGCGTTAGCACGCGAAGTGCATGCGCGTAACATGTTCTTAATTCAGGACATCGTGACTAACCATGTAGGCAACTTCTTCACCTACGATGATCCTTACAGTTATGATCCAAGCCTACCTTGCCAAGGTTTCCGTTTGATAAAAAATGCACTACCCACCGGGCAAGAGCTGCCGTACCCACTCAACATGAACGAGTGTAAAACAGACGGCACAGGCAGCTACCACTGGACGCCAACCATCACCGACCACAACGATCCGGTACAAGAAAAAACCTGGCAGCTCTCTGATTTAGATGACCTCAATACGTCCGATCCCGAAGTACGCGCTTATCTAAAAGAGAGCTACCGAAAATGGATTCGCGAAGTCGGCGTTGACGGATTCCGTATCGATACGGTGAAGTTTGTTGAACACGATTTCTGGAACGACTTCCTACACGCCGACGATGGAGTGATGACGCAAGCGGTTGATACAGGCCGTGACAACTTCCTTACCTTTGGTGAAGTGTTCGAGACTTCTACGCCTTACCACACGGAAGGCGAAGAGAAGATGCTGACTTACATCGGTGAAAGTGGCTCGCCGAAGCAGCTAACTTCGGTACTCAACTTCCCACTGCAAGCGACCATAACGCGCGTATTTGCATCAGGGCAACCGACCGACTATTTGCGTTTCCGTCTTGAGAAAATGATGGAGATGTTCCCAAATCCATACATCATGCCGAACTTCATTGATAATCACGACATGCCGCGCTTTCTGTCGCAAGGCAGTGTCAACGATATGAAGCAAGCGCTGATCACAATGATGGCAGTGCCGGGCATCCCTGTAATTTACCAAGGTACTGAACAGGCGATGTCAGCAGCGCGCGATGCGATGTTTGCTGGCGGTTACCGTGAAGATGGCAACTACGTAGACTCGTTCGACCAAAACAGTGAGATGTACTTGTTTATTCAAGAACTTGCCAAGCTACGCACTGAAAACAAAGTCATGACACGTGGCGAAATAAAAGTGATTGGCAGCGATAAAGCGGGCGCGGGCGTGTTCGCCTTTACCCGAACGTTGGATAACGACGAGGTCTTGGTTGTGATGAATACATCCAACTCGCCGATGTTGATGAACCAACTCGATGTAGAACAAGTTGGCGGCACCGTCTTCAAACAACAAATCATGTCGAACTGGGCAGACGCTCCAGAACGGTTAGTCGCAGATGAAAATGGTCACGTAACCCTTGAGCTACCAGCCAAGTCTGCAGTGATTTACTCAAAAACAAGCAGCAACCAATCTGTAGAGACCCCAGACCTCAACATCCAACTAGCGCAGGATTGGGAAGGACAAACCATCACTGGTGATATTGTTATCGCGGGTAGTGCGAACGCCAACGAGAAGTTGAACCTCGTCATCGATGGTAACTTGGAAACAGCGCAAACCATTACTGTAGGTGCTGATGGTCAGTTTAGTGTCACGCTGTCGACTCGTCACTTTGCTATTGGCGAGCAACAGCACCGCTTCGCGATTTATTCCACCGAGAAAAAAGCAGGCATCGAGGACGTGAATTTTGTCTCGAACCTAAGCTGGTCAAACACGCCGGATGACACTATTGATGATACAGGCGATGCGCAAGACGGCACTGGCGGTCCTAACGGTAACTACTCATTACCAACCGATCCAACGTTCGACAAAGACAACAGCCAACTCGCAATCAACAAAGCAGAGGTGTTTACCGTTGGCAGTAACGTACGTTTGACCTTCACCATGGACAACATCACCGACACTTGGTTGCCACCAAACGGCTTCGACCACGTGGGTTTCACCATCTTTATTGATTTACCTGAAGAAGCCGCAACTAACTTGTCTGAGCTACCGAAGATCAACGCTTCTATGCCAAGCGGAACCTGGAGTCGTAATGCGGTTGTTTTTGGCTGGCAAAGCTCGATTTACAACACCAAAGGAGCAAATGCGACGACATGGGGAGAAGCGGTCACGCCAGCACCAACAGTGACAGTAGACAAAGCCAATAACACTATTTCGATGGACTTTGCGAGTGACGCGCTGGGTCGACCTGATTCACTGGATGGCATTCGATTCTATGTGACAACTTGGGACTTGGATGGATTGTCTGCCACTTACCGTCCACTGGAACAAAACAAAGGCCCTTGGAACTTCTCCGGTGGCGCATCGGATGAGAGCAAGATTTGGGATGACTTACCAATCATCACCTTGTCTGAATAAACCGTTAAATAAGACACCGTCCAGCGTTTAGCTGGGCGGCCATCAACAAAAGAATGCAGAAAGACACTTCTGCTCGTTTTTATTCTAGTTAAAGAACGATTTCACCCACAGCACCAGACTGTCCCAAAGCTGACCGAACCACGAGCCCTCTTCTACCGCTTGGCTGCTGACCAAGGGATAACTCGCCACGGTACTGTCATCGCTTTTCCAAACGACCTTACCAATCTCATCTCCTTGCGCGAGCGGCGCAATCAACGGTTCATTTAACACCACACTCTTATCAAGCCCAGCCGTCATAGAACGAGGCAGAGTGAGATAGGCATCTTTGGCGAAGATCGCCTCAACTTGATTGGCATTTCCCTTCCAAACGCGAACTTTAGACTCAACCTGCCCTTGTTTGGCAACTTGTTTGGTGTCATAAAAACGAAAACCATAACTGAGTAAATTCTTGGATTGGCTCGTTCGAGCCTGTTTACTTGGCGTGCCCATCACTACCGAAATCAACCGCATTTTCCCTTCTTTGGCGGAGCTCACCAAACTGTATCCCGCATTGCTGGTGTAACCGGTTTTGCCCCCGTCGACATCAATGGAATTGTCCCACAGTAATTTATTGCGGTTGTACTGCGTAATGTCGTTCCACTTGAAGACTTTCTCACTATATAGCGCATACACTGCGGGAACATCGTTGATGATCGACTGCATGAGTTTTGCCATATCGGTGGGTGAGGTTTGGATGCCTTCACTATCGAGACCATGGGAGTTTACAAAATAAGTGTCTTGCAGCCCTAACTTCTCAGCCCAACCATTCATCAAGGCGACAAAGCCGCGTTCACTGCCAGCAACGTGCTCAGCCAGTGCAACGCACGCGTCATTACCCGATTGTATGATCACGCCGCGCATTAAGTTCGCAACACTAATTTCATCTTTCGGTTTGATGAACATTTTAGAAGATCCGGGAAACTTGGCCGACCACGCGTTTTCGCTCACGGTGACAACATCATCCCATTTCAAACGCCCCGCTTTGATTTCTTGTCCAACGACGTAAGCGGTCATCAACTTGGTTAAACTAGCCGGAGCAAGGCCTGCTCGCCCGTTATGCTCGGCAATAATGGCACCGGATTGAAAGTCCATTAATACGTAACCTTTCGCCTTTAATTGAGGTGGGTTGGGCGTAACAACGGCAAAAGTAGGTACGCTTATTAAACAAGTCACAATAATCCATCGAGCTAGTGACACTTTCATCCGACTTCCTCCATGCTCTCACTTTGTCGCAACTCTATTGAGCATAGCTCACTCAACCAGTTGCACCAGTCGCTAATCGTTTCATTTTCTTGAACTTACATTGATTTGACCAAGGTATAGAACTGACGAAGCGATTTGGAAATAGCATTGGTTCTTCACGCCATTCGCAGTAAAGTAGCGCTACCCCTCAATAAGGAAATAAAGATAACAATGAACGCTCAATCATTTATCGACGCAGGATTGCATTACACTCCCCACAGTTTTACCGTTCCTCTGGATTACCAAGACGTGAGTAAAGGCACCATTGAAGTCTTCGCTCGTGCGGTTTGCCTAGTTGGCGATGAAGAATCGACCAAACCTTGGTTGGTTTACTTTCAGGGCGGGCCAGGCTTTCCCTCTCCGCGTCAAAACGGCAATAACGGCTGGGTAAAACGCGCGCTGCAAGAGTACCGAGTTTTGCTTCTCGACCAGCGCGGTACGGGCAATAGTTCGGTGATTAATCATCAGACTCTGGCTCATTTCACGCCGCAGAAGCAGGCCGAGTACTTGAGCCACTTCCGAGCGGATAACATCGTGCGCGACGCGGAGTACATTCGTGAGCAATTTGGCGTCGAAAAATGGGCGATCTTAGGTCAAAGCTTTGGTGGTTTTTGCTCCCTCACCTATTTGTCTTTATTCCCAGACAGCTTGCTACAAAGCTACATCACGGGTGGCGTGCCATCAGTCTCGCGTCATGCCGACGATGTGTATGACGCTACCTTCAAACGTACCATGGAGAAAAACCAAGCGTTCTTCCAGCAATTCCCAAAAGCGCAACAACTTTGCCAAAACATTGCGAATCACTTGCTGGAAAATGAAGAGTACCTACCAAATGGTCAACGCTTCACGGTGGAGCAATTTCAGCAAATCGGTATCAACTTTGGTGTGAGTGATACTTTCTTGCCAACTTACTATTGGCTAGAAAGTGCATTGATTGAAGTGAACGGCAAACAACAACTTCGTTATGAGTTCTTGAACGATATGTTGGCGCAGCAAAACTTCCAAACCAACCCGATTTACGCCATTTTGCATGAGTCGATTTATTGCCAAGGCTTTGCGTCAAATTGGAGTGCACACCGTGTTCGCCAAACCCGACCAGAGTTTAATTATGAACCTGGCAAGCCATTTTACTTTACGGGGGAAATGGTCTTCCCATGGATGTTCGATCAATACGTCAACCTCAAGCCACTAAAAGATGCTGCTGAAATATTGGCCGCGAAAGAAGGTTGGGCTGCGCTGTACGATCAAACACAACTGGCTCAAAACAAAGTGCCTGTCAGTTGCGCCGTTTACGCCGATGATATGTTTGTGGAAATGGATATCAGCCGAGAAACGCTCGCGTTAATCCCAAACTCAAAAGCGTGGATCACTAACGAGTACGAGCACAACGGTTTACGTGCCGACGGTGAGCGCGTTTTAGATAAGTTAATTGCGATGGGGAATCAAACCGCCGCTAATTTGAAATAAATACTATAAAAACGCCTCTTCTAGAAGTAAGAGGCGTTTCATTCCTACCATCTTGTTTTTACGAATCTCTTACGCGCTTGGTCATACGTTTCGTCATCACCCGGTAGCCCATTTTATGATAGAAATCCTCACCTTCATGGTTAAATGACGCCACGGTTAAGCCGATTTCTTCTATTCCTTGAGCACACAAATCACTTTCCATCTTATCCATCAGCGATAAACCTATTCCTAAGTTTCGATGGTTCTCTGCAACAATAAGCTCATTAATAAAACCAACGCGTTTTTCTGGTGAAATCAGCGACTGAACGTTACGAACCGAACCAGAGATAAAACCGACGACTTTTCTTTGCGAACAAGCAATAAAAGCGCTCACGCTCCCATCAAAATACTTTTCGAAGGTGCAATATGATTCTCTTAGTTGTGCCAATTCCTTGGGTGGACGATAGAAGTTCGGTTCAGCTTCATAGTGCGATGTATCGAGTTCAACGAGTAATTGTTTGAGCAAGGGAGCATCTTCTTCCCTCAGCCGCCTGATATAAAACTGCTGCATGTCCTTTCCTTGCCAACTGATCCGATTATTATTTTGTAGCTCTTGCGCACAACTTTAATGAAGAGCCGAAGAAGGAATCACAGTACAAATTTAAACCAAAAGTGTCGAGTTCAACTTACCTTGTTCTCTGCAATTTATGCTTATAATTTGAACACATAGCGATTTTACCCGCGTGACGCTTTGCCGCATCAAAACACCGCTACATCCCGCCTAGCCATAATATCCGCATAATTTGTCCGTATTTCCGACTAATTTAGTCAGGTATACTTCGTGCCGCTAAAATTTTAAGGTCGTTGACCACCTGTATTTTTAAAGGAAACCTCATGAGTCAGTATGTAGTTTGTGCGCTGTACAAGTTTGTTGAGCTGAATAACTATCAAGAACTACGCGAGCCATTACTTGCGTTGATGGAAAAACACCATATTCGCGGAACATTACTGCTGGCAAGTGAGGGCATCAACGGCACTGTTGCCTCTGATCGTGCAGGTATTGATACGCTACTGGAGTGGCTAAACAACGAGCCTCGTTTGACAGGCACCGTATACAAAGAGTCGTACTCTGAGACCCAGCCATTCAATCGCACCAAAGTGAAATTGAAAAAAGAGATCGTAACATTAGGTGTTGAAGGCATAGACCCTCGCCACGTAGTGGGTACTTACGTGAAACCTCAAGAGTGGAACGATCTTATTGCTGATCCTGAAGTGTTTGTTGTCGATACACGTAATGATTACGAAATCGAGATCGGCACATTCAAAGGCGCTGTAAACCCAAATACTGAAACCTTTCGTGAATTCCCAGACTATGTAAAAGAAAACATGGACCCGGAAAAGCATAAGAAAGTGGCGATGTTCTGTACCGGTGGTATCCGCTGCGAAAAATCAACTGCTTACATGAAAGAACAGGGCTTTGATGAGGTCTACCACTTAGAAGGCGGCATTCTTAAATATCTTGAAGAAGTTCCTCAAGAAGAGAGCATGTGGGAAGGTGACTGCTACGTTTTTGATGGCCGTGTTGCAGTAAACCACCAGCTAGAAAAAGCAGATTACGACTTATGTAACGCTTGTCGTCTACCGATCACTGAAGAAGACAAACAGTCTGATTTGTTCGAGCAAGGCGTGAGCTGCCCGAAATGTCACGGCACACACTCAGAAGAACAAATTGCTCGATTCCGCGAACGTGAAAAACAAATTGTTCTTGCAGAACAACGAGGCGAGCAGCATGTTGGTGGCGAAAGTGCCAAGCAAAGAGAAGCTCGACGTGCCGCTAAGTACGCACAAAAAGAAGCTCAGCGTAAACAAGACTAAGCTCAACTCTAATTCTATTTTAAGCGAGCTGCCGTAAGGTGGCTCGCTTTTACTATGCACCAACACTCTTTCAATACAATTTTGTATCCCTCACCAAAACCTCTAGTTGATTGTCTCTTTTGCCTTCGGGTAGCCCCACCATCTCATCATAAGCACTTTGATGTACTAAAACCTGCTTATTTGCTTTGATATTCTTGCACTTCTTTTGCATCTCGATAAGGGAATGAGCCCTCAAAAAGATACCGTTGTCATCAGTGATGAATTGCGCTTTCCCATCAACTACGACAGATGCTTGATACAATGCGAGATCAAGCGAGTGAATGATCAATTTATCTACGTAGAAGAACTTTTCTAACTTACTCAGTGGTATCGACATATCTCACCTCCTTGTGAGCAACCTCTACGTTTTAATGAACAAAACCGATCATTAGGTGAGGTCTCTTCGGATCATTTGCGTACAACATCGGAAACAAAGAGGATTCCGATGCAAACAATCAATGTCGTGTGGTTAAAACGAGATTTAAGACTGACTGACCACCAGCCCTTAACACAAGCATTGTCGTCAAAGCACCCAACGGTACTTTTATATATTGTTGAACCGTTGCTGTTAAACAACCCTCACTATTCTGAGCGTCACTGGCGATTTGTTTGGCAATCATTGCAAGACATGAATGAGACGCTCAAAGCCTATGGACACCGCATCACGGTTCTGTTTGGCGATGCCTTAGCATGTTTTCAATCAATTCAAATGCAATATCAAATCAACGCTGTGTTTTCTCATCAGGAAATAGGGCTCAACTGCACCTTTGAGCGCGATAAGCAAATTGCCGACTGGCTGCATGAGCAAAACATCACGTGGTTTGAGTTCGAGCACGGTGCTGTTATTAGAGGAGCAAAAGACCGGCAGGGTTGGGACAAACATTGGGATTTGGTCATGAGAGCCTCCATAAGCCCTCTTGAGCTGCAAACCAACTTGTTGCATTCATTGGATGCAGAAGCACTCGGCTGCGCGTTTTCGCCACCTTCATCCTGGCTATCAAAATGCAAAGGAATGCAAACGGGAGGAAGCCAACTCGCTTGGAAAACACTGGAGGACTTTTTCAATCGTCGAGGTCGTGATTACTATCGAAGCATTTCTAGTCCCACAGCCTCACGTACAGCCTGTACTCGCCTTTCTCCATACCTCGCTTGGGGTAATATATCCTTGCGTGAAGTTTATCAGTACCTATTGAAACACTGGCAAGTTGCTGGGTTTCGTCGCAGCTTAATTGCGTTGTCTTCACGGCTGCATTGGCACTGCCATTTCATACAGAAATTCGAGTCGGAATACGACATGGAGTTTTACTGTGTTAACCGGGCTTACGAATCGTTGATTAAACAAAGTAGCACTTTCGATGAAGAAAAGTTAGCAGCATGGAAATCTGGATATACAGGCATACCTTTGATCGATGCCTGTATGCGCTGTTTGCATCAGACTGGCTATATAAACTTTCGCATGCGTGCCATGCTGGTTAGTTTTCTCACTCATCACATGAACATGGATTGGCGAACTGGCGTGACGCATTTAGCGCAACTATTCCTCGACTTTGAGCCTGGTATTCATTACCCACAATTCCAAATGCAAGCCGGGGTAACTGGGACCAATACAATCCGGATTTACAACCCGGTTAAGCAAGCCCAAGAACATGACCCTGATGGCGCGTTCATCTATAAATGGGTGCCTGAATTGCAAATGGTCCCCACCCCACTATTGTTCGAGCCCTGGACAATGACACAGATGGAAACCGTCATGTACCACTTGAAACCGGATAGCCGTTACCTAGCGCCTATTGTCGACCTAAATAGCGCAGCTAAAGACGCAAGGGAGCGTCTATGGGCATGGCGGAAACGGGCCGATGTAAAACAAGAAGGCAAACGGATTTTAACGCGACACGTGAGGCCATCGAAAGAAAGCAGGGCTCGTTGATCATCTTTTCATTTAGATGCGTACAAACAAAGACATTCTCTAGGGAAACCGTTGTACCCCCAACTCGTAAGGAACACATTATGTTTAAACGTATCTTGGTTATCACGGCTACATTGATGGCGACTTTATCTTTTATGCTTCCCGTCAAGGCTCATGAGCATGGCATGATGAAGGCTGATATTGTCGACGTTGCCACTGAAAACGGCTCTTTCAATACACTTGTCGCTGCAGTGAAAGCGGCTGATCTAGTCGATACACTCAAAGGAGAAGGCCCATTTACTGTTTTTGCACCAACGGATGACGCTTTTGCAAAACTGCCTGACGGTACAATCGATATGCTCTTAATGCCGGAAAACAAAGACAAGTTAGTATCCATTTTGACTTATCACGTCGTCCCAGGGAAAGTAATGGCTGCCGATGTTGTTAAGCTGGACAAAGCAACTACGGTTCAGGGGCAAGACGTGATGATTAAAACCATGGGCGACAAAGTCATGGTCAACGATGCAAATGTAATGGCAACCGATGTGAAAGCTAAAAATGGCGTCATTCATGTTATTGATACCGTCATTATGCCTAAATAACATGATTCAGAGGGCGGTATATTCCGCCCTTTAAACGGTGCTTCTTCTATCCTTAATACTGCCCCTTCCCTACCTTCGACCCAACAACCAATCACTCATTCACTCCAACTATTAAAAAGACAAAAAACAACATCAAAACCAATACCTTAGAAACAAAAAAGCACAATATCAATGAGGTTGGCGTACCGTTACCTTTCAATTTGAGAACATGATTCCATGTCAGTGTCGTTTACTTTTCCACATGTAAATTCTTGAGCTAAATTTTGGCTGCTCAATCACATTTCGGCAAACCATTCGAAAGGGTGGGACGCAAAGCTTCCGGTCTGTCAGCATTCCATCATCAAAAGTAATGCTCATGATAGCGGGGTTGCCATGTTGCAACACTACATTATCCAAAGTATGGATTCATGCAGCGTTGCTTCATGCTCAGCATGCGCCGAGGTGTGACATTAATTTGTCAGCCATAACAGAGGACATGTGATGAAATCCTTCCCAACCAAATCCGTACTTGCATTAGCACTTGCAAGCATTAGCTCAAGTGCTGCGGCTCACGGCTACGTATCAGAAACCAATGATGGTGTCGCTGCAAGTCGCGCGGCACTATGTAAGTATCCAACACCTGATACCAACGAAAAAAATAATAACTGCGGTGCCATTCAATACGAGCCACAAAGTGTTGAAGGTCCTGATGGTTTTCCACAAACAGGGCCTCGCGATGGAAAAATAGCAAGTGCCGAAACCGCTCTAGCTGCCGCTCTTGATGAACAAACTGCCGACCGCTGGGTTAAACGTCCTATTCAATCAGGTACACAGACTTTTGAATGGACATTTACAGCTAACCATGTGACGCGTGACTGGAAATATTACATCACCAAACCTGATTGGAACCCAAATGCCTCACTATCACGCGACTCGTTTGATCTGACTCCTTTCTGTGTAGTCGACGGCAATATGGTTCAACCTCCAAAACAGGTGAGCCATCAATGTAATGTGCCTACGCGAGAGGGGTATCACGTCATTCTGGCGGTATGGGATGTTGGTGACACAGCGGCTTCATTTTATAACGTGATCGATGTGAAATTTGATGGTGACAGTCCAGTCATTCCAGATTGGACGCAAGGCGGTCAAATTATTCCGACGATGGATTTAAATGTTGGAGATTCGGTTTATACACGCGTATTTGATCAGGCGGGTGAAAACATAGCTTATCGAACCGAGCTAGAAATTACCGATGCAGTCATGGGCAAAGCGAAAAACTGGTCTTACGCTCTAGCAACGAAGATCAACCAAGAGCAAACTAAACTGCAAGCTGGACAGTATGCCGAGGATAAATTCACTCCTGTTTATGGTACTAACCCGGTGTATCTGCAAGCTAATAGCGGCCTTGAGCGTGTAGAAGTCGGCTACAAGATAGAAACTCCCGTACCAGAGTACTCACTCACAGTAGATGGCTTAGCAGACGAGTATATCATTGAGTCAACACCGACAACGTTGGATCTGACACTAACTGCTGAAGGCGATTTAAACGCAGAACTCACCGTGTACAATCACCACCGTGAGCCACTTGCAAGCTGGGCAGACGAAATGAAAGACGGCTCGGTGGAGGCTGTATCGCTCGCTTTAAGCAAATCAGAGCCTGGTCACCATATGCTCGTGACTCGTATTAAAGACAAAGATGGCAACTTGGTGGATCAGCAAACGCTCGACTTTCACTTAAAAGAAGAGTCAGTAACGCCACCACCATCTGGCGAGTACGATTTTGTCTTCCCTGAAGGGCTATCTAGCTACACAGCGGGCACAAAAGTGCTTGCAAGCGACGGTGCCATTTACCAATGTAAACCCTTCCCATACTCTGGTTACTGTGTACAGTGGAAAGAAAGCGCAAACCAATACGAACCAGGAACAGGTTCACACTGGGAAATGGCTTGGGATAAAGTCAACTAAATCGCCCTTTGAATGTTAAGTAAAAAGAGCCTCGCTATGAGGCTCTTTCATTATCAAACGCAAAAATGGCAGTTTTCCCGATCTAAACCATGAACACCTGACAAATTAGCCAAATGAGCCCGCCCTTCAATCAGCCCCATTTCATAACCTTCCAATAGAACGGTTTGTCGCATTGATAAGCGCTGAACAGAAAAATTATCTGGTGGTGCAATCACTCTGACATGCGTTCCCGGTGGAGGATTACGAATAAATTCCAACGATTGATTGTAGTTATCTGCACGTCTTAACATCGCGTCCACCATTTTAGGATGTTCGGCAAATAACTTCTTCATCAGCCATGTGGTTTTTACTGGCTTCTTGGCATAATTTAGCGGGTGAGAAAGCACAACAGTTATGTCGCGAGCCCCGCGACGATAAGCCTCACACACTGGGATAGAATCTGCAACCCCACCATCGGTATAGCAGCCTCCAGAAAAGCAAGGGGTATGCTTGTATGCAATGGGTAACGCTGTTGTCGCTTCAATCGCATGATGAAAATTATCACGCGTTACGCGATAATAGTCTGCCTGTCCTGTATCTACATTCGTCGTCGCTGCCAGAAAAGGAATACCATTAAACAGTTTATTTTCATCGACGGGATACAAACGATTAGACTCTTCAAACAGCCACTTCACATCAATGAGATCCCCACCTTTAACGAATCGAGTCGGATCAAAAAAGCGTTTACTCGTTGCCAGCTTAGTAATGACATTAATGCTGCGATGCGGATAGTCGGTCAAATAACCAATCAAGTTTGATGCGCCAGCAGATACACCAATGGCAAAATCAAACGGTTTATAACTCTGCTCTAAAAACGCATCTAGCACTCCGCTTGCGAAGACACCTCGCATCGCGCCACCTTCCACTACAATTGCTTTTGTTGCCATATTTCCCCCATTATTCTTGTCAAAAGAGTAATGAAATTCGTGCAATCAAAACAATTGAATATTCTTATTATTGAAATAGGTGAAGTCTATTTATTTCTTTCTTAGAAAGTGAAAACTAAAGTTCAAAAAATCCACACCAGCTAGAAATGTAGGTGTGGATTTAGACGAGATGGAAACGCCTATGAGAAAACAGTTTTATAGGCTTCGCCCGCGCCATCAATAAACATTTGAGTACCGATAACCGCTAGGATTAAGCCCATCATTTTCGTCACGACGTTCAGAGCACTCGGTCCAACTGCTTTGACCAATTTGTCTCCAAATAAAAACAATATATAGGTAATAACACACAACACAGCAAAAGAAACGATGGTAATAATGGTTTGATCAAAACCACCCGCCGTAGCAAAGTTCATCGCGGTAGCAATCGTTCCAGGCCCTGCTAATATCGGCATTGCAAGTGGAGAAACGGCAATGCTCAACGCCGCCTGCTGCTGCGCTGGAGAATACGCTTTCTCTTTAGTTTTCTGATGCGTCGAATCACCTTGAAGCATATTAAAACCGATCAAAAACACCAAGATACCGCCCGTTATTCGCAAGGCGTACAGCGTGATACCAAACAAATCAAAAATTAATTTACCGGCGATCGAAAACATCGCAATGATGACAAATGCAATAAAAACCGAACGAAGCGCCATGGAACGCACGGTTTCTCTATCCTCATCAGCCGTTAAACTCAAAAAGATAGGAATATTGGCGATGGGGTTCATGATCGCAAAGAAGCCCATAAACACCGTGACTGTATGAACGATGAGTTCTTTCATATTTTCCACTGCAGTTAAATTGTTGATTCTAAAAACAGTATATACGCTCTCAAGCAGAACGAGTGATGTATTCTCTATTCATCTTCACACTTATGCGCTAAGCATTGTTTTTCTTTTGAGATAGTTTACCGACTCATTAAATATCGCTAAGGTGAGGCTTCAGCCTTTACATGTAACAGGGGATGTTAAGTCACCATGAACAGCACGATACAAACAATTCTCAATCACCGCTCAATTCGAAAGTTCACCTCACAACATATTGAGAGCGAACAATTAGAAACGATTCTACAAGCTGGCCTTGCGGCGTCTTCATCAAGTATGTTGCAAGTCGTCTCAATTATCCGCGTGACTGATAAAGAAAAGCGTACGCTATTGGCACAATATGCGGGGAATCAAGGGTACGTTGAAAGCGCTGCTGAGTTTTTGGTGTTTTGCATTGATTACCAGCGCCACGCAAGTATCAATCCTGATGTGCAAGCTGATTTCACCGAGTTAACACTTATCGGTGCTGTTGATTCTGGCATCATGGCACAAAACTGCTTACTTGCAGCAGAGTCTATGGGACTAGGAGGCGTGTATATTGGTGGCTTACGAAACAATGCTCAAAAAGTCGACGAGTTATTAGGCTTACCTAAAAATACAGCCATTTTATTTGGTATGTGTCTTGGTCATCCAGATCAAGCCCCTGAAGTTAAGCCACGTCTACCTGCTCATGTCGTGGTGCATGAGAATCAATATCAAGACCTAAATTTGGATGATATTCAGGCTTATGACCAAACCATGCAAAACTACTATGCAAACCGTTCGAGCAATCAAAAACAAAGCACTTGGTCACAAGAAGTCACCTGTAAACTAGCTGGCGAATCACGTCCGCACATCCTGCCTTACTTAAACAGTAAAGGGCTCACTAAAAGGTGATGACCACAGTACGATAGGATCAAAAAAGGCCTCTGAAGAGGCCTTTTAATTATCAGTACAGTTAATTAGTTACCGCCTGAACCACCTGATGGCGGATCAACAGGATCAACTGGTTTGCCTGGCTTCGCATCTGGAATCGGTGGCACTACCGGTTTGAAATCATCTACAGGTTTTCCTGCTTCGATCTCTTTTTCAACCTGGTTAACAACATCTTTAGTATCTTCTTCAGATACCTCTACGTAAATAACATCACCAGAATCATTTTTAGGGTAATTTGGGTTCTTCTTAATTACCTCTTCAGTTACAGCTTTGGCTGCTACTGAAATTGCTTTCGGAGAAGCCGTAGGGTTCGCTTTAATGACATCTGAAACTACATTCGCTGTAGCAACCAGTTTAGTCGCTAATGCTTTTGTTGCAGCATCACCACTCTCATCTAACTGCTTAACTACACTTTCAGTATTGCGAAGCAAATCATTAACTGAAACGCCCATCGCATTGACATCAAGACCTAAGTCAGCAAACACTTGCTCTGCAACCTCGGGCGTGTAAATTGCACCTTCTTCCAAAGTATCCGTTACTAGAGTAGTAAACGGTGAACCTGTTACAGGTGCATCTGCTTGCGCTAGACCTTTTGGAATTTTGTAATCAGTTGTAATACGTTTACCATTAGATGCATCTACACTCTTATCAGTGTGCTTTAATGTGAAAGTACACTCACTTGGAGCACTAACTACATCTATGTGACTAATGCGCGCATAGCCAACCATACCTTTGTAGTTTGTTGTCAGTTCATCAGCCTTACCTTTTAAATCTCCACCACAGTCGTAAGAGACTTCCATGCCGATAACAGCTGGATCATAAGCCTGTACTGAGTATGTTTTTACCTCAGGATCGCTGTCACTACCACAACCTGCTAGTAGGACTGCAGCCACACTTGCCGTTAAAAGTTTGATTTTCAAAATTAGCTCCAATATTTGTTGTTATATCCGACCGCAACAGGAAGCATAACGGCAGTTGCATATGGTGTAAATAGGATGCATACAACTTTGGCATGAGTTTTTTCACATTCCTGCCTGTTTACATGTGCAAAATCATGCATTCATCTCAATAACGCTAAATAGACATAATTTTGTCATGTATTCGTAAGTATTTTTTAAGTATGTAGTTGCCTTTATTGCAACCAGATGGATAATGGTTGACTATTTTTGTGGGGTAGATTTTTCACCTTCATAAATGAAACTAAGAGCTCTAAGTCGCTAGCAGCCATTTGGAGTGTTTATTACACAAATAATTCTGAATGGACTCGCTTTCTAAAGGCTTAAAACTGCAGTAAATCGTCAACATTGATGAAATGCAGTTCAATTAGAATGAACCAATTTCAGTCGGCAAACTTTCTTTCGGTAGTTATAAACCAATGAACACATTTAATAAATTTTTGGGGATATCAGTACTTCCTATCCTTCTTACAGGGTGTACTCTGCCTGGTAGCCACCTTTCGGTCAGTGACAAAACAGTAATGAGCACTGAATCGAGTGATATAGAATCGCAGGTTACGGTTTATCCTTTAACTTTGGAGCGAGTGACCTCTTTAAATTCAATAGATCCTTTTTCAAAGCCAAATCCAGAGTTAGATATTGAAATCGCCAAGTATGAATACGAAGTAGGACCTGGCGATATCTTAAATATTACTATTTGGGACCACCCAGAGCTCACGATCCCAGCTGGCTCATATCGTAGTTCAGCCGAAGCAGGTAACTGGGTGCACTCAGATGGCACAATCTTCTACCCTTACATTGGCGTTGTACACGTTGAAGGTAAAAACGTTCGCCAAATTCGTGCAGACATTGCCAACCGTCTTGCAAAATACATTGAGAGCCCGCAAGTCGATGTAAGCGTTGCAGCTTTTCGTTCTAAAAAGACTTATGTGACTGGCGAAGTGAACAAGCCAGGGCAACAACCAATCACAAACATTCCTCTTACACTTCTTGATGCCGTAAATAGAGCAGGCGGACTGGCAGCCGAAGCCGATTGGCGTAATGCAACACTGACGCGAAACGGTGTGGTTGAAAATGTCTCTTTATACGCTCTGATGCAACAAGGCGACTTAACTCAAAACCGTCTTCTAAAGCCAGGTGATATTGTTCATATTCCCCGTAACGATGCGCAAAAAGTATTTGTTATGGGCGAAGTTAACGATCCGAAGCTACTCAAAATTGATCGCAGCGGTATGAGCCTTACTGAAGCTCTAAGTAGCGTTGGTGGTATTAATGAAATCTCCGCCGATGCTACTGGCGTCTTCGTCATCAGACGTTCAAAAGAAGAAGCTAAAATGGCGGACATTTATCAGTTGGATGTTTCTGATGCTTCTGCTTTGGTGATTGGAACAGAGTTTGATCTCAACCCATACGACATAGTCTATGTAACAGCCGCGCCTGTTAGCCGTTGGAACCGCGTTATTGCTCAACTTGTTCCAACCATTTCCGGCTTTAACGAATTAACCGAAGGTGTACTACGAGTACGCACTTGGCCGTAAAAACGACGTGCCGCAAGAAAGTTATCTCTTGCGGCATGCATTCAATAGTTACGTAGCTCAATTGTGCAATATAAAGAAGCAAGCAATTCAGTTGGGATCATAGGCATACAATTTAAAATAGGGTAAGCATTTGTTTTCTAATATTCTTGTCGTCTGTGTAGGTAATATTTGCCGCTCTCCAACAGGAGAGCGGCTTTTGCAGTCTTTACTACCAAACAAACATGTCGCGTCAGCGGGAATCGCGGTGGATAAAAGTCATTTAACAGGAAAAGCTGCTGATGATATGGCAACCACCATCGCGAATGAACATGGCGTAAGCTTAGATGGACACGAAGCACGACAATTAACACCTGAGCTTTGCGCTCAATACGATCTGATATTGGTTATGGAAAAAGGTCATTTAGAAGCCTTAACCAAAGTCGCTCCTGAGGCACGAGGCAAAACGATGCTGTTTGGACAATGGATAAGTGAAAAAAACATTCCTGATCCATACAGACAAAGTAGAGAAGCCTTCGAACATGCTTATACGCTTATAGAAAAAGCAGCAAAAGCGTGGTCTCAAAAACTATAAGCCGCAAGGCTAAATAAATAAACGCCAATGGCAAGGTATTTAAGAAGTTAAAGTAATGACAACACAAACTATTAAGCAATCACGTCAAGCCGACGATGAGATCGATTTGGGAAAGTTATTTGGGATCATTCTTGATGCCAAATGGCTCATTCTATGTACCGTAGTCCTATTTTCAATTATAGGCGTCGGCGTTGCCATTCTATCAACACCTATCTACAAAGCTGACGCTCTTATCCAAATTGAAAGTAAGAGCTCCGGTGGTATTTCAGCGATGGTTGGTGATATGGGAGAGCTGTTTTCAGCAGAGTCATCAGCGACAACAGAAATTGAGATCATTAAATCTCGTATGATTTTAGGTGGTACAGTTGATAAGTTCAACTTAACCACGGTCGTATCTCCGAATTACATGCCTATCGTCGGTAAGGGCTTAGCTCGACTGCAAGGCGAACAAATCAGTCTGAGCGTTTCACGATTTAATACCCCTTCTTACGCAGTTGGAATTCCTCTAACTCTCGAAGTTATTGATTCTGAAAAACAGACGTTCAAACTTATAGAAGATGACAATAACGTCATTTTAGAAGGTAAGGTTGGCGAGCTCATTGAAAAGAACGGCTATCAATTCTTAGCTACAGAAATGATAGCGCAAGACGGCGCATCGTTTACCGTGAGTAAAGTCAGCAAATTAGATGCAATCAATGCACTGCAACAAAACTTATCGATTAGCGAACGTGGTAAGCAAACCGGGATTATTTCTTTAAGCTTCTCTGGTGAAGATCGCGCTAAGATTCAAGCTATCTTGAACGACATTAGCCAGAACTACTTCTTGCAAAACGTTCAAAGAAACTCAGCAGAGGCAGAGCAAAGTCTCGAGTTCTTGAAAGGCCACCTTCCAGACATCAAAACAAAACTGACCGCTTCTGAAGACGTTTTAAATCGATTCCGTCAAGAAAATGAATCTATCGACTTAGGCCTTGAAGCTCAATCAACGCTGAAAGTGATGGTTGAATTAGAAGCGCAGTTAAATGAGCTTACATTCAAAGAGAGTGAAATCAGCCAGCGCTTTACACAAGATCACCCGGCTTATAAGTCTCTGCTTGATAAACGTGAGACGCTACTCAAAGAGAAAGAGCGTCTTAATAAACAAGTTCAAAAGTTACCGAAAACACAGCGTGAAGTTCTACGCATGACGCGCGATGTAGAAGTAAACCAACAAATCTACATCCAGCTATTGAACAAGGTTCAAGAGCTCAACATCATTAAAGCAGGAACCGTTGGCAACGTTCGAATCTTAGATAACGCTCAATCGTTCTCGAAGCCAATCAAGCCGAAAAAAGCGCTTATCGTTGTGCTAGCAACACTGCTTGGCGGCATGGCAGGCGTGGCTTTCGTATTAATTCGTGCGGCATTCCACCGTGGTGTAGAAACACCAGATCAAATTGAGCAGATTGGTATGCCTGTTTACGCTAGCGTTCCAAAATCTATTCAACAACTGGAATTTGCAAACAAGCTTAAACGAAACAAAGGCAGCAACGATGAGCTAGTCCTTCTTGCTGAAGCTAACCCGGCCGATCTTTCCATCGAGGCCCTGCGTAGTCTTCGTACTAGCCTGCACTTTGCGATGATGGAAGCGAAGAACAACGTTCTTATGATTTCAGGTCCAGCACCATCTATCGGTAAAACGTTCGTATCGACAAACTTTGCAGCCGTCGCTGCGAAAACAGGTCAGAAAGTACTGCTTATCGATGCAGATATGCGTAAAGGTTATTTGCAGCAATGTTTTGGTTTACGTTGGGATAACGGTCTTTCTGATTATTTGAGCGGCAAGACATCCCATAGCAATATCATTAAATCAACATCCATCGACAATCTAGATGTGGTTACTCGTGGCCAAGTACCACCAAACCCGTCAGAGCTTTTGATGCATCCTCGCTTTAAGAGCTTTGTTGACGAAATGTCGGCGCAGTACGATCTTGTGATCATCGATACGCCGCCTGTACTCGCGGTTACCGACCCAAGCATTGTTGGTGCAATCGCAGGAACAACACTGATGGTAGCTCGTTTTGATCAAACGACTTTGAAGGAAATTGAAGTCGCACAAGGCCGCTTTGAACAATCCGGCGTGGAAGTAAAAGGCGTGATTCTAAACGCCGTAGAGAAGAAAGCGTCAAACTCATACGGATATGGTTACGGTTACTATAACTACGCTTACAAGAGCGAGTAATTAATATCTACATGTATTACAAAGCCCTGCTAGACCCAGCAGGGCTTTTTTATTACTGGATCCTGTAATGCATATCTACTAGAAAACGGATGGTCGTTAACATCTACATAGGCATTGGCTGTCAAACTATTCAGCACTTCTTTAATGGGGCTGATATTTTGTGATGCGGCTCTCTCATGAATGGTTGCATGATGGATTGTGAAACTCTACTATCAGTCTGCTCACGCCTAAAGCCCCCAACACTCGCGGAAAGAACTTGGTTCACGGCAACTCTTCTACCCTGCTCTGTATAGCAGGAACAATCTGTTTTTACCTTCTTTTTAGCTTCTATTTAGGCGAGTGTGGAAGAGATAAGAAAGGTGAAAAATGAACTCTACAAATAGCTTCTTAATCAACATTAACCAACAAAAATCCGTTGCTAAAAAAGGCTCAAAGCTATACGTCAACACGATGATGAGATGTTGGATCGAGTTAAGCGATTTCACTCCAAACCAGAATCATTAGCTCCCAATACAATTCAATTAGCTGACGTTCAACATTCGCTAGCCAGAGAATTAGGTTTACCAAGTTGGAGTAAATTAAAAGCGCATGTCGAAGAGTTAGAAGCTCACAAAGACGCCATCAAAAATCACTTCCCTCCTCTTGATAGCGAGCTAAAAACGCTCCATGTCCGCTGTGGGCATGATATTCAGCAACGGCTTAAAGACAGCGGATTCGAGGGAACATTTTTAGCCCTAATAGATCCGCTTTGTATTGGCCCCATACCAGCAACACCACAAAACTTCCTTGCCATTCGTGACCAATATGTCGTAGAGACTCTGCTGCCCGTGATGAAGCGTGAAGATTCAGTGCAAGATATTGTCAAATTTGAGCAAGCTAATATTGATACGCTGCTCAGTGATACATTTGAACGAATCGTCTTTTGGGTCGAACATGACAGCTATGACCAATTAATGCTGCTTCGTGCCCTAACCTTGTTAGAGAATGTAGAAAACAAGGTGATAGAGCTCATTGAGTTGAACCAGTTCCCTGGCACTGAGCGATTCATCGGTTTGGGGCAGTTGCCTAAAGAGGCTATTCGCGCTTGTTGGCAATACCGTGAACCCGTGACAGCCAAATTATTCAGTCAGGCTAAACATTCCTGGCACGCTGTCACATCACCGACACCCATCTCTATGGTTAATTTGATCGAGCAGCATGATCTAGATTGCTTACCCAATATGCTCAACGTGCTCATACGCCATATGCAAGAGTTACCTCATTCACAAACAGGATTAAGCTTGACTCAGCAGATTGCATTAGAGGTCCTAAGTTCTCAAAATCGTTCAATTCTCATCAAAGATTGGTTTGAGCAATATCAACAACGTGAACCTCTACCTTACTTGGGCGATGTGATGTTTTACGCCTTACTCCTCCCTCTAGCACAATGTCAAACGCCTTTAATCACGATTGAGTCACGTGAAAGGGACTGGTGGGAACAGAGCGTCCATATCACTGATGCTGGTCAGCATTGTTTGGAAGGCTTCATGCTAGCGAAGCAATGCTATTGGGTTGGGGGTATTAGCAATACCAATCAGAATTATTGGAGTTGGGATCACCTCCAATTATCTACATTGACCAACCATCATTGATTCAGCGGATAGGTAACATAAGCAGGGGCATAGACGGCTCGTTAGCCCCTTGTGTTCAGCCCAATACAAAAACAGTCAAAAAGAGACGGCTTCTAGCCTGAATAAAATCTAGATAGTTATGCAAGAGCAACATTCCTTAGAGATAATATGCACTCCATTTACTACTAAAAATAAATGTAAACACTCCTTCTTATCGGTTGTATGTTCGATAAAAGTGTTAAAATACAAACTTTTCGACCAGTCAAATAGTTAAGATTTGGTTAAAACTCTATTTTTATTAGTGATAAAGTTCACATCTATTAACCATTTAGAGGATTATTCTTTCGTATTTTATCACTCCACTGCTACTCTGCTCGCCGCTTTGAAGTGAACTCAAGGTGCATAACTATAAGGAGTGTTCTCATGAATACCAAGAAACCGATGTCGCTAACCAGCCGCGTAATTTTGGGTATGGTAGCGGGTATCTTGACAGGATTTGCAATTCGCACACTTTTTGCCGGCAACGGATTTGTCGACGCATACATTGTTAATGGATTATTTGAAGTTGGTGGACAGATCTTCGTCGCCAGCTTAAAAATGCTCGTAGTCCCTCTAGTGTTTGTTTCACTAGTTTGTGGTACTAGCTCCCTCAAAGACCTTTCTACACTGGGTCGCATGGGTGGTAAAACCCTCGCTTTCTACGTTACAACAACGGCTATCGCGATTACGCTTGCTCTAACTATGGGTACTCTGTTCCAGCCAGGTGCTGGCGCTGACCTAACCGCAGCAAGTTCATTCAAATCAGCAGAAGCACCATCTTTGGGTCAGGTGATCATCGATATGTTCCCAACCAACCCTATCAGTGCAATGGCTGAAGGTAAAACCCTGCAAGTTATTGTTTTCGCAGTGCTATTTGGTATTGCGATCAGCGCAGCAGGCAAACCTGGTGAACGTATTGCAGCGTTCTTCTCTGATCTGAATGAAGTGATCATGAAACTGGTAGCGATTTTGATGAACTTAGCGCCTTATGGTGTGTTCTTCTTAATGGCGAAGCTATTTACTGGTCTTGGTCTGGGCGCAATCGTCAATCTGGCAGAGTACTTCTTAGTACTGGCGGGTACGCTTGTCCTGCACGGCCTAGTCACTTACAGCTTAATGTTAAAAGGTTTCACTGGTCTAAATCCAATAACGTTCCTACGTAAGATGGAAGACGCGATCATGTTTGCTTTCTCGACCGCATCATCAAACGCGACGATTCCAGTGACAATGGAAACGGCTAAGCACCGTATGGGGGTTGAGAACCGCGTATCATCGTTCACAGTACCTCTTGGTGCAACCGTGAACATGGACGGTACGGCGATCATGCAAGGTGTCGCAACCGCCTTTATTGCTCAAGCCTTCAATATTGATTTAACTATGGGCGATTACCTAATGGTCATCATGACAGCTACATTGGCATCTATCGGTACTGCGGGTGTCCCTGGTGTTGGCCTTGTAATGCTAGCCATGGTATTGAACCAAGTTGGTCTGCCTCTTGAAGGTATCGCGCTCATCATGGGTGTTGACCGTCTACTTGATATGATTCGTACTGCGGTAAACATCACTGGTGACAGTGCAGTAACCGTCATTGTTGCGAAGTCAGAAGGCGCATTGGATGAAGCTCGCTTCAACGACCCAATGGCAGGCGTTGCCGAAGAAGAAGTGCACCTTAAACGCGCTGACGCCTAAATCGTTTTTCGATTAAATTATCCTGTCTAAGAAAAAACCACCTTATTCTAAGGTGGTTTTTTTGTTTCCATGTGTTGTCCTGAAATGTATTTACACATTGAGGACAAATTATGACTACTGCACATACCCCCTACGTTAAGCGAACCCCGCGTAATAGCACACTATGCTTTAAATTACAGGTCGTCGATGCTATTGAAAAAGGCTACATGAATTACAAACAGGCCCAAGCAACCTATGTTATTCAAGGGCGTTCAACGGTTTTAACCTGACTAAGAAAATATGGAAAAATGGATTGGATACATAACCCAAGGAAGAACACCATGCATAAAAAACGAAACCGAAAGAGTCTCCGGCTAAAAAAATCCAACGACTTGAAAGAGAATTGGAAGATGAACGGGTGAAGAACCTCTCCTTTAACGAGTTAATTGATATTCTCGACTCTGAACATTGGACGAATCTCATAAAAAGTATCTCGCCTACTGTCCTTTGCTTCTCACCATAGAACACCTGCCTTCATACTTTGGTGCAAAAACTACATGATATTTATAATTCCATCGCGTGTGCGCTAAGCTCTTTTTGTATCCATTGGGACCCCTTTCAATTCTTAATTAACTCTGCAATTGCCAGACCACAAGACGTTTTTATCAAATTGAAAGGGGTTATATAACTGACTTATAGCTGTAAGCTTTACGGGAAATCCAGCCTAACTGGAGGCCTCTATACAAAAAGCCGACAGCTAACGAAGTTGGCTTAGTGTAAAAAATGTCAACGCATTTTAGTACCAGACGCCCCCGCTAAAGGTGCTAATGTACAGATATAATTGCTTCTAGACTTTTCTTAGTTACGAATCGGTAAGTAGCTAGGTTATGATAATAATTCTTCTGAAGAATTAGAGTTTTACTAGTCTATGTTTATCATTTTGAAAATGACATAAGGGACATTTTCATCATATAGAGATACAAATTCCATTATTAAATTAAAGATCAAAACCAAATCGCGATAGGTAGTAGTCTGATAATTAAGTTGGTACTAAGATACATACATCATAAATTCATGTTTAAAAATAGTCTTTTTTTATTCAGTTTCTCATTTCCAATACTTGCATTAGGTTTCAACGAAAGTATGTTCGGTTTTTTTAAGAAATTTAAATACACATTAAGCCCAGAGATAAAAGGTACTTTAGTTCTTGAGCAAAGACCTCTAGAAAATGTAACCGTTTACTTAGAAGCTAATTTTTTAAAGAATACTTACAAAAGGAGTTCAAGTACTAATGAGTTAGGTGAATTTCACTTTAAACCAGTCATACATTCTCAAAGGTTCAAAGAATCAGCTTTGAATCAAACATATTCATATATCGGAATATATACCTATATAAATGAAGAAAAGAAGTACATTTGGGAGTCCCAGTTAAGCTACGTTTCACCGCCTATATTTATAAAAGATAACTTAAATAACCTTTACTGTGAGCTTAAAAATAAAGAATTCCGATATTTTTTCAAAAATATCAATCTAGATAATGCTCGAGATCTAATGGTTATTAGCAATTGCAATTTAAATGGATTTTTATATAAAACAGAGTTTACGGAGGATACATAATGCCGTCTTTAACACCAAAACTTGCATCAGAGATCGCGAACATACCTTATGGAGTATATCAGGGGCAAGGGAGACTAGCGTTCAAGGGACAAGGAGGTTTTGAAAAACACTTTGCATTTTCGCAGCAAGATGTTATTAGTGGCCGAACTGGAGGTATCACAGGATTAGATCGTATACCATTGTTTAGAAAAGTGATACCTGGTGTAATGAGAACATCTGAAGCGTTTGCGGTAATTGGTGTTGGGAAAGGAAAATATAAGGGAGATTTAGTAATTTCCATTAGAGGGACGCAAAACGCCAATGATTGGGTAACCAACCTAAATGTAGGCCTTAAAGGCTCTCCAAATGGTTCTATTGCTCATGCTGGATTTATTAATTCATTTTCAAGTATCAAACCAAGTATAAAACAATATTTACAGCAATTCCAAAGTTTACCTAACCGTATTCATTGTGTTGGGCATAGTTTAGGAGGGGCTCTAGCTTCATTATGTTCTGATTGGCTGAGAGAAGAGTATTCCTTAAGAGTGAATTTATATACTTTTGGCGCACCTAGAGTTGGTTTAGAACAATATTCCCGTAAATCTAGTAAAAGCAACGACAAAGTATACCGCTGTACTCACGGCGCAGATCCTGTACCTAAAGTACCTGTCTGGCCATTTATCCATGCGCCACATAATGGCGATGAGTACCGCTTAGACGCTAGTACTGGCTTTAATTTAAATGCTCATAGTATGTCTAGCGAAACAAGTTTAGGGTATTTAGATAATGCTAGCTCCGAAACGTGGGGAGCAATAAAAGTCAGATCTAACAAGTACTTGTATACTCCTACTAGATTTAAGTTTGAGCACAGAAACCAAGCATCATTTACAGAGTATTGGTCAGAAAGAATTCAAGCAGCATTAATAACATTATTAAAAGATACTGGCTTGTTTTCAGCAATAGCAGCCCAAGCCACAGTATCTACTGGAATGACATTTTATGACATACTCGCTAGAAATATAGAAAAAGTAGCTGAAGCATCTAAAGTAAGAGAATCACAAGTCAAAGGGCTGTTAGGCCATATGCTGGTGTTTATTGGAAAACCAGTAACAGCAATTGAAGATATGTCTGCAAAATTTATTAGAAATGTTTTTCTTATGGTATTTGGAAAACTTTATCGAGCAGCACAAATGGCTATTAGCGCTGTACAATAAATTTTCAACTTAATCCGCCATCGAATTCAATTTTTCTCTGGCTCGTTCTTCGTGTTCTTTAGTGATGGCATTGCCGACAGAGTTAGCGGCTAACGTAAGCGCTGCCATGTCATCGGTAAAGCCGACGCCTGCTAGTACATCTGGCACCATATCGGTGGGTAATACGAAGTAAGCCAACGCGCCACCTAAAATCGCCTTATGGCGAACGGCGGTGTTGGAATCTGTCATCGCGAGCCATGATTTGATACCCATAACGGCAATTTCTTCACCCGCTTTCTTAACCGACCCTTTCATTTTGCGCCAGAATGTTTTCTCATCTGGCGCTTGCATCGTTTGATCTTTGGCGTCTTTCGGCGCCGATTTTACAGACATTGTTGTGGTCATCGTTGCCTCCGAAATTTATGACTGTGGCCAACATATTAATAAATCGAACCTGAACGCAAGATTAATAACAAGAAATGATAGTAAAGTGAAACAAAAACACAGATAGAAAAATCCCCAAACCGAAGTCCGGGGATTATTGTCTTGGGAACCAAGCTTTAGAAGCAGAATGCCTTATTGAGCAATCTTCTCCAGTACACGCATCAGCATTTTGATACGTGGTTCGATAGACTCAAGCAACAAGTACTCTTGGTCACTGTGGAAACCTGCACCGATAGGTCCTAGACCATCCAAAGTTGGAACGCCAAGAATTGCCGTATTGTTTGCATCAGAGCCGCCACCCACTTCTTTCCAGTTGATGTCGATAGCCAGTTCACTTGCGGCTTCTTCAACTAATGCCATCAGACTTTCAGTTTGCGCGCTTGGCACCATAGAAGGTTTGTAAGCTTC
This sequence comes from Vibrio sp. 1CM7H, assembly GCF_023161645.1. Lineage (NCBI taxonomy): Bacteria > Pseudomonadati > Pseudomonadota > Gammaproteobacteria > Vibrionales > Vibrionaceae > Vibrio > Vibrio sp. 1CM7H. Next base: position 1,561,006 of record NZ_JALNTV010000001.1, read on the forward strand.
ACGAACCAACTCGATGCTAACGCCATCAACAAATGGTGTCTCCAGCATACCGTTTAGCTTGCTATCGACATCATCGTACTCATCGTTATTCCAGAAACGCACATCCACGATCGCTTCAGCGTGCTCAGGGACGATGTTTGCGCCGTTACCGCCAGACACAATACCCACGTTTAATGTGGTGCCAGATTCGAAGTTCGTCATGGCATTGATTGCGAGAATCCAGTTCGCCATCTCGGTAATTGCACTGCGGCCATTTTCTGGCTCGTTGCCCGCGTGGGCTGCAATGCCATTAAACGTGATTTTGTAACGCGCCATGCCTTTGCGCGCTTTGACTAAACCGCCGTCTGCACGTGCTGCTTCTGCCACCAATACGTTCTTCGCGTTTTTTGCAACAGATTGAATCCAGTCGACCGAATCTAACGATCCGGTTTCTTCGTCTGGGTTCATGCAGATACAAATCGACAGTTTATCCAACACCGCTTGGTCGAGGTTACGCATCGCGTACACAATATTCAGCAAGCCAGATTTCATGTCCGAGACACCCGGACCGTACGCTTTTTCAGGGTCTTGAGACATAGGACGTAATCCAGCGGTGCCGACAGGGAACACTGTATCCATGTGACCAATCAGCATCACGTCAACTTGCTCAGTCTCAGGCTTGTTTCGAACTTCAAGACCGATACCCGCTCTGCCACAGTCGATGCGTTTTACGCTCCAACCTGACATCGCTTGGTACTTATCTTCAAATTGAGAAGCGATGAACTCAATGCCATCAGTGGTGTACGTACCACAATCGACATTGATGAGAGGACGAAGTTCTTCGAGATATTCATTGAGAGAAAACTGCATGATTGCCCCCTAAACAAACAAGTTCATGACTAGCATTGCGCCAAATGCGTTCAATACGGAAATCGCAATCATAATTGGGATATAACGACCTTCAGTACCGATAGGTCCCATAATTCGACCCATGTACTGAACCTGTGAGCCCATTAGATAAATTGCAGGTGCAAGAATCGCGATGTGCGTTCCGTTCAAGATGCCTTGGTCAAACAATGTGATAACCACGCCAACTGCGCCGCCCATCGACATCCAAGCACCAATCAGCACCGCAGCCGCTTCACCTGGCAAACCAAAAACCGCCATTACTGGAGAAAATACCGAGCCCATCAAATCCAACGCGCCAGTAATCTGCAACGCTTTAATGATGACAAACGCCATAAGAACGTTAGGCACGGTTGATGTTGTCGCAATAACCCAGCCTTTTTTAGCACCTTCAACGAAAATATCTGTCACCATCGGCTTACTTACTTTTACGTCACTCATTACGCCGCCTCCTCTTTTAAGTTCTCAGATTTGTTTTGATCTTGCTTGTCTTCTTTACCTTCTGTGATGTTTAGGTAGATACGGAATAAGTTCGCGCCCACAATTTTAAACAAGAACATCACCACAACCGCCAAACCAATAGAAGACGTTACGGCAAGCGAGCCATCCGCCATCGTCAGCGTAAACAGCACCGCACCTGAGGAAAAAAAGTTAACAATGGTGGCACCAGCGGTGAACTGGAACATAGTGAACACATCGGTTTCGCGTTTGGTAAGATGGCCTTCATCTTTAAGCTGACGAGTCATCGCCGCACCTGCGTCAGTACTTTGCAGCGAAGCGATAAGAGCCAAACCAGAGTTACCTGGGATGCCCATTAGAGGACGTAGAAGAGGAGTAAGAAGCTTACGAGCTGCTTCAAGCGCACCATAGTGCTCAAGTACATTGATCATACCCAGTGCGAACATAACGGTAGGAATCAAAGTAAGTGCAAAAATGAAACCGTCACGTGCACCGCTACCACCAGTACCACGAAGCGACGTTGTTGCAACTTGCACACCGTCAGCCGTTTCGGTGACACCATAAGCCACCTTGCCGAAAGAGCCATTCAACGTTGTGAAATCAAATACGCCATACCATTCGTTCGATTGCATGAGACCAGAAAAGAAGACGACCGCAAACGCCAGTGCAACGTAGCACCCCAGCGTAACCTCGCGCTCGGTTTGAACAGGATTTTTCATAACATTACCTACACATGTGGGACAGGACACATATGTTCACCCGAATAATGTGCTAGAGAGATGATCAAAATCAATCCGCCTGCCGAACATTCTGGCGACTCAGTTATGAAGTTTTGTTTTATGATTTTAATCACATTTGAAAGATAATAAAAATTTGTGCTAACAATTAGGTATATTAATCTATATCGATACCTCAGGACCTCTTCATCAATCCGACCAATGATTCCAACGAATATTGCTTTCTACAACATTCATGACGTACTTCATACTTTGGAATTGAGGCGATATCGATTAACTCGAAAGTAACATTCCATAATGAAATTTAGGTTAGGATTGTCCGGTCATATGCAAACGGCATAAACCAGAATCGACAGGACTAAGCAGCCCATTGTTACGCTCACAACCTAAAATAGCCAAGTGGACACTCGCCCTCGTGTTTTGGGTGGTGATGGTATGTTTAAGCCAAAACTCCGGCTTCTCGAAAAGCTGCCCTAAGGCTCACCAAATACAGAGTCAGCAAGATGAAAGCGTGAATTTATCACCATCTTGCGACCTTTCAGAGAAGCTAGTTCAAGCGTACCAACACCAGTTTGATCATATTCTTATTCCATTTTTTCTGTTTGCTTTGATTGTGGCGCTGCCGATGGCATCCACAGCAATTCATTATCTGGAATACACAGAACCGATACCGGAAAAGTGTCGGGTTCACCTAAAACTTTGTGTGTTTAGAGAATAAACCGAGCAAGGCGAAAGATCTTCTCGCCTGACTTTTGTACGTATTTTATTCACTTCACATAACAAACAACGAAATCTAAAAGTTTTAGGAAATATTATGACATTCACTCGTACACTTTTGACGTTAACGATGGCTATCGTACCTGCCGTATCTTTCGCATCAGAAAAGACCGCAGAACAAAAGCTAGGGGAAGTTACTCAGATACTAAAAGAGAATCCTCAAATTCTTGATTCATTGCACCAAAACCTTCAAGAGTACATTGCGTATCAACAGTCATTTGGCGACACCTTGAAGGAGGTTCGTCACTATCTAAGTGATGGCAAACATTCCTCTTTTGGTGCTGAAACCCCAGAGTTAACCATTATTAACGTAACGGACTACAGTTGCCCTTTTTGTAAACGTTTAGAAGGAGAACTGGTCAAAGTTGGTAAGGAATACCCGCAGATAAAAGTGCTTAACCTCAATGTCTCTTTTAAAGAACAATACGAGAAAAACGGCTACAACTCGGCAAGTTACGCATTAAATGTTTGGCAAAAACAGCGAGATAAGTACGAACAAGTGCATGAGTTATTGGTGAAAAAACCGGGCGCACATGATGCACGCTCGTTAAAGCAAATCGCGAAGAAAACAGGGACAGAAGCGCAGCTTGTCGACGACAAAGAGACCAAAGCGCTGCTTGATAAGAACTATCAGTATTTCACGCAACTTGGTTTACGCGGCACGCCTGCGTTGATCATTAATGATCAGGTCATTCCTGGCTATGTGCCGTTTGACGAGCTAGAAAAAGTCATCGACCAAGAACTGGCGAACTAAAACAACAAAGCCCTTCCTTGATAACTCAAGGAAGGGCTTTTTATTTATCGACATAAAGAGCGTTTAGTTACTTATTACGTCCTACAAACGCCACGACGACTTTGTCATTGCCAAGCGAACGAGAGAAAACGTACGCACCTTCCTGTTCAATCACTCGATGCTGACCTGCGCCAATGGCAGGGTGTGCTTGACGGAACTGACCAAGGGTTTGCCAATGTTTGAGCAGCGCTTGCTTCTCATCCGATAGTTTCCAAACCATGTCTGAACGTGTGCCTTGGTGGAAATCATCCGCGTAAGGACCAATGTTACGACCTACTTCATCACCATAATAAACCTGAACCGCACCTGGGCTCAGAAGCAGTGCATTCGCGGCGTTACGCTGCATGCCGTAGTCTTTGAAGCGAGAGAAGAACAACTCCGTATCGTGAGAAGACATGTAACTGACTGGGTTGAAGTCTTTCTCGTTCGCGATAGTTTCCGCATAGCTTTGGTAAGTGTCTGCCATTTGGCTAAAGCACGCCGCGCCTTTGTCTAGCTTCTTCTGCATATCGAAGTTGATCAACGCGTCAAAACCATCATCGAAATAAGGGCTGCGATACGCGGTGTGTCCCCAGACTTCGCCCATCATCCAGAACGGCTGACCTGATTTGCCATTTTCTTTACGCCACTGTTCAAGACTGCTTGATGCCTCTTCTTTCAAGCGTTTCCACACATCACCTTCAACGTGCTTCACCGTATCGACGCGATAGCCATCAATGCCAAAGCGTTTCACCCAATCAGTTTGCCACTCAATTAGATAATCCGAGACGGTGTAATTGTCACGCGCCTTTACGCGAGTACCAGGGTTATCCAATAACCATTGCGCTGGCTTCACGGTTTTGTCTGATTCGGTGATAAAGTCAGGCAAACCCGCCAATGACATAGTGATATCACTGCTACCCGGAGCTGGGTATCCCGGTAGACCTGTTCTTACCCAGTCACCGCCCCACCATTTAGCCCAGTTCGGACTCTGATAATCAATATTCTGGTGATAGCTATGCCAACTTTCACCCGCTTTTGGTTGCCAGTCGCCCCATTTCTTGGGCAGATCGGCATTAGGCTTTAACACCTCAATACCGTCAAATTGCAAATCGGCTAACGTTGAGTAACCAGAATGGTTGATAACCGCATCCATCAAGACTTTGAGGCCTCGTTTGTGCGCCTCTTCCACCAGCGTTTTTAAATCTTCTTCGTTACCGAAGTTCTCATCAATCTTGGTGAAATCGCGCGTCCAGTAGCCGTGGTATGCATAAAACGGAAATGAACCACTATCGCCACCACCCACAAAGCCGTGTACTTGCTCAACGATTGGCGACAACCAAATCGCATCTGTACCTAGGCTCTTGATGTAATCCAGTTTCTCAATCACGCCTTTAAGGTCACCGCCGTGGAAGGTACCGATCTCTTCTTTACCGTCTTTCTTACGTCCATAGCTGTTGTCATTGCTCGTATCAGCATTGTTGAAACGGTCAACCATCACGAAGTAAATGTTCGCGTTTCGGTAATCAAATGGCACCGCTTCTTTGGTTTTCTGTACAGGCTCTAGTAGCACTAGGCCGCCAGAGTCTTTGCTTGGCGTCAGCGATACTTGCTGATCTTGCACTTCAACCATTTGCCCCGAGTAAGCATCTCGTAACTTGGTGCCTTCAGGGAAACTGTCACCTAACGCAATGGTGACTTCTCCGCCTTGGTAGACCTCACATTGCACTTGCGGGATCGGGCGTTTAAATTCAGTTTTGGCGGCTTTCTTAGGCTCTCGCTTGAAGCGCAGTGTTTTGGCTTCCGCATCAAAAGCGAAAGAGTAATCGCCGGTAAAGCGGATTTTTAACGGCAGTTCCGTTGGTTTTCCGCAGTTCAGCGCAAGAGGTTTGTTGAACTTCACTTTCTGACCATCGGGTGCAACGCAGTCACCTTCAACGCCCGTGATTTTTAGCGTGTATCCGTCTTTGGTTAGAGGCACAACCAAAGGCTGTTCTGCACTTAATGGGAAGTCACGGCTGTTGGTCGTGGTAGAAATGGTGATGTTAGGCTCGGCGATGGCACTTGCCGACGCAAGCAGTAAAGTAGTGGTAATCAGGTTCAGTTTCATCGTTCAGTCCATTGGCAGCACATGGTAACCATGCACATTTATTAGTTTTATTCACACTAATTGTGCCTAGATAAGAAACTGAACACATCATTCTAACTGCCTACGCCCCAAAGGTTGTGACGCTTCACATTTTATTGATATAGGGGCGTAGTTCTATTTAAGCGCAATGGATTGAGGAACTTAAAGTTGCACGCTGCCAAGATTGCTCATTTGATTCATTGCCCATCTTGTGCGGCGAGCAGTGTAATCACTTTGTGGATAGACTTTGATTCGATATGGGTTTGGCAACACCACGGCTAAACGCGCTGCTTGCCACTTCGAGAGTTGCTTTGCACTGACACCAAAATAATTCTGCGCCGCCGCTTCTGCACCGTAAATACCGGGACCAAATTCAGCCACATTTAGATACACTTCGAGAATGCGCTCTTTACTCCACATCAGCTCCATCAGCAAGGCAAAGTAAAGCTCGTAAGCCTTGCGAGCATAGGAGTGAGAAGGAAACAAAAACACATTTTTCGCGGCTTGTTGGGTAATCGTGCTCGCGCCTCTCGACGGGCCATTGTCACCTGCCTCGGCAATCACGTCGAATAGCGATTCGAAGTCCAATCCATAGTGATGAGGGAATTTTTGGTCTTCGGTCGCAATCACCGCTAACTGCATATTTTTTGAAATACGCGACAAGGGTACCCATTCGTGTTGGCTGCTGTTTGGATAGTTCTTTGGTGGCGCAACAATGCGGCTTAACTTCCATCCCCATATTGGCGGATCGACATATTTCACCACACCAACCAAAACGACTGGGGCGATCAGTAATATCAACACCATTTTAAATAGAAATGACTTAAGCCTTTTCAACATGTGTGGCTCCCCAATGCATTAGCGATTGATGATAAACAAACCAGCGAGCTTGCCTGATTCAATCAGGAACAACAAGTTTTCGAGGTAAAAAACAGGTCAAAAAAAGCCCGATTTACATTGTAAAACGGGCTTAGAATTTGATTAGGTTGAATTATTTGTTCAGCTTGTAGAACACGGTTGAAAGTGGTGGTAAACGAAGCTCAAGTGATTGAGGCAGTGATTCACTTTCGACTTTTTCCGTTTTCACACTGGTCTGCACTTTAAAATCGCTGCCGCCGTATTTGCTGTCGTCCGTGTTCAGCAGCAGTTCGTATTGACCTGCATTTGGAACACCTAAACGGAAACGCTCGTGTGGTACGGGCGTAAAGTTGGTGATGATGAGAATACGCTCACCCTCTTTACTGATACGCTCGTGCGCTAGGATGCTTGCATCTGCCTCGTCTTGTAGACGCCACTCAAAACCAGCAGGAACACAATCTTGATCGTGCATCGCCGCTTCATTGCGGTACAAGTGGTTCAAATCGCGCATCAGCTTTTGAACGCCTTGATGACGTTCGTATTCCAGCAAGAACCATTGCAACTGATCATCGTGATTCCACTCCGCCGTTTGGCCGATTTCCGCGCCCATGAAGTTCAGCTTTTTGCCCGGTTGACCATACATGTAACCGTAGTAAGCACGTAGGTTTGCGGTTTGCTGCCATTCATCGCCCGGCATCTTGTTATGGATAGAACCTTTGCCGTACACCACCTCGTCGTGAGAGAGAGACAAGACGTAGTTTTCGCTGTGCGCATAAACCAGCGGGAAGGTGATAGTATTGTGGTGGTATTTGCGGTGAACAGGATCTTCTTTGATGTATGAAAGACTGTCGTGCATCCACCCCATATTCCACTTGAAGCCAAAACCTAAACCACCCATAAAGGTTGGCGCAGACACCCCCGGAAACGCCGTTGACTCTTCCGCAATCGTCATCGCATTCGGGAAGTGCTTGTACACTTCTTCGTTCATCCATTTTAAGGTTGCGATTGCGTCGTAGTTTTCGTTGCCACCGTCGACGTTCGGTACCCACTGATCGTGGCTACGTGAATAATCGAGATAGAGCATCGACGCGACTGCGTCCACGCGAATGCCATCAATATGGAATTGTTCAAACCAGTACAGCGCATTCGATACAAGGAAGCGACGCACATGTTCACGACCTAAATCGTAGATGTACGAATTCCAATCTTGGTGCCAACCGCGACGCGGATCCGGGTCGTGGAACAGAGGCGTACCATCAAAGTTCGCTAAGCCATGATCATCCGATGGGAAATGCGCAGGAACCCAATCCAGCACTACACCGATACCAGCTTGATGACACGCATCCACGAAGAATTTGAAATCATCAGGTGAGCCAAAACGGCTGGTTGGCGCAAACAAGCCAACGGGTTGATAGCCCCATGAACCGTAGAATGGATGCTCAGACACAGGCATCAGCTCAACGTGGGTGTAGCCCATATCCACAAGGTATGGCACCAACTGCTCCGCGAGTTCGCGGTAGTTGAGGAAATCACCTTTCTCGTTGCGCTTCCATGACCCTGCATGCAGCTCGTAAAACGATAACGCTTCATCACGCTTTTGCGTCACTGCGCGATTTTGCCATTTGGCATCTTGCCATTGGTAACGCTTGTGATCGTAAGTAATGGATGCGAACGATGGGTACTGCTCAGAGTAAAAACCCCAAGGGTCTTGTTTGTGTGGCAGCCCTTCCCCATTTGGCCCTTTGAGCTCAAATTTGTACTGAACGCCTTCTTCTAAGCCAGGAATGAACAAGCCCCAAATGCCATAATCTAAACGTTGCATTGGGTGACGACGACCGTCCCATTGGTTGAAGCAACCCACAAGGCTAACAGCCGATGCATGCGGTGCGTAGACAAGGAAGCGAACACCGGAGATGTTTTCACCGCCACGTTCTAGCGTGACAAAGTGTGCGCCCATATAGTGATACATGTCTTTGGGCGTATGCAGATGCTCGTACTCTTGGTAAATATTGTGGTACTGGTACGGGTCATCAATAATTTGTTCAACACCATTCCAATCGACCGCCAAACGGTAGTGGGTCAGGTGTAAATCGCGTTGCTCTTTTAAGATGAAACCGCTGTCGCCATCACGCTCAAGCGCCACGCGAGGTTCGCCATTAACAAGCAGTTCAACCTTGTTTGCGCCCGGCATCCACACTCGCAGCGATCCTTCGCCATCATCAATGAATGGCCCCAACGCCGAAAATGGGTCTGAGTAAGCCGCCTCAGCAAGCAGTTCGTATGCGCGTTCGTGTTGTTTCTTTATTTTCTTGGTTTTGGTGGTTTTCAAATCTTTCTCCCTAGAGCCAATATCCTTTTCAAGACCAGAAATCTGAATCAAACATCGGTTTCTCCACAGCCAACGTTGTGAACTCACAAAAGACTTCGCTTAAAACATGTATGCATCAAGCGATGTCAAAAACAAAAAATGCCCGCTATTGTCGCGGGCATAATAACGGTACTTCATCCTAACGGATTGTGTTTTCGGAATGAGTGACCTAGACGGAACTTTCGTACCTCTGAGCTAACAAAATTGGTAATCCGCTCATTCATCTACGTCACTCTACGCATCTTATTTGCTCGCCTGTGCGCGAACTTCAGTGAGGCGTTTAGAAATGCGATTCACATCTTCACGGCTGAAGATTTCATCTAGGTTCATCGACAATTTACGACGCCAGTTTGGATACTCATCCACCGTGCCAGGAATGTTGACCGGTTGATCCATTTCTAGCCAGTCTTCAAGCTGAACGCTAAGCAGTGCAGAGTCACCCGCTGCTACGTGCAGTTGCAGCGCTTCGCTTAGGTACGAGTCCATCGGTACGTACTGAGCATCATGACCAATGCCTCCTGGCAAATAGCCGTGCCAGCGAACGCTGTCTAAGATGCCTTGCTTGCACTTCAAGCGATCAGCAAATAAGCCTTCCAACTGTTTTTCATCTGGGTACAGGCCAATCTCACGACCCATTTTCAAATCATCGCAGTGCCAGAAACCACGCAGGGTTGGCATGTCATGCGTACACAGTGCCGCCATCGATTGCTCTGCGTAGTGCTTCGGAGAAATGAACCCACCGTCTTCTTTCGATGTTTCGAAGAAGAACACTTTGTATGAGTGCACACCTGCATCACGAAGGATATCGACGATTTCATCTGGCACAGTACCTAAGTCTTCACCAATCACAGAGCACTGATGACGGTGCGACTCAAGCGCTAGGATTGCGAGCATGTCTTCCACTGGGTAGTACAAGTACGCGCCTTCTGTCGCTTTCTCGCCTTTTGGAATCCACCAAAGGCGAAGCAGGCCAAGTACGTGGTCGATACGCAGTGCACCACAGTGCTTCATGTTGGCACGTAACAACTTGATGTACGCGTCGTAACCCGTCGCTTCTAAAACTTGAGGGTTAAGCGGTGGCAGACCCCAGTTTTGACCCAGAGGACCAAGTACATCCGGCGGCGCACCGATACTTGCGTCTAACACTAAGTTACCGTCGTCGGCCCAAGTTTCACTACCTGAGTCGGCAACACCGACAGCAAGGTCACGGTACAAGCCCACAGCCATGCCTTTTTCTTCTGCCAGTGACTGCGCTTCTTTGATTTGATCGTCTGCGATCCACTGTAGGTACATGTACAAGTGAACGCGGTCTTGGTTGTCTTTGATGTATTTCTGAGTACCGGCTGCGTCGAATGTGCGGTATTTCTCAGGGAATACAGGCCAACCCCACATGTTTGAATCTTCTGCGTGTAAATCAGCATGAAGCGCATCGAATGCAGCTTGGTGTAACAAGCTGTCGCCACCTTTTTCTACAAAGTCCAAGAATGCACGAGCGCGGTCGGTGTTTTTGTCTAAATGGCGAGCTTTAAACTCACTAAACAGCAGCGGAAGAACGCTCATTTTCAGTTGCGAAACTTCTGTGTAGTTCACCCAATGAGAGTCACGTGCTTTTTGTAGACGCTGTTGAAACTCTGCACTGCCAACACGTTGCTGAGCTTCAGCACTCAGTGCGAATTCAGGTACAGAACTTACGTCGATGTACATGATATTCAACCAACGACGAGAAGACGGGCTGTATGGGCTCGCGCCTTCTGGGTTCGCTGGGAACAGTGAGTGAATCGGGTTCAAACCAATGAAGTCACCGCCACGAGAAGCGATATCGCTCACCAACTGTTTTAGGTCACCAAAATCACCGATACCCCAGTTGTGCTGAGTACGCAGTGTGTAAAGCTGGATACTAGGACCCCATAGCTTTTTATGTTGGTTTAGATCGTCTTGTTTGAAACACGCTTTCGGCGTGATGATCAATGACATCTCGTAAGGCGTTTTACGACGCTTACGGCTGACAATCAATTTGTGATAACCCCAAGCCAAGTTCTTTGGCAATGCAAACACTAGAGGGCCACCCTCAGCACGCTCATCACGAACAATTTGGGACTGAAGATAGCCTTCAAGTACCTCTCCTTGTTCTGTTTCTAAACGCCAGCTGAATTCACTCTCACGAGCACTCGTACCTAGGTTTAGTTCCACTTCGACTGGTTCGCCGTCGCGTAAAACAAGAACAGGGGCTAGTACGTCTTTTTTATGTTTCTTTTCAGCAGAAGCCAATAGTTTTTCATCGCTGCTAGTATCGTAGCCAAGCGAAGCGAGCAAGCGGCGTAGCGTCTCCTCAGACACTTTTGCCTCATCTCCCCAAGCACTGACATAGCTATCAGCCAATCTCGCCATTTCCGCGACTTTCTTTAATGCTGTTTGTTCTTTCATCGCTTTCTCCGAAGGTAATACCAACACCTTCCATGTAGGGTTTTATTGTTATCAATAACTTCTTTTGGAAAATGACCAAAGGTAGCGCTTGGCTACCTTGGTCTTAACTCTGTTCTATTAACGGTGAACCGCTTTTAGTTTCCAGATGTTGTTCACATAGTCGCGAATTGAGCGATCTGAGGTGAACTTGCCGACAAGGGCGGTATTAAGAATGGCTTTCTTCGCCCAGCCAGCTTGGTCTTTGTATTGTTCGCTCATGTCTTCGTGCGCTTTCACGTAAGATGCGAAGTCCGCAAGACATAAGTACGGGTCACCGCCGTCTAGTAGGCTGTCGTACGTTGCACGCAGTAAGCCTGGTTGACCTGGAGTGAATTCCTCACCCAGTAGTAGGTCCATAGACGCTTTGAGTAGGTGATCCGCATTGTAGTAATCAAATGGGTTGTAACCTTGAGCTTTCAGCGCTTTCACACCTTCAACGTCTAGACCGAAGATGTAGATGTTCTCATCGCCTACTTCTTCACGAATCTCAACGTTAGCACCATCCATCGTACCGATCGTTAGGGCACCATTAAGCGCCATCTTCATGTTACCAGTACCTGATGCTTCTTTACCCGCAAGTGAAATTTGTTGTGATACGTCCGCCGCAGGAATAATAATTTCAGCCATGCTCACGCGGTAATCAGGAATGAAGACCACTTTCAGCTTGTTGCCGATGCGAGGGTCGTTGTTCACTTTCTCAGCAATCTTGTTAATAGCGAAAATGATTTCTTTCGCTAGGTGGTAACCCGGTGCCGCTTTCGCTGCGAAGAACACAACGCGAGGCACACATTCGAAGCCTGGTTCGTTAATAATGCGATGGTACAGAGACAGTACGTGTAGAAGGTCTAAGTGCTGACGCTTGTACTCGTGCAGACGCTTGATTTGAACATCGAAGATCGCATTAGTATCGAGTTCGATACCCATGTTCTCTTTCACCCAGTTAGCTAGGCGTTCTTTGTTCTCTTTCTTCACTGCCATGAATTCTTTCTGGAATTTCTCGTCAGTGGCGTACTTAGCGATGCCTTCTAGTTGCTCTAGTTTCGCTGGCCATTCTGGGCCGACTTTCTCTGTGATTAGCTTAGAAAGACCTGGGTTACAGAACTTCAACCAACGACGTGGCGTAATACCGTTCGTTACGTTGTGTAGACGTGTTGGGTACATTTCGTGGAACTCTGGGAACAGGTCTTTCTTAACCAATTCAGAGTGAAGTGCCGCTACACCGTTTACTGCGTAAGAGCCAATTACACATAGGTTTGCCATGCGAACCATGCGGTGGAAACCTTCTTCGATGATAGAAAGCTTCTGTTGTTTCGCGACATCACCCGGCCACATTGCACGTACATCTTGTAGGAAGCGGTGGTTGATCTCGTAAATGATCTCCATGTGACGTGGTAGTAGGTGCTGAATTAGCGACTCTGGCCATGTCTCTAGTGCTTCTGGAAGTAGCGTGTGGTTTGTGTACGCGAATGTTTGAGAGCTGATTTCCCAAGCCGCTTCCCAAGTTAGACCTTTTTCGTCCATCAGGATGCGCATTAGCTCAGGAATCGCAATCGTTGGGTGCGTATCGTTAAGCTGAATAGTCTCTTGCTTCGGTAGATCCGCTAGCGAGTAGCCAGCTGCTTCGTGGCGACGTAGGATGTCACGTACAGACGCAGCTGAGTGGAAGTACTGTTGCATTAGACGAAGTGTTTTACCTTTCTCGTGGTTGTCGTTCGGGTAAAGCACTTTAGTGATGTTGCCCGCGTCAATCAGTGCGTGCTGCGCTTCGAAGTAGTCACCGTTGTTAAAACTTGCTAGCGAGAATGGTGCAATTGCCTGACATTCCCAAAGTCGTAGCGGGTAAACCGTGTCTGATTCGTAACCCACGATTGGTAGATCCCAAGGCATTGCTCTTACAGACATGCCAGGAACCCATTTGCGAACTTCTTTACCGTTCTCGTTCACCACTTCAACGTGACCGTAGAAACCGATCTCTTGAGCAAGTTCTGGACGAGCAATTTCCCAAGGGTAGCCTTCTACACCACGCCATGCATCAGGTGCTTCTTGCTGGCGACCATCTTTAAAAGACTGTTTGAACAAACCGTATTCGTAGTGCAAGCCGTAACCGACGGTTGGGAATTCTTGCGCCGCACATGAATCCATGAAACATGCCGCTAGACGACCAAGACCACCGTTACCCAATGATGGGTCACGTTCTTCTTCTAGCAGGTCAGTTAGGTTGTAACCCAGTTCAGCCATTGCTTCTGTTACTTGTTCGTACAGACCCATGCTGATTAGGTTGTTACCCGTCAAACGACCGATAAGGAACTCTAGCGAAAGGTAGTTAACGCTCTTCGCACTTTTAATGCGTGGATCTTCTTCAGTAGCAAGCAAATCTAAAGTAGTGAACTCAGCCAGTGCATGACCCATTGCTAGGTACCAAGCTCGACTGTCTGCGTTTTCAATCGTGTGAGCGTAAGTTACAGATAGGTGTTTCTTTACGCTTTCTTGGAACGACTTCTTGTCAAATTGTTTTTGTTGAGTAGGTTTCATTACGAAATTCTCACGTCTTTTGGTAATTCATCTGCCATACATCGTGCATTTACCTCTGTGAATAAACATCCTCCTAATTCTCCTCCTTTGAAGGAGGAGGGCTGAGGGCGTAGAGGGGGTACCATTGCTAGGTTAGTGATCCAAATCTCACCAAAGTGAACTTTGCTCTAGTTCTTAGTGATTTTGATCACAATGGAATATGAGAAAGGTTAAAACCCGTTCATGACGCTTTTTATAGCCCACTCATCTGATGATGTGAAAATTGCAATATTGGTCACATTAACTTGGTTAACATGGAAAGATTTTTCATAATCGATGTGCAACGAGATCTTAATGCGTTCGACACAAAAGATATTTAAGTGACAAGAATCACAAATAAAGGGCGTAGTTGATGGTAAATCCATCAACCCTTGAGAATTAGGAAGTGGATCAAAGTAACGGACATTTCTGATGTCGTACCATCCCACACGGCTCACAGGATTGTACGCTTTTTATACAAACTAGAATTAGGCGGTGTGAGTTATTTCTAGTTTTCGCTAGCTTTTATATCTAAGTGACCGTATGGAATGCTTTTTCAGACGGATGCAAGCCCCAACAAGAGGCGACATTAACCGGCATTCAAGCAGTTTTTGATGCTGATGACATCATTCAGTAAGACGAAGCTTTCGAGGGGGCCTTACTGAAATGATCACGTCGCAATCACTTGGGTATACATAAATAAGGACATAATTACTAATGTGGATTCCATCTAAGCTTACTCGACCAGGACGCCTGCACAATGCCATCGTGCGCCCACGAGTGTTGGACTTACTACAGCAAGCGCCTTACTACAAATTGGTTTTATTCCGCTCCCCAGCAGGTTACGGAAAAACCACCATGGCAGCGCAGTGGCTATCCGATAAACCAAACGTCGGTTGGTACAGCATTGATGACAGCGATAACGACGGCTTTCGTTTTGTGAACTACCTACTTCAAGCATTAAACAAAGCCACCAACTTCAGTTGCTCTAACGCACAAAAACTGGCGGAAAAGCGCCAAATCTCTTCTCTACGTTCTTTATTCAGCGAAGTGTTCGCGGAAATGGCTGATTTTCATCAAGAGTGCTACGTGGTGCTGGATGACTATCACTTGATCACCAACGATGAAATCCATGAATCCATGCGTTTCTTCTTAAAACACATGCCAGACAACCTCACCGTTGTGGTAACAAGTCGTGCAGCGCCGCCTCTGGGTACTGCAAACTTACGTGTTCGTGATTTAATGATCGAAATCGGCAACGAGATGTTGGCGTTCGATACCGAAGAAACGACTCGCTTCTTTAATCAGCGTATTGCCGATGGCATCGACGAAGACATGGCAAACAGCCTCAGAACCTATGTGGAAGGTTGGCCATCGGCGATGCAGTTGATCGCGTTGCAAGCGCAACATCAAAACCGCACATTGGCACAAACCGTAGAGTCGGTATCGCAGTTCAATCACGCGCATTTGTGGGATTATCTAGTCGAAGAAGTATTCGACTTGCTCGATCACGAAACTCGTCATTTCTTGATGCAAGTTTCCGTGCTTGACCACTTCAATGATGAGTTGGTGTTTGCCCTCACCCAACGCGAAGATGCGCTTGGTTTGATCGAATCATTAAACCGCTACGGCTTATTCATCTACCCACTCGAAGGGGAGCAAAACTGGTTCCGATTCCATAACTTATTTGGCGAGTTTTTGTCTCATGAGCGCCAAGCGCGTATTCCTCAGCAAGAAAAAGATCTCCACCGCAATGCAGCTGTTGCCTGGTTACAACAAAAAGCACCGCACCAAGCGATTCACCATGCACAAAAGTCGAACGATAAAGACTTGGTGGTAGAAATTCTAAACGAATTCGGCTGGAAGATGTTTAACCAAGGCGAGCTCAGCACACTGGAAAGCTCAATTAATAAGTTGGATGCTGAGCTTCTGTTCAGCCACCCAAAACTTACGATGCTCCGAGCTTGGTTGGCTCAAAGTCAGCACCGTTATAACCAAGTAGGCCACCTGCTTGAAGAAGCGGAAGAGGAGCATAAAAAGCGTAACATCGAGTTAGATATTCATTATCAAGGTCAAGCAAACGCGCTGCTTGCTCAAGTAGCTATCAACAGCAACCAACCAGAGAAAGCACTCGAATTAGCGGAGCTAGCACTTAGCCAACTTGATAACACGATTTACCGTAGCCGCATTGTGGCAACTTCGGTTGTTGGCGAAGTTAACCACGTGCTAGGTAAACTCGACCGCGCGTTACCGATGATGCAACAAACCGAAAAATTGGCGCGTCAGTACCAAGTTTACCACCAAGCGTTATGGGCGATTTTACAACAAAGCGAGATTTTGATTGCGCAAGGTTACGTACAAGCCGCCTTTGAGCTGCAAGATTCCGCATTCCGCCTGATTGAAGATCAGCAACTTCAACATGTTCCTCTGCACGAGTTTTTGCTGCGTATTCGTGCACAAGTGCTTTGGTGCTGGAACCGACTTGATGAAGCAGAAGAATGTGCCTACCGAGGTCTACAAATTCTCGAAAACCATTCGCCAAGTAAGCACTTACACAGCTACTCGATGCTGGCGCGTATTGCGGTTGGCCGTGGCGAGCTAGACAAAGCCGGTAAATTCATTGAGCACATTCAACATTTGATGAAGCAGTCGACTTACCATGTAGACTGGACAGCAAACGCCTCACTATCGTTGATCCTGTTTTGGCAAGCGCGCGGGAATACCGATGCAATGCAAGAATGGCTCAACACTGCAGTTCGTCCTGAATCGGCATGCAACCACTTTTCACAATTGCAATGGCGCAACATTGCACGAGCGCACATCAACTTAGGTCAATATACCGAAGCGCGCGCAGCATTGGATTTCCTCCAAAGTGAAGCTCGTCGTACCAACCTAATCACAGATACTAATCGCAACTTAGTGGTCGAAGCAGTGTTTGCTGCTCGCCAAAAAGACGAAGAGCAAGCAAAAGCATTGCTAAAAGAAGCGTTAGTGATGACAAACCAGACGGGGATGGTAGGTAATTTCCTCATTGATGGCGCCACCATTGGCGGGCTACTGGAGAAGTTAAGCCTACGCCATGAGTTAGGCGATCTAGAACGCCACCGCGCTCAACAATTGATGAAGGATATTTCCTCCAATCAGCGCAGCCGCTCTATTCACTTTGATGAAGACTTCATTGAGAAGCTGGTAAACCACCCTAACGTACCGGAACTGGTTCGCACAAGCCCACTGACTCAACGTGAGTGGCAGGTGCTTGGTTTGATTTATTCTGGTTTCAGCAATGAGCAAATCGCGCAAGAGCTTGATGTGGCAGGCACCACGATTAAAACTCACATTCGCAACTTGTACCAAAAGCTCAATATCGCCAATCGTAAAGAGGCCATTGTAACAGCTGAAAATTTACTCCAGTTGATGGGGTACTGATCAGCTCAAGAAAACAGATTAAAACCTAAAGTGAAATACAAGGGGTTGGCGTGATGCGTCAGCCCTTTTTTATGAGTCTAGAACGAGGGAAGTGCAATTTGCAAAGCACGTAAGTAACGTTGTTCATATAAAAAAATAGCCAACCGCAATAATCGCGATTGGCTTATATTTAGTGTGAACAAATTGTATTCACTAACAACGTCAGTTGGCTAGGTGACCCTCGGCTTAAGAAGGGTCGAGCAGTATTATGCATTAATCATGCCAAAATGAAAAGACTTATTTTTGGGCACAGGATCTCATATAAAGTGAATTTGTCTATATAAAATATAGCAAAACGCAAATTCAATTATCAAATTGCATTTGCATAATGCAACAAACGTAGCCATTGATAGTACAGTTAATCATCTCAATAATGTAAACCAAATATTAAGATATCGTTGTATTTGAATCACCTCATAACCTGTAACAAAAATAAGCAATTGCTTGGATATAAAACCCATTAGCTACAGCACTATTTCATACTTTTTTCGTCGCAATGTTTGTATACTCTGTGCCATCGAAACGACTTAGCATTAGAGCAATGAACTACTTAATTACTTTCTTCAAAGGAATCGCCATGGGCGCAGCAGATGTTGTTCCTGGCGTATCAGGCGGCACCATCGCGTTTATCACCGGCATTTACGATACGCTGCTTGAGAGCATTCGACGCATTAACCCATCACTTTTCTCTATTTGGCGAAAAAAAGGGGTTAAAGCCGCCTTTAATCACATCAACGGTTTCTTCCTTATCGCTCTGTTTGCCGGTATTTTCACCAGCATTGCTACGCTAGCAAAGTTGATCACTTGGCTTCTTGACACACACCCGATCCCACTTTGGTCATTTTTCTTTGGTCTGATTTTGGTATCGGTCTATCACATTATTCGTCAGGTTGAACAACGTGATCTTATCCGCTTTGTGACTCTACTTGTTGGTGTCGGGTTTGCTTACAGCATCACCGTGCTTAAACCTCTGCACATGGAACCAACGGCCATTAACACATTGTTCGCTGGGGCTATCGCGATTTGCGCGATGATCTTACCGGGCATCTCTGGCAGCTTTATCTTGTTATTGATTGGGATGTATGCGCCAGTATTAGCCGCCGTGAAAGGCTTCCAAGTCGATACATTGGCGCTGTTTTTGTCAGGTTGTGTGATTGGTTTGCTGTCCTTTTCGCATCTATTGTCGTGGTTACTACGCAAGTTCCGCGATTTCACTCTGATGTTTTTGACTGGATTAATGATTGGTACGTTGCCAAAGATTTGGCCTTGGAAAGAAACCATCACTTGGCGCACCAATTCAAAGGGTGAGCAAGTGCCCTTGCTACAGCACAACCTATCACCATTTGAATTTGAACACGTGACGTCACAACCTTCTCAGTTAGTGCTTGCCGTTGTGATGATGCTTGCTGCCATTGTGCTGGTTTTGAGCCTCGAAAAATTCGCGGATTCAGACAAGTAACTGCGGTATCAAATCAATACGGAATCAACAAACAAGAACGGAGCCAATTGGCTTCGTTCTTGTTTGTTGGCAAAGAGAAAATCATCGCAATTGAAAATCTTTATGGGCTTGATTCAACAACCCCTACACCGCGCGGTTATTTTGATCTCTGTCATCGAGGCACAACGCACAATTTATCTAGGCCACGAGTTGGCGAATGACGCTTCTGTGCTACGATGCAGGTAATGTTAAGTGATAAATGCTGAACCTTAATGAAAGTGTTACAAATCGCCGCTGTTTCAGCCGCACTGGTTGCGGGGTTTTATGCCCCAACTTTACTAAAAAGCTTTTCTTCATCCACTCCGATCAAACCGATAGATGAGTATTGCTTTCTCTCTACTGCCTCGTGCGTTCAAGAGAATGTTACGATGACGCTCAACGCAGATACTGCTCAACCCTTGGTCCCTACTACTCTTAATGTTGAGTGGCACACAAGCGATGCTGAACAACTCGTCCTAAGCCTTTCAGGAAGAGAAATGGAGATGGGAGAACCCAAGTTTTTACTGAAGCAAGTCGCTCCCGGTCGATATCAAGGTGACATCATTCTGCCGGTTTGCACTCAAGACGCCATGACCTGGGTTGGTGAACTCAGTGATGGAGAGAGTACCGTTTACCCTGCTATAAAAATGCAAAGATAAGGAATCGTTATGAGCCGCAATTGGTCCCTATTTCTCGTAGTTGCTTTCGCCCTCGGGTTTGGCGTAAAAAGCTATTTAGATAATCAGAAAACGAAGCCAGAGCAAGTGGATAGTTCCACCTCTCAACAAACGGTATTGTTTGGGGAAAATGACCAAGCCGTCAATATCTTCGATGTGAATGACCCTCGCATTCGAGTCGTCTATTTTGGTTTTACTCGCTGCCCAGATGTTTGCCCAACTTCGCTTGCTATGCTGGCAGGGGCCCTGAATCAAATCGATGAAACGCAAAAAGCACAACTGCGCCCAATGTTCATTTCTTTAGATCCAGAGCGTGATGAGGCCGATGCCTCGGCGAAATATGCCCATTACTTCCATCCTATGATTGAAGGCCTATCGGCACCGCTTGATGTAACCACACCTCTGGCACACAACTATGGCGTAATTTTCCGAAAAACCGAATTGGAAGGCTCGGAGCTCAAATACACGCTTGATCACAGCTCTTACTTTTACTTCTTGAAGCCGGATGGCACGTTAATCACCAAGGTACCGCATACACTCTCGCCGGCACCGATTGTTGAAGCCATTTCAAAACTGACGACTGAAGGCTCCTCAAATGACAGTTAAGTCAGCGCTGAAACAGTTTTTCAGTTTCCTAACTCAAACCAACCCCAATGTCGAACAAGACGTCGATACGATCATTGACGCCATTGGGGGGATAGAAAACCTGCTAGAAACTGGAGCATGCGCGACTCGGCTGCGTCTTACCCTTAGAACGACGTCCATCATAGATAAAAATGCACTCAAAAATCATGGCGCGCATGGCGTCGTGATACTGGATGAGCGTCATGTCCAAATCATATACGGCTTAAAAGCCAACACGTATTCGCAGATAATGGAAGAGCGCATCAACAAACAAAGCTAATATTTTCGCAGTATAGCTACCCTCTAAGAAAAAGGGCGGCTATACTCTCTTGGCTTAATTAATTCACTTACTTATTAACCAACGAAGAGGACACATGATGATTGTATTGAATAACACTAACTGGGCATCGCAAGGGTAACCCTAACCGCACCAATTACGTGGCATAGCCACAACTCCCCTTCTCTGCCCGGTCTTCACCGGGGTCAACTCTATCCGAATTAGACCCTAATGCGATTTGTATTAAGGCGCTTTTTTGCGTCTGGGATAATTCAACAATGAATCAAACACATACTTTTTGTGACACGTTAATTTCAACTTCAAACCCACTAAAACGATTGGGTTGGAAACCATTTTTTCAGCAACAACTGACACTAGACGATTACGACGACACTATCTTTGCACGTGTGATTGCGCATCACCGAAGTGGTTACCTATTGGCGACAGAAACGGGGCAAGTCCATCTCAATGCCCACCACTCTCTACCCAATATGACCGTCGGAGACTGGGTTATCTTAAATGACGATCAGCAATTTGTTCGCTTAATGGATCGCTTGAGCCTCTTTAGCCGCAAAGCAGCAGGTAGCAAAGTGGCAGAGCAACTCATAGCCGCAAATGTGGATACCGTTTTTATCGTCTGTTCCCTTAACGACGACTTCAATTTAAGTCGTATTGAACGCTATCTCGCCTTGGCTCATGAAGCCGAAGTCGAACCCGTCATCGTGCTTTCCAAAGCCGATTTGTGTGACGACGTCAATGAACTCAAAAGCCAAGTACAGAAGCTAGACCCTCTGCTAGTCATTGAGACGGTCAACGGCTTAGATGCAGAAAGTACTTCTAAGCTCATGAGTTGGTGTAATGAGGGGCAAACCGTCGCTTTTATCGGTTCTTCAGGCGTTGGCAAATCAACTCTTGTGAATGCATTACTCGGGCAGCAAGAACAGGCGACTGGGCATATTCGTGAAGACGATAGCAAAGGGCGACATACAACTACATCGCGCTCTATCCATCTATTACCTGATGGCGGCATCTTGATTGATACTCCGGGAATGCGCGAGCTTCAACTAGCAGACTGCGAAGTGGGCGTCAGTGAGGCATTTTCTGACATTGAGGTTCTCGCTCAGCGTTGTCGCTTTGGTGATTGCCAGCATCAAACTGAGCCGGGTTGCGCAGTTCAAGCTGCGATTGAAAATGGCAAACTGGAGGTTCGTCGTTTCAATAACTATCAAAAACTATTGCGAGAACAAGCCTTTAACGGCGCGACTTTGGCAGAACAACGAGTTCAAAGTCGACAGTTCGGGAAACTCACTCGAAATGCCATGAGTGATAAGCGCAGGCGCCAACAAAGTTATTGATTTGTTACGTTTGAGTTGTCAATAAAATCAAAGGAGACGAAAGTCTCCTTTTTAACAACTTTATTAAAAACCATTACTCATAACTAATGATAATTTTCAACATAAAAATCTTATTTAAATAACATTGAGCAAACATTTAATCCAAAAACAAACTAAAACTAGACACAAAATATTACCAAGCTAAGATATGTGATATTCAGCAAGAAAATGGCTGAATTTATAAAAACAGGATAATTGATAATCATGTGTCTTAGTGACCAGAAGCAATGCTCACCCCTTGCAATACAAGGGCATTATCGCCGTGTAATGATGGACTATTGCCCTGCTCGCTCTGGCATAAAATTGCAGGAATGATGTATGCAACACAACAGCCTCGTTGCCCGATTTGCTCGTGGTAACCTCGTCGTCCAGATCCTTGTCGGTATTGTCTTTGGTATTTTGCTCGCCACAATTTCCCCAAGCCATGCCGAAAGTGCAGGATTAATTGGTAGCCTTTTTGTTGGTGCTCTTAAAGCGATCGCGCCAATCCTTGTGTTTATTTTGGTTGCCGCTTCAATTGCGAACCAAAAGAAAAACCAGCACACGTACATGCGTCCAATCGTTGTACTGTACCTGATGGGTACGTTCTTCGCGGCGCTATCAGCAGTGGTTCTAAGCTTCCTTTTCCCGACCAATTTAACGCTTGTCACCGGCGCTGAAGGTGCAACGCCGCCTCAAGGTATTGCTGAAATTCTACGCACACTGTTGTTTAAACTGGTCGACAACCCAGTAAATGCACTAGTAGAAGCAAACTACATCGGCATTCTTGCTTGGGGTGTGGGTCTGGGTCTTGCGCTACACCACGCATCTGCAACAACGAAAGCCGTGTTTGAAGATCTCAGCCACAGCGTGTCTCACATTGTTCGCTTTATCATTCGTCTTGCACCATTTGGTATCTTTGGCCTAGTTGCTTCAACGTTCGCAACAACAGGCTTTAGCGCACTAGCAAGCTACGCACACCTTCTGGCGGTTCTTCTTGGCGCAATGATGATCATCGCACTCGTTGTAAACCCGGCGATCGTGTTCGTTAAAACTAAGCAAAACCCTTACCCACTTGTATTCCGTTGCCTACGTGAAAGTGGTGTAACCGCGTTCTTCACTCGTTCAAGTGCGGCGAATATCCCGGTAAACATGGCACTATGTGAGAAGCTAAAACTGGACGAAGATACGTACTCAGTATCTATCCCACTAGGTGCGACCATTAACATGGCTGGTGCTGCAATCACTATCACAACGCTAACGCTTGCAGCTGTGCACACTATGGGTATTGAAGTTGATCTACTGACTGCGCTACTGCTCAGTATTGTGGCTGCGGTTTCTGCATGTGGCGCATCAGGTGTTGCAGGTGGCTCGCTACTACTTATCCCACTTGCGTGTGGTCTGTTTGGTATCTCAAACGACGTAGCAATGCAGGTTGTAGCGGTTGGCTTCATCATCGGCGTGATTCAAGACTCTGCTGAAACTGCACTAAACAGTTCAACAGACGTTGTCTTCACAGCAGCAGTTTGTAAATCAGAACAGCAAAAAGCTCAGTAAGACTGACAGAATAAATAGAAAGGGGAGCCGATGATGGCTCCCCTTTTTTATATACTAATTATTTGCGCTCAATTACGCGGTGGCCAGAGCCACCTCTTCAATTGAGAAATGCTTACTTGGCTCAACAAACTCTTGCTGTGCCGCGATAGTTTGCAGCTCCCACTCCCCTGCATGGTAAGTGGCGCTTAATACCCCGTAACATGCGTCATGGCAGTGTTGGAAAGCTTGTTTAGGAGACCACCCCTTCAATAATCCAGCGGTGAAGATAGCCGAAATAAGATCGCCTACCCCCACAGGTTGTTTGGCAAACTCAAACTGAGGGCGCTTCGCTAAGTAAATGCCTTCTTGCGTTGCCAGTAACATGTTGAAGCTGCCATTCTCTAGGCAGTAAAGGTGCTTCACTAGCACTATTTTTGGACCTTTCGCTAGTGCACGTTGGCATGCCGTGATCGCATCGTCTAACGAGTGGATTTCCATCTCTGCAAATTGGCTTAGCTCGAACTGGTTAGGCACGATCACATCTGCCATTGGCATCAGACGGTTTAACAAGTTTTCTGCAATACCCGGCGCCACAATACAGCCTTTGTCTGGCGCGCCCATCACAGGGTCGCAAACATAAAGTGCGTTCGGGTTCGCTTGCTTCACCTTCGTCACGGTTTCTTCAACAGCAAGGCACTGCTCTGCGCTGCCTTGGTAGCCCGTCAACACCGCTTGGCACTTTTCCAATGCACCGATGTTACTAAGACCACGCACTAACTCGCTAATGTCTTCAGCCGCAAACGCTCGCCCAGTCCAACCTTCTTGATACTGCGTGTGGTTAGAAAATTGAACGGTATGAATCGGCCATACTTCGAAGCCCATGCGTTGCATTGGGAAAACGGCACTGCTGTTACCAGCATGACCAAAAGAAACATGAGATTGTATAGAGAGGATACCTTGCATAGTACCTTACCTCTTATTGTTGTTATCGATAGTTCAAAGACAGCGGCAAGCGCCAGTTTTGCGAAACCAGTAGTGTATCCGACAAACCAAGATTCTCTAACTCAATTCTCGTTAACTTCTTCAGAGTAAGTTGGAGCGCTGGTTTTCAACACCATCTTCTTGATTTCCATTTTGTCTTTATTCAGTGCGATTTCTAGGGTATCTCCTTCCCTTATCCCGAGTTGAGTCAGGATTACGCTTGGAATGACTACGGCGGTATCGTCACCGATTTTAACAGGTTGACTTATCATCTTTCGTCCTCCAAATGTCGAAAATGAGTTTTCACATCATTGGATATTTATTCCCAAGAGCCTTGTTCTGACTTGGGCTTGGCATAAGCGCCTAAAAACAAAGAGCCTTCCACACCGCGTTTGGGAAGGCTCTTTCATTATTATTTTTTAATTTGCTAAAGGCTCATGCTTGGCAGCAATCAGACCGTAAGCACTCCAACCTAGGAAGGTGACGATTGAGCCCCACATCATCGCTTCGTAGCCGGAACCATATAGCGCGTAGAAGCTGTATAGGGAACCAATCAGAGCGATAATGTTGGTGGTTTTCATCTCGCGCTCTGGCACGTGCGCCACTTGCTGCATGATGAAAATTGCGCCCATACATAGGATGTAAGGAATTACGTTCGTTACTACCGCTAGGTTAACCAGCGCTTCGAACTGCTCGTTCAGCGTTGGAGAAATAGTCATTAAAGACAGCACCGATTGGATAACCGTGATGGCCACCATACCTTTGATTGGCGTACCACGTTTGTCCACTTGAGAGAACAATTTAGGGAAGAAGCCCGCATCAGAAGATGATTTGAACACTGACGCGATAGTGAACTGCCAACCTAATAGAGAACCCGCACAAGCCAATACCGCCATACCAGCAACCGCTTTACCTGCTGCTGAGCCAAGCATCACAGACCATACGGTTGAGAATGGCGCGGTAGAAGCGGCAAGCTCAGAGTTTGCAACGATACCAGAACAGATGTTTGTCGATACAATGTAAACCACCGCAGCAATCAACGTACCGCCCAATACTGCGATTGGTACGTTCTTCTCTGGGTTTTCTACTGCTTCAGAGTTCGCACAAGCCGATTCAAGACCAAGAAACGCCCATAGTGTCATGGCAATAGAAGCGCTCACAGCTTCACCAAATGGCAGGTGGTGTGGGTTCCAAGCTTCGATGTACATGGTTGGGTTAAACCAGAACCAACCAACAATACCTAGCGAACATACCGGTAGGATCACACCCCATACCGTGAAGGTACCGATTTGACCTGTAATTTTCGCACCACCGAAGTTAGCGAAAGTACAAATCCAAAGAATGGCGATGGTGTACAAACAGGTTTCGACCGGAGATAGGGTCACTTCAAAAAATGCGGAGCCGTAACCCACACAGGTAATCGCGATCGCAATATTCGCAATAAGGAGCGACAAACCGTAAGTCCAGCCCGCCATAAACGCACCCGATTTACCGAATGCGTAAGACGCGTAACCGTTCATACCGCCATCACGTTTACTAAAGCGACCACATTTTGCAAACACATAAGCCAACGCCAAAGAGCCCGCTGCCGTGATCAACCAAGACAACACAGAAATGGTGCCCACTTGCGCCAGTTTACTTGGCAGCATAATGATACCGGAGCCAGCCATGTTGATGAACGTCAGAATGGTTAACTGCACCACCGACATTTTTTTAGTTTCAGTACTCATAAATTATTCTCCACGAATAAGCGGTTCGCACCGACGCCAGAGCGTGGTGCGAACGGGTAGATTAATCTTTTAGGACATAGCAATATGCGGTAGTGCGACCGTCGACATCTTCAAGGTACACACCTTGAATTTCTGGCGCGAAGCCTGGGAATCGGTTGATGCCTTCTTCTAGAGATAAGAAGTAATCCACCACCTGTTGA
Source organism: Vibrio sp. 1CM7H (assembly GCF_023161645.1). Lineage (NCBI taxonomy): Bacteria > Pseudomonadati > Pseudomonadota > Gammaproteobacteria > Vibrionales > Vibrionaceae > Vibrio > Vibrio sp. 1CM7H. The sequence continues at coordinate 1,587,343 of NZ_JALNTV010000001.1, forward strand.
GTCCAGATTTCACCAGTGATCACACAGATAATGCCTGGAGGGTAAGGCAGTGCACCTTCGGCGGCTACGCGGCCGACGGCCTCTTTAAGTGGTAGGTAATCACATTCACCGCGGAAGTATTTACGTGTTGCCACGTCTGGTTTGTGAACCATTTGTGGGAAGTATTCACTGCGGAACATCGCTTTTTGTAGCTGTTTCACGTTCAGCTCTTTGTACATGTCATGCATTTCCTGACATAGCTGACGGATGGTGTAACCACGGTAGCGCTCTTTGTTCGCTTCGTAGACGCCTGGTAGCACGATACTGAGAGGTGCATCATCACGAATGAATTTTTCAAATCGGTTGATTTGCGCGACAAGGTGACGGATCTTACCCATATCTTCGGCAGGAGTGAGTAGGAACAAGATGGAGTTCAAGTCACACTTCTCAGGGATGATGCCGTTTTCGCGAAGGAAGTTAGCCAATAGCGTTGCCGGAATACCGAAATCTGCGTAGCTGCCGTCTTCGGCAATACCTGCCGTGGTTAGCAACAATTTACATGGGTCAACAAAGTATTGACCTTCACCATAACCTTCAAACTTGTGCCAGTTTGCATCTGGCTCGAACATGAAGAACTTCTTGTTGGTCGCGATCACATCAGTGTCGTAACTGCCCCAAGGTTGACCTTCAATTTCATTTGGAATGAACGGACGAATTAACTCACAACTTTTGAGAATTTCTTTACGCGCTTCGATACCTGTCTTAACCGCGTCGCTCCATAAACGTAAGCCTGCTTCACCATCGTGGATCTTCGCGTTCACATCCAATGCTGCAAACAACGCATAGAACGGAGATGTCGATGCGTGCATCATAAACGCGTTGTTAAAGCGTTTGTGATTGCAGTAACGAGCTTGGCCTTTGATATGGCGGTCTTTTTTGTGGATTTGCGACGTTTGAGAGAAGCCAGCTTGTTGCTTGTGAACAGACTGAGTCACGATCACACCCGCATCTTCTGGTTTCAGATCCAGTAGCAGTGGCGAACAGTCTTTCATCATAGGGATGAACTGCTCATAACCAACCCACGCAGAGTCAAACAGGATGTAGTCACAAAGATGACCGATCTTATCCATCACGTAGCGAGCGTTGTAGATAGTACCGTCGTAAGTACCAAGCTGGATAATAGCAAGACGGAAAGGACGTTCATCGCGTGCACGCTCTGGAGATACTTTCGCGATTTGAGCACGAATATACTCTTCATCGAAACAGTGCTCATCCATACCACCAATGAAGCCCCAAGGGTTACGCGCCGTTTCTAGATAAACCGGCATACCACCCGCTTGGATTAACGCGCCGTGGTGATTCGACTTGTGGTTATTGCGGTCGAACAATACCAAATCACCTTCAGTTACTAGCGCGTTACACACCACTTTATTTGAAGCAGAAGTACCGTTAAGTACGAAGTAAGTTTTGTCAGCGTTAAATACTTTTGCAGCGTGTGCTTGCGCTTGGTGTGCAGAACCTTCGTGGATCAGTAAGTCACCTAAGTCCACGTCCGCGTTACACAAGTCGCTACGGAATAGGTTTTCGCCAAAGAAATCGTAGAATTGTTTACCAGCAGGGTGTTTTTTGAAGAACTGACCACCTTGGTGCCCTGGACAGTCAAACGCCGAGTTACCCATCTCAACGTAGTGCGTTAATTGCTTGAAGAAAGGAGGGAGCAGACGACACTCATATTTAGTCACGGCTTCATTAATTTGACGGCAGTAGTAATCGATAGATTGTCTTTCTAAATCAATAACCCCCGTTAACCAAACGTAATCTTCTGCCGAAACTGGAGTTTCATCGGTCACTAAGAAAACAGGAATTCCGTACCCTGTTTCCGAGATCATTCTGTGCAGACCCGCTTTAATGTCTGCTGACGTAATAATAGCTGCACCAACGTCGGTTAATTCAACTTGTTCTAAAGGCAGTAAGTGACGATTAAATTGTTCATCTAAAGATTCAGCTAATAAGCTAAAGTCTTCAGGCATGTAATTACTAACACCTATAATTAAACGTTTCATTTGAAATATCTCTTTTTTGTTCTTTAAAAATGACAAGGACAGATATTACAAACGAAATATTTATTTAAAATTCAAATTACAAATTTCGTGATTAAATTTTCATATTTAAAAGACTTATTTTATCGAATTAAAATTTAGAGACTTTCATCACTTTCCAATTTCTATCTCAATGATATTGAAACGCACCTAAAAGGAAAGATCCTTCAATAATTATGTGACAACGCCCATTATTAAAAAGAAGGTTATTATAAGAAAATAAAGTTTTGAGATTTCCATCACTATATAATAAGTTAAATTATATTATTGCAGTTTAAAACACCCCGCTTTTAACCAAATTTAAACACATAATAAAAGAGCCATCAACACATGTATTGATGGCTCTTTACTTTGGATATAAAGAAAAAACAACTTAATTGAATAAATGACTATCTAGCTTGACTCCACCATTCGACCATTGCTGATAACGCTTTACAGACATGCCTGACGAGTACATGGTATGTTTACAATCCATACACTCAACAAAATACAACCCACTCATTCCTGCCATAACGTGCAGCCTTCGGCTATCGCAGCGCTTGCAGGACAGGCGCTTTACTTTGGTGTTGACGTCAATACGCCGAGCAAAGTTTAACGTTTCGTGAGAGCATAAAGCGTCAACAGCACTATCTTTAAAAGGATGCTCACTAAGTAAATAATTAATGGCGTAATCGTACACCGGGGGGATTGAAGATTTTCCACTTTCAATATTACTTATCTTAGCAACGGAAACGCCTAATAAAGAAGCGAACTCAGCCTTACTGTACTCTAAGATAAATCTTGAAGAGATGAATTTATCTGCACTAATGATTCTCAACATACACAAATCTCTAATAGAAATAAAAACAGAGCAAACTAATTCGCTCCATTTCTGCTGAAACATGTAATGAAAAAGTTACTTCCTAGTGTAATTCTGCATATTATCTATGCTATTTTATTTTGTACGTCATCTTGCGCCTAATTAATTATAAAATCAATAATCCATGCCTAAATATAAAAACACAATTTAAGATTTATAATACAATTTTTAATTTACATTATTAGATAAAGTAATGAATACTATTCACCTATTACTCTGGGCATCAAGTATTGCTCTTCAATCATTATTACTATCAATTGAAGAGACTTGATTTGAGCCCAACATGAGAAGTAGATAAAGAGGGAAATCCCTCTATTTGAAGATAAACATATCCCACCTTAGCGAAGCACTAAAAATGTGTTGAAAAATCGAATAAATAGTATGCAATCCAGTAAATAAATCGCTTAGATAAGTTTACAGTCTGTAATTGTGATCGACAGAGATACTGAGACAGAAAGGCAAAAGAAAAGCCTCAATTATGAGGCTTATGGATAAGATAAATTATGGTTGAAGGAAATTCTGCGTGAAATCGAGCGCCTCTTTAGAGAGCTTTTTTTCGGTAGACGATGTGGTTGTCTGTCCTTCCGTCGTTGCTGTGGTCATGTCTGGCTGGAAGTTCGGCGCCGATGCTTCATCCCATGCGTTAGCATCGTCTTTATTTTCGTCACTCAGCACCGCGTTAAGCTCCTCCTCTGCAGGAAAATACGCTTCGCGTTTGTACACCTTGTTCAGCGCCCGAATAATGGAATGCTTTCTTACCATCCCTGACGCCAGCTTTCTTTGCAACGGTTTCGCTATAGATTGCAATCCAACGACGACGTCAACACCAATATTGGTCGCCACTTCGTCACGCAACGTACGCGCTGGCTGATACCCCATATTGGCAGCAAGAAACAGCCAAACATAAGCAATCGCATTGCCTGTTTTACCTTTGTCCTTCCACGCTTCGCCAGCATGATACATCGCCTCGGCGCTGCCACCTTCTGCGGCTCTTTCAAGCCAATAGCAGCCTTTGACCATGCTTTTTTCTGTACCAACACCATTTAGGTAACATAAGCCAACTTGGATCTTTCCGTCCGCACTGTCTTTTTCAGCCGCTTTCATAAACCAATAAAGCGCATCTGCACTGCGTCCTGCACTATTGTCTGGTGAAAGTTGCCATTCACCCATGTAAAGCATGGCATCAATACAGCCTTCTTCGGCTGCAGTTTCAATCAGTTGGTTACCTTTGGGAATATTTTTTTCCGATCCGCGACCAAAAACCAACGCTTTGCCTGTCGCAAATTTCGCTTCGGTATCACCTTCCATTCCGGCAATGGCGGTACGCCAAAAGTTTGCCTGCTCTTTTAAAATCACATCTTCACGCATGCGCTCACTCAAGCGAACAATACCGTACATTCCCGTCACGTTGTCCAACTTAGCGGCTTTATCATACCAATACAGCGCTTGACGAATGTTGTCCTTCTCGGCTTCTTTCGCTAGAAATAAAATGGTGGGGATATGCCCGGTTTCTGCTTTGAACTCACGCTCTTTACGCTCTTGCTCTCGCGCTTTTTGCATCGCCTTTCGATAAGCGGCTTCGCGAGCTTTCCTCTCTGCCTCGAGTCTCTGTTTCCGCATCGACAACGAGATCATCCACACAAATATCAGGACGAGTGAAAGGCCAGTTGCCGCAATGGCAATGCCCATACTACTCATAAATAGCCTCTTTTGGTTTCAGGGCCCAATTCATCTCCCTCTCAGGGAAATCTTAAGATTACGCGCCGACATAACGCCGACTACCTTCATTATATAACGACCACTTAGCGAAAATCTGAAGCTTGCCAAGACTTAATGGCGGTATTTTATGCAATATCACTGCAACTTATTTTTAATTAAAAAATATCACTGCGATTTTTATAGAACTTAATCACGGTTTTGGGGCTGAGATATTCTCCTCCCCTATCATCCCCCCTTGCTCCTCCTATAAAAATTTACATTTTAATGATGTGCAGAAGCTCTCACTATGCGTCTGTTTTATTATTTAATTTGTGAACAAAATCGACTGTGACAGAAAATTTTCACTTGTAAAAAACTTAACTGCCTGCTCTCACATTTTGCTGATGATTCAGTGTATTAGCATCTAGTTGAACATTTCCTTTTTCGGCATCTGCCTTTCTAGCGTGTGCGAAACCTTCTTGATGACTGAGTCAGCGAAGGCAGCGCGCAGCTCAATATCAATTCAATAACAATGGATTTGTAAACGTGGACAATAAGACATTTAAATTATCAACAATTGCCAAAACCGTACTGCCTTTGATTTCCGTCGCAGTCATCAGCGGTTGTGGTAGTGATAGCACGAACGAAGATACGACGAACCCAGGCTCAGGCTTGTACCCTGCGGGAGAGAACGAGGTCGTCATTTATTACAAACGCGACGTGGCGTCCGCTTCAACGGCCAGCGACTACGAAGGTTGGGGCTTGCACCTGTGGAACGGTGAAGGCTGTACCAGCACAGATTTAGACGCAATGGGCATTCCTGGCACAGGAACGGATTGGTCGGCACCGCATCCATTCGATGGCATCAACGACACCTACGGTGCTTACTACGTACTGAAAGTGAACCCAGATGCCTCTGACCCACACGAATGCATGAACTTCATTCTGCACAAAGGTGATGAGAAAGCATTCGGCAGTGCAAACTCAAAAGTGGAGCTGACGAAAATCGGCGAATCTAAAGGGTTGTTTGGCTTCCACGGCAGCAGTGAGCTTTACTACGAGCCAATCGAAGAACGCCCTGTTGATATTGATGGTCAAAAAGCGCATTGGCTAGATGCCAACACCATCGCGTGGGAAGCGGCGGCCAATGCGGATTCCATGAAGCTGTTCTACAGCCTCAGCAACGACATTAAAATGGATGAAGACAAGCAAATCTCCGGTGGCACAGCGGTTGAGTTGACGAAAGCAGGTGATTTATCTGATGGTCTGAAATCACGCTTCCGTCACCTTGCTAGCCTCCAAGCTGCAGGCATTGATGTCGATGACGCGACCCTACGCACGATCCTGAAGTCACAAATCGTTATGGTAGCTTACAACGCAAATGGTGACGTCATTTCTGCAACTGAAGTGCAAAAGCCGGGCGTTTTGGATGCGGTGTTTGCCGATTCCAAGGCAGGTAACGCGATTGGTCAAGAACTCGGCGCGATTGTGGAAGGCGGTGCCGCAACCTTCAAACTATGGGCACCAACTGCCCAAGATGTTGATCTGATAATCTACGATGAAAACTTAGCAGAAGAAGCGACCGTTGCCATGACGGAAGACCCAGCAACAGGTATCTGGGTTTCTGAGGCACAAAGCAACGTTGTCAACAAATACTATCGCTACCAAGTTAAGGTATACCACCCAACAACTGGCGTCGTTGAAACGCGTTTGGTAACAGACCCATATTCAATGAGCTTGTCTAAGAACTCACGATACTCGCAAGTGGTTGATTTAGATGATCCAAGCTTAATGCCTCAAGATTGGAAAAACTACGCACGCCCAACGGTTAAAAAAGACGAAGACCACGTCCTTTACGAGTCACACATTCGTGATTTCAGCTTTAACGACAGCAAAGGCACACCAAGTCTTGATGGCAAATATCTGGCGCTTACAGAACCTGAGCGTGAGTCTGTATCTCACTTACAAGCTTTAAAAGATGCTGGCCTAACAACGCTACATATCCTGCCAGCATTTGATATTGCAACCGTGGATGAAGACGCTGACCAGCGAGTCGATATCACCGACACCGTGGGTAAACTTTGTGGCATCAAGCCAGAAGCCTCCATTTGTGAGACCGAAGATGACGGCAAAGTGATTGAAGAGGTATTAAATAGCTACGACCCAACAACGGGCAAAGCACAAGCGTTGATGAACGATCTTCGCATGCTAGACAGCTTCAACTGGGGTTACGACCCATACCACTACACTGTACCAGAAGGCAGTTATGCGACCGATCCTAACGGGTCTAAACGTATCCTTGAGTTCCGCGAAATGGTGCAAGCGACGCATAAAATGGATCTGAAACTGGTCATGGACGTCGTGTACAACCACACGAATGCATCTGGTGTGAACGAAAAATCAGTACTGGATAAAATTGTCCCTGGGTACTATCACCGCCTAAACGTCAACACTGGCGGCGTAGAAAACTCAACCTGTTGTGATAACACCGCCACCGAAAACCTAATGATGGGTAAACTGATGGTTGACTCATTGATGGTGTGGGCGGATGACTATAAAGTCGATGGTTTCCGTTTTGACCTTATGGGCCACCAGCCGAAAGATGTCATGGTTTACGCACTTGAAAAAGTCCGTGAAATTGATCCGAATACTTTATTCTACGGCGAAGGCTGGGACTTCGGTGAAGTCGCGCAAAACGCTCGCTTCGATCAAGCGACACAAGTCAACATGGCGGGGACAGAAATCGGTACTTTCTCTGATCGTCTGCGTGACGCAGTTCGTGGCGGAAGCCCGTTTGATGGCGGTGTAGATTCAGAAGGTAAGCACCCACTTCGCTTCAACCAAGGCTTTGGTAACGCCGCTTACCCGAACGAAGAAACTAAAACTGATGCAGAATCTGTGAATGGCCGCCTACACAACCAAGATCTGGTTCGTCTAGGTATGGCTGGTAACTTAGCTGACTACGTCCTTCTGGATTACAAAGGCGAAACCAAACTTGGTAAGAATGTTGATTACAATGGTGCTCCAGCAGGCTACACAAAAGTGCCATCAGAAAACATTTCCTACGTGTCTAAGCACGATAACCAAACGCTGTGGGACAACAACGCTTACAAGATTGCGACAGGTACTTCATCTGCTGAACGCGCACGAATGCAGTCTGTATCACTATCAACGGTGATGCTAGGTCAAGGTATTCCGTTCATTCACATGGGTTCTGAGCTATTGCGCTCTAAGTCAATGCAGCGTGACTCGTACGATTCTGGTGACTGGTTCAACCGTGTATTCTTCGATGGAAGCGACAATAACTGGAACGTTGGTCTACCACGTGAAGACAAAGACGGTGCAAACTGGGAGTTGATCAAAACCATCGTCGGTGACAGCACGGCGAAACCAGACTCAACGGACATCGAGCTGACGAAGCAACAATTCCTAGAGCTACTAAAAATCCGTAGTACAAGCGAACTGTTCCGCTTAGACACCGCGCAAGAAGTGATGAATCGTGTTGATTTCCGCAACGTGGGCCAAGACCAAGTAGAAGGCTTGATTGTGATGTCTATCGACGATGGCACATCAGCAGGTGCCGATTTGGATTCGAACTACGATGCTATCGTGGCCGTTGTGAACTCAACATCAACAGAGAAATCTTTCAAAGTTGCTGGCGCTACTGGTTTCGAGTTACATGAAGTTCAACAAAACTCTGCGGATGACATCGTGAAAGGTGCAAGCTTCGCCAATGAAACGTTCACAGTACCAGCACTGACAACAGCGGTATTCGTACAGCCACAAGACGGCGCGCAAGGTGCAGGCCTACCAGTAAACACGGACAATAAAGACGTATCGAGCATTCCTCCTTACGGCGAAACTGTGGTTTACGTCAAAGGCACCATGAACGAGTGGTCAGATAGCAGTGACTGGGCGATGACCTTTATTGGCAATGGCATGTACTCTGTAACTGGCGTTCTTGAAGCTGGTGAACACGAGTTCAAATTTGCGGATTCAGGATGGGCAAATCCAAACATCGGTTGTGATGCTGCGGATTTGGCTTCTGGCTCACTAGACTTAGGCTCTGCGGGAAACTGTACGTTGTCTGTCGCTGAAACTGGTAAGTACAACTTCACTCTGAACGCGTTACATGTTCAAGATGAAAGCGTAGAAAAACCTGTCGTTTCAGTGACGAAGTCAGCAGATGCACCAACGTTCGGTGAAACAGCACTTTACCTACGTGGCACTATCACCACATGGGATACTCCAGCGCAAGACTCCACTGCGAAGTTCAGCTATGTAGCAAATGACGTTTACTCGCTAGACATTGACCTAGCGGCGGGCAACTACGAGATGAAAGTTGCGAGCGCAGACTGGGCAGCAGACACCAACTTCGGTGGCGAAGGCAGTGTTGAGCTTGGTAAAGCGCTAACGATGGAAGTCGGTGGCGGTAGTGCAAACCTCAAAATTGCGATTGCAGAAGCGGGAAATTACAACTTCCACTTCAACGCGGCTGACAAGTCGGCGCCAATCGTGACGGTAACGAAAAACTAGTTTCATTTAAAAACATCCGTAATGAAAAAGGGGAAGCATCACGCTTCCCCTTTGTTTTTTTGGCGTCACTAAATGGTGGATACCAAAACCAAGAAGGTGTTAGTTTCCCCAAATCTGTTCAACAAACTCAGGGTGATCAATGAATGGATTGCGATTGCCCTGAAACTCAAACACTTGTTGATTGCGGTTTTGTTCTTTTTCACTAACGGGATCATTTTTGTGCCAACGCTTAAGCATGTTTAACATCCAAGGTTCAAAAACCGTTGAACTTGAACCATCAAGGACAGCATCCGCATTGCTTGAATTGCCTTCCCAGTTACCTACAACATTTTCATAGCGGGTTGCCATGTAGAAATAGGCACGAGCAAAATCGCCTTTAAACTCATCGATCGGCTCAAACACCGTACCGGAATAACCTAGGCCTGTGCTTGCTTGACCAAGTTTAGAACCATTACTAGACACGTACGTCGCGGTGGCAACTTCACCAAATGGCCAGTTACTGCGCTTCGCGTTCACATAGCCATCGGTCGCAAACAAATGGTGACCATCTGAGTTCATCGGTTCAACTTTACCGCCAAACCAGCTTTTCGGGAACGAGTGTTCACGGTTGTAGCAATCCCCTTCTTGGCTATATTGACCACATTGGTCTGTCACTTTCGTGAAGCTGATAGCATCACTGCCCACAGGTTTCTCTGAATACATATCGAGAATAGAGCCATCATTTTCGTAATAACGATCAATATCGGCATCTTTTACCAAGGTCCACACCGCAGAATAACCTCGGCTAATGTGGTTGTTGATGATGTTAAACAGCGCCGTTTTTAGAGCGTAGCCCGTCTTGCCAGACGCCGCTTGGTAGTAACCATCAACCACTGGTGGGGTCGTGGTTGAGTCACCTAACGTAAAGTCGGTGGTTTCGCTTTTCGAGAATTCAGCGCCAGAAGCAAGAGTCTTATCTCCCACCTTCAACGCGTAAGACCCCGAACCATTGCCACAGCAAATGCCGTCGCCATAGCTGTCTTGAATCGTAAATTGGTAGTTACCATCGGCTAAACACATGGTCTTTTCAACAGAGGTTGACGACTCATACCCCTGACCAGAGAAAAGCACTTGCGCTTGGCTATTTTTCAACTCCCAGCTAGTTTCTGAGCCATAGTTGTCCGTCGTGAGTGTAAGAACCACTTCATGATCACTACAGCTTTCTACAGGAGGTTGTGTACTTGTCTCAGTCGGTTGAAAATTATCGACGTAGACAACTTCTGAGCCATCAAAACCGACCTCATCATAAAAACGCAACCCGACATTGATGGTCTTGTTCGAACTCGCAGTATAGTTATACGCCAGCTCTTGCCACTGGTTTACCTGCTGCGGATCTGAGTAATTGTGATAACCATCAACCACCAGACGTGCTTTTACATTTCCTTCGGTGTGATAAACCGAGACAGAAAACGGATAGGTTTTCCCTTGCTCCACATTAATGGTTTGCAAAAGGTCAGTGTTGCTTTGGGTACCTGTATTCACGACGACTTGAGCAGCCAGGCCGCCCGATTTGATTTGTTCGCTGCTTGGCGACACCGCGATGCCAGCGTCAATCACTGACCACTGCGTAGGCGCACTGCCATTCCACTGTTCAAAGTCACCATTGAGAATTTGGCTATATGCAAGCGGAGAGCTAATAACAGCAAGAAGACAGAGGGGTTTCGTTATGGATTTCATTATACTTTTCCATTAGTTATGTAAATCCCAAACACGATAAACATATTAGTAAGGCATAAGTAATCCTTCGGTCACACTTTTACGTTGCACAAGTGTTAATTTACTTTTTAATGTGCAGCTTATCTCACAAATATCTACCTGCCGAAAACAAACGCCAATGCAAAAAGCGAAGCAACCTGTTGGCTACATCGTTGGAAAACCATTAAGGGAAAAGTAAAACGGACGGAAAAAAGCCAAGTGTGCGCCTATGGGGGTCAGCAACAACACTTGGCTTGTGTATGAGAAAAGCTTCTGGTCAGCTCAACTGATGAGCGGTGATTCTGGATACTTCCTAGGGTGTAACCGCAAAGAATCGACCTTGTAATGGCGACATCGGAATTTGATATTGACCATTGCTTGGCGTAATTTTTTCATTCGTGAGCAGATCCACCAACTCACCAGTACTAACACTTTCCTGATTAAGAATAATTGTTCTCGCGCTTTTCGAAGTGTTTAGCGCAAACAGTACTTTGTCTGTACCAGATTGTTTCAAGTCCACATAACTGCCGTTACTCGCAACTAAATTCGTGCGTGACCCCTGATACAATGCTGGGTGCGCACTGCGCATCGTCATCAGCGATTTCACGTAAGCTTTGAGATCGGCTTGGTTTGCATCAAGCGTCGCCGTCACACCTTCAATTTTCGCACTGCTGCGCGCAACGTGATCATCGCACAAACCTTGAATGGCGCAGGTGTTGTTGTCTTCTTTTACGGCAAAACCATCCACTTGATCCCCGATTTCATCGCCGTAGTACAGCGTGATTGGCCCAGTGTACGCAGCTTGGAAGGCAAACGCAGCTTTATGGCGTAACCAATATTCTGCATCATTCACATCCGCCAAATTTCCGCGTTGCAACAAGTCACCAAAGCGCACTAAATCATGGTTGCCGATCATCAAATTCGGCTGCGCATGCGTTGGATATTGGTTGTGTGTGCTATAGCCGTTGTCTAGCCAATCCACACCGCGACCACCCACGCCGCTCTCATTCACGGCCAGTGTTTCTACGATGCGATAGCGCATCGGGAAGTCAAATGCAGAGCACAATGCTGGATCGCTGTTCGATCCATACGCCTCATTCGCGATCTCAGACTCCCCTTTCCAAATCTCTGCCACCATGTAACCCAACGGATTCACTTGATCGCCTTTGCTATTGGTGTACGTGACACCTTGCGAGGCTTCATCGACAGCTTTACGAAGTTGTGTCCAAGCGTCTGTCGGAACTTGATAGGCTTGATCTAAGCGCCAGCCGTCAATCTTGAGCTCTTTGATCCAATACGTCGCCACTTCTTTGTAGAAATCGAGACTGGCCGGGTAATCAACGGGATTGTTTGAGCCAGAAGGCAACAAACCGGAAGGTGAGGGTTTGATCAAGCCATCTTTGTGATGACCAAATACGCCATCAAAAAATACGTACAAACCGCGTTTGTGTGCTTCTTCGACTAGAGTTTTCGCGGTCGCTAAATCACCAAATTTTGGGTCGATCTTAAAGTAATCTGTCGCAAAATAGCCCGTGGCGTCCAAACGATCGGCCCAGTGATCTTGTCCTGCGATCGCTTCAGACTCAAAAATCGGCGTCAACCAAATCGCGTTCATCCCTAAATCTTGGATGTAATCAAGTGAATCAATCACCCCTTGCAAATCGCCATTATGATGACTGGTGCCATAGCCCGTACCGTGACCAATGCTCGCATCGCCATCCACAAAACTCTCGACCATGATTTGATAAGTACGAAGTTGGTTACTTTGCGCCATGACATTGGCTTGGCAAGCATAACTGGTATCCGGTAGCGGAGTGCTGCTATTAGTATCGCCACCACCAGAAGAATTACACGCAGATAAAGCACCAATCACACTTAACGCAAGCAGAGATCGATACAGGCGATGGTTACGTCGGACGTTACGCATTTTATTCTCCCTAACTTACTCAAATTAAGTAAAAACATTTGAGTAATAAAATTAACCCCAACATGCTTCCCATGTAGGGGTTAATAAATAAAAACAGATTTTAAATAACTGAATGGAATATTATTGACACTTATTTACCATAACATGAAGCGGTTTGCCTTTTCCTTCAAACTGAAGGCTCCAGACATATTTCCCGTCTTCTTTAATATCAACTGAAGTATCTGTACCGTAACCACCAAATGTTAATGGTGTTAATTCACCAACGTTCATTCGATTCCCTTTAGCGGTAAATTGTGGGAACCACAACTCGGTCGCATACTGCATTTTGTAGGAGCCTACTTTTTCTTGAACCACAGCTTGGTAGAAATTATTTCCTTTGTAGGTGTATTGACGTTGAGGCACGTGTTTCCAGTCGGAATCCGCAAACGTACCCACCACAAACAGTGGTTTAGAAATTGGTCCTTTCGCCGTGCTATCTGGGTTGTCACACGCTTTCATGAAAGCAACCACTTCGTCTTGAGACATATTCACAACTGGCTCTGCGGCCGCTTCTGGTTCTGCAGTCGATTGACAACCCACTAAGGCAACAAGTAGGGCAGCAGCAAGAGAGGTCTTCATCATGTTCATTTTACGTAATTCCTTTTTTAGTATATCCAAAGCAAAATAAACTCAACGTTTAAAAGAAATATTAATCGTTATTAAAATGGAAATATCAAACGCTAAATAAATATCGTCGGATTGCGAATTTAAATTACTTCGAGAAGTTTATTTATTTCCTAAGTACAAAAAATAAGTTAGGAACTGTCAATAATTATTGATCTAACCAATATAAAAAACAAAACAATAAAAATAATAATGTGAATAAGATAACTCTATGTAGGGGTATTTTTATTGGTTTATTTTCTATGAAAAAAGGCCAGCATTTTGCTGGCCTTTTATATTCGATTATTTTTTATTTACGGCTTTCACAAACACTTGTTGCGCACCTTCAATACCCAGCTCTTTTGCTTCATCGAGCAAGGTGAGTGCTTTCGGAATATCGTTCGCTGCAACTGCCGCTTCAATTGAGCTGTGGTAGTAGCTAGTGAGATCCGTACCTTGCGGAATGTTGTCGTTTTTCGCAACAATCTTGGTATTCACGATATCATTTGCGGATACCGACAAACGGAACTGACCCAGTGGGCTGTGTTTCGCTAAAGGGTCTGCAATATCTGGCGGCTGAGTGTGGCGCGCCATGGCGAAGGCTTTTGCAGGATGCAGAACTTGCGTACTGCCTTTTAGATCAGCGGAAGTCGTGTACACCAATACATGCAGATCGTTACCTGTCATGTCTGGAATCACATTGAGATCAAGTACGAATTTATCGTTGTCCAACAGTTTTGCTGGTTCGTACTTAAACTTTGAGAAATCTGCTTGGTAAATGGTTTCTCCTGCCGAGTTCATCACTGCGACATTAGGAGCATAAAATTGAAGTTCTTTACTTACGAATGTCTCTAATTTGATATCGAGACTGCCACGGTTGCCCGGAAGAGCAAACGCTGCAATAGCGCCAGCACTGTTACCATCCAACAGCATTTGGCTTTTATCAGTCAAAGCGAATTCAGTAACCACAGGTACATCAACCGTTACCCATTGAATATCACCCGATTGAGTGATCACTTGTTGCTGACCTTTTGGACTCATCTCTACTTGTTCTACGGACGCACAACCAGTAGCCAACATGCCCAGCAGTACGGGAGCAAGCCATTTTTTCATTACTGTCTACCTCGACTCTTTATTGTTTTTTAAATAAATACAGCCAGATAAGTTCTGGCTGTATCATTCTAGGACAATTTAGGACTTAGTGGTTAGATGATTACCACCAAGCTTCAGCTTGTACACCGAATTGGAACGTATCGTCTGAACGACCGTTGTCAAATGTGTTAGAGTTGTCTTCTTTGTCAGCCGTTAGGTAAGAAGCGTAAACACGGATTTCAGGACGAGCCCAGAAGCTAGAACCAGCAGACCATGCTTGAGCAACAGTTAGCTTACCGTATTTGTTTTCGTCGCCGTCGTTATCATCGATAGCGTAACCAGCTTCGAAGATAGTTTTGTGGTTGTCATCCCATTTGTACATTGGACGAACTACAACAGACATTGTTTCCCACTTGTCTTGGCCAGCCCACATGTCTTCACCAACACCGTAAACTAACTGGTGACCCATTTCCCAGCTGTCACCCATGCCGATTACACCCCAGTTGATTAGGCGGTAACCAGATGCACCGTTATCAGCTTCTGCGCCGTACCAGCTACCGTCGCCGTAGAATGCCATTGTTTTTGAGTAGCCTTCAGTACCGTACTGAAGCACTGTTTTGTTGAAACCAGCGTCTAGACCTTGAGTCAATTCTGCTGTGAACATTACGCCGTTTTTCGCATCTTTAGTGCCGTTTGGCGCAGCGTCAGTTTCGTTAAGGATTGCGTAGTTCAAGCCCATTTCTAGAGAACCGTTGTCCCATAAAGGAAGACCTGCATAACGTACGTCTAGAGTGTTAACGTTTGTATCGCCGCCATCGTTACCTGGATCTGCGATATCGCCACGGTCGTTACGAACCCAAGCGAAAGAAACTTTACCTGGACCAGCTTCGATACCTTCAACACCAGCGCCCGCGCCAGAGATGTTCCAGTAGTAGAAGTCAGAGATATGAATGTCGTGACGTTGGTAGTAGCGCTTACCAGCCCAAAGTGTTGCTTCTGGAGCAAAGTTTAGTAGGCCTTTAGCTTGAACGTTGAATTGACGTAGTGCGAATTGTGCATCGTCAACACATTTCACTTCGCCGTTATCCAAACCACAGTTAGCAGAAGTGCTTTCCCAGTCGTTTGAACCATTAGAAGTCATTGCAACCATAGAGTCTACGTAGAACGTTTTGCCGTTGTTGTTGTAAACTTCTTTACCTAGTTGAATCTCGCCGTAGATATCGCTTTCATTACCTAGACGACCGATCTTGTTCTTTTCGAATGTTAATTGTTGACCACCGTCAGCGTTCACGCCAACACCAGCACGCATGTAACCGTGGAAATCCACTGCGAACGCAGAACCAGCAGCTAAAGTTGCAGCCACAGCAGCGGCAATTGCACTTACTTTTTTCATTCTTAACTCCATTAAGGGTATTTATAATTCTGTCTTCCCTGCTCACTCTTTTAGGTGAATATATAGGCAGTAAAAACACACCTAAAGAAAGAGAGGTAAGATGGGAACGAATCCCCGTTTGTTTCAACAGTTATGAGATTACCCGAGGCGTACAAGGATGACTTCCTCCGCCCCAAACTAATTTAGGGGGGATGAGAAGGGAGTAGAAAATTTACCGAATGGTGTTTTTTCGAGTCAGATCACCAATCTAGGGAGGAATTAGTAAGTTTATTCGGTTTTGAGCCGCTACAAAGTGATAGCCATTTCATATTTTTGATTCTAAGCCGTCACATAAAGTAATTAAATTACATGAATATTTTTATATTTAGGGTGGTTGACCTTAGTAAGACAAAGTTTTTAACTTATAGTTTCCTAAAGGTAGCAATAAATATTAAATAAAGTATCTCCGATGACACGACTTCTCTCTCGCCCTTACCCCTTGGGTGCAACTGTAAATAAAGAAGGTTATAACTTCTCTATTCACGCTCCGGGGAATAAAGACATAAAACTCGCCCTGTTTGCAGGCGATGGCAGTTACGCGCTTCATGATTTACCGAATGAATACGCTGGCATACGTCATACTTTTATTCCGGATATTAAGCCGGGGCAAAAATACGGTTACCTTGTCTCCCACAAGGAAGAGCCACTATTAATTTCTGACCCTTACGCAAAGTCAATTGATAAAGCCCTCCACTACCACCCTCCCTACTCTCCAGCCAAAAGTTTCGATATGCCGAAGTGCATCGTTATCGAAGATAATTTTGACTGGCAAGATACGGATCATCCGCGTATACCAAGAGAAGAGATGGTGTTGTTTGAGACACACGTCAAAGGGCTTACCCAACTCCACCCAGAAGTTGAGGACAAACTGAAGGGGCGCTATTTAGGTCTTGCATCACCTGAAATGCTGGCCTTTTATGAACAGCAAAACATCAACACGCTGCAATTGCTACCTGTCGCTGCGTGTATGCATGAACCTCACCTACTAGAGATGGAAAAGGTCAACTATTGGGGATACAACCCTTATCTCTTTATGGTGCCTGATCCGCGCTATGCAGAAAAAGACGCCGTCACAGAGCTCAAAACAACGATTCGGGAACTGCACAAAAACGGCATCGAAGTGATTCTCGACGTAGTTTACAACCACACCGCAGAGGGGGGGGAAGGGCCTACAATTTTCAACCTGAAAGCGCTCGATTCCCGTTTTTACATCAAACATGGCAACCACTTCGCAAATTACACTGGTTGTGGCAACACGGTCGATCTCACCTATCAACCCGCTTTAAACCTTGTAATGGATACATTGCGCTACTGGGTTAGCGAATTTAAAGTCGATGGTTTTCGTTTCGACTTGGCTGCAACGTTAGGGCGTCAAGGCGATGATTACAACCCTGAAGCAGCTTTCTTTAAAGCCGTCGCGCAAGACCCAATTTTGCGTGAAACTAAATTGATTGCCGAACCTTGGGATATTGGTCCAAATGGCTACCAAGTGGGTAACTTTCCATTTGGTTGGAACGAATGTAATGACAAACTGCGTGATATTTCCCGCAGTTTTTGGCGCGGTGATCAAGGCTATTTAAAAGAGTTTGCCACTCGATTAATGGGCTCTCGTGATATTTATAGTGCAGCGAACTGGCCATACAAACTCACAGTGAATTACATCACGTATCACGATGGCTTCACACTGCAAGATTTAGTGTCTTACAAGCACAAACACAATGAAGCTAATGGCGAAGAAAATCGCGACGGCCACGGTGACAATCGCTCAGAAAACTACGGTGTCGAAGGCGAGACAGAAAATCTGATGATCATCGCCACGCGTGAGAAGCAAAAACGCAACCTTATTGCCAGCTTGCTGTTTGCTTTTGGAATCCCACACATCCTCACTGCTGACGTGCTGTCTCACACCCAAGGCGGTAACAATAATGCCTATTGCCAAGATAACGAAACCAGTTGGCTTAACTGGGGAGAAACGGAGCGTAAGCAACATTTCAAAACGTGGATGTCACAAATGGTCGCCAACCGAAATCAATACATGGTGCCATTTATCCGAGCTTTCAGTGGCGAAAACCGCAATAACAACCGTATTTTCTGGCGCCGTACAGACGGTCGCTTAATGGAGCACGATGATTGGAACCGTTTAAGCTCTGTCGCACTTCACCTTGGTATCGGTAAAGAAGGACAAGAGCTGGTCTATCTCATCAACCAAACTAACGCCACAGCGCGCTTTAAGCTCCCTAATGAGCGAAAGCAAGAATGGGTAACGATCTGCGACACAAACGTACGTAACCTCAACCCAGGGCATGCTGAAGGCGAGGTTTTGCTATCACCTACTTCGATGGTGATTTTGCACTATCAACCAAACCAACGCACACCAAAAGGTGAGCAAACGCATAGCTAAGTTATAAACGTTCCAAAAAAGGAAAGCCGATGCATCTCAGTGCTTCGGCTTTTTTGTTGGTTAGATTTGCCTAACTCATTATTCGCAAGGTGGCGCTAGGTGAATCAAAGCCAATCCACCCAGTGACGTCTCGCGGTATTTCTTGTTCATGTCTTTGCCCGTTTGATACATGGTTTCAATCACCTTATCCAACGAGATCAAACATTTACTATTACGCTTTAATGCCATGCGAGAAGCATTGATCGCTTTCATTGCACCCATCGCATTACGCTCAATACACGGCACTTGCACTAAGCCACCAATTGGGTCACAAGTCATGCCTAGTGAGTGCTCCATGGCAATCTCGGCCGCAATACAAATTTGCTCATTGCTGCCACCACGTAGCGCGGTTAAGCCAGCAGCCGCCATCGAAGAAGACACACCAACTTCACCCTGACAACCCACTTCGGCACCCGAGATAGACGCATTGGTTTTGTACAAGATGCCAATCGCACCGGATACAGCAAGGAAGTCTTTAAGCTGTTTGGTATCGAGCTCTTTGATGAAGCGATGGTAGTACATCAATACCGCCGGAATCACACCCGCCGCGCCATTAGTTGGCGACGTTACGACTTGTCCACCAGCCGCGTTTTCTTCACTCACAGCAAAGGCAAACAGGTTAATCCAATCCATGATTTCCATTGGATCGTTTTCGATTGCTGCATTTGCTTCAAGCTTCTTCAATAAGTTTGGCGCACGGCGGGTCACGTTCAAGCCACCATCCAAGATACCTTCTGTCTCAAAACCGCGCTCCATGCAACGCGTCATCACACGCCAGATCTGTTCTGCGCGTTGATTGATGGCTTCCATATCCTGAAACGCTTGTTCGTTTTTCAGAATCATGCCGCCGAGGCTCATGCCATTCTTCTCTGCCTGTGCCAACATTTCGTCCGCGCTGGAGAATGGGAACTCAACTTCTACGGGTGAAGTCGCGCTGCCATTTTGCAGTTCATCTGCCGTTGCGATGAAACCACCACCGATAGAGTAGTAAGTTTCAAACCCAACCTGATTGCCGTGCGCATCTAACGCAGTAATCGTCATGCCATTCTCATGCAGAGGAAGATTCTCTTCATGGAACAACATGTCCGTTTTGTAGTTGAATTCGATTTCATGACGGCCATCGACAGACATCATGCCCTCTTCAATAGCCTTGCGCATCGCTTTGTTCGCAGAAGCGATTTTGATGGTATCTGGTTTGTTACCCAACAGACCCAAAATGGTTGCACGGTCAGTATGGTGACCAATCCCCGTTAACGAGAGTGAGCCGTATAAATCGACTTGAATACGAACCACTTTTGCCAAGTTCGATTCAATCAAACGAGTGAAGTGGTAACCCGCGATCATTGGACCATTGGTGTGAGAGCTAGAAGGGCCCACACCAATCTTGTAAATATCAAAGATGGACAGCATAAACTTACCTATTACGACAATGCAGCATAAAGCCAATCAGGGAGAACCATACAAGCGGCGATGGTCGCCACAGCGAACACCAATAGCCCGTAATGGCTTGCGGTTGGCTTTGCAAAAAGATGTTTTTGATTATTGATAAAGATTTGTTGTTTGGCAGTAACAGCGCCCCAACGACGACTCACTAACACACCAAACAAAAGGAAGACGAATGTACCAATTGGCGCGAACCACGGCCAAGCCACGTCGAGATACATCGCAGTAAATACCGCAATCACACTCATGATGCTACCAACGATCACGCCTTTTTCGTTGGCTTTCGCCCAGAATAAACCAAGCACGAATGACCCCAAGCGGATACCAACAAAAATAGAAGTCAGACTAGCGATGGTTTTGAGTACCGATTCATTCGATACCGCCAGAAGAGCTGGCACTACCACCATGGCTGCCGCAAGCAAACTCATCTTCCTTGCGACTTTTTCGTAGTGCTCATCATCGGCACTTTTGCGAACGAAACGCTTGTAGATATCAAACGTCGCGACGGTCGCCATCGAGTTGTAGGTCGAATCCAACGTCGACATTGCGGCCGCCGCCAATGCAGAAATGATCAAACCAACGACGATTGGGTTAGTGTGGTTGAAGACGAAATCCAAAATCACTTCGTTGCTGTTTTCAAACGATTGATCTTGATAGAAAACACTCAGAAGAACACCGAGCACCGCGAAGAACAAATACACGAAAAACGCACCGTAACCACACAACAGCATCGACTTCTGCGCCGTCTTTTCACATCTCGTCGCTAACGTGCGTTGGATGATCAATTGGTTGGTGCCGTACACACTCAAATGCAAAAAGCTCACAGCAACCACGCCAGCCCAGAGTGTGGTATCCACGCCCAAATCAAAGTCTAAATTGATGATATTCAGGTGATCACGAGAAAGGTAATCTGCCGCATTAATCTCTGTCATTAGAATGGCAAAGATAGCGATGCTGCCCGCAACCAATACTGCAGATTGCAACATATCGGTCCAGATAACCGTGGAAATCCCGCCCGCATAGGTATAGCAAGCGGTGAAAATACTTATGTAGATAATGGCTTCAGAAATACTGATAGGCAGAACTTGCACTAAGATCAGCGCAACGGCATACAAAATCACCCCCGCAGAGATACATTGAACCACGATGAACACAATCGAGTTGATGGTTCTTGCATACACCCCAAAGCGGTGCTCAAGGTATTCATAAATCGAAGTCAGACCCAGCTTATAAAAGACAGGCACAAAGAAAATGACAGTGAAAAAGATAACGATGGGATAGTTAAGGTGAATACTCATCGCTTCCATGCCAGAGCTATAAACCCAACCAGGCATCCCTACAAACGTCATCGCACTAATGTAAGTCGCAAGTATCGAAACACCCGCCGTAAACCAGCCAAATTGCTTTCCACCCGTGGAAAAGTCGCCACCATTGCTGTAGCGCTTATTCACTAAATAGCTGATTAGTATGGTGATTAACACGTATAACGCAATCACCACAAAACTTGAGTACGTAACCATTTCAGGGTTTCCATAATTCTGGGTGCTAATTATTTGTGCTTGGATATTACTTTAAAAAAGCATATCTAAACGATAATCCCGCCATAACTGTGACTATAATCACCAATATAGACGGTTATATATTCAAAAATGCCAAAAAGACCGATTTAATGAGACTCCCATCACTAAAAACCACTAATTGGGTACGCATTCATTTTAAAATTGATATTGATCACGGATCTAATGACCTTAAAAAAACTATGATTCACCACGACACGAAATCGAAGATGATCCCAATAAGATCGTGTTCTTTAAGTTTGAATAGCAACAAATCCTAAGTGAAATAGAGGTTTATCGGTCATGAATGCCAAAAGACACATGAGCGAAGTTCCTATGATTCAAAGGGTAGCTGCCTATCTAGCGATACTGGTTGGTTACTTTTTTTATTGTTATAACTTTGTAATTATTGACTACGTACGCCCATACATCGTTGAAGCGTATGATGGTATTAGCCTGTCAGACACTGCCCAGTTCTATACATGGCAGTCGGTTGGTGCACTTATCGGTGCATTGAGCTGTGCTTGGTTCGCAACAAAATTTGGTAAGAAATCCACTCTTATTACCATCACAGCCCTAAACGGTGGCGCAACGATCATCAATATGATGTTCACCGACTACACAACATGGGCAGCAATGCGTTTCATCATTGGTTTGTCACTGGGTGGTTACTTCACCGTGGCAGTGAGCCTGATGATCGGCCTATTTACGCCAACGGTACGTGGTAAGTTGACGGCATTCGCGTCTTCTATGTTCTCTGTAGCGCTGATGGTAATGGGTGCGTATGCAGCATTTATTGCAAGCATCGATGCACCATGGGAAAGCCTAATGCTTGTTGGTGGTATCCCACCATTGGCAGCCGCTGTGGTCATGATCTTTGTATTACCTAGCGACAGCAAAGTGATCGCTTACGGTGAAGAAGAGCAAGCAAAAGCAGAAGAATCAAATACACCAGCGAAAAAAGGCTCTTGGGGCGAAATGCTAAGCAAGCCTTACCGTAAGATCACACTAACGTGCCTATTACTGGCTGGCCTTAACTTCTACGGTTTCCAATTCTTTGGTGGCTTCGTAACCACTTACCTACGTGATGTACGTATGTTCGACGGTGCAACCATCGGTCTCATCTTCTCTATCTCAGCATTTGGTTCACTGTTTGGTGCGTGGTTCTGGGGTTGGGTAGCTGACAAATTCGGTCGTAAGGTGAACGCATTTGGCTTCATCCTAGCGGGCATCATGGTTTCAATCTTCTTTGTTGCACCAGGCAACATGGTGATTGGCGGCCTAAACATGCTGGCTCTACTTGGTCTGATTTACAACTTCGGTCTGTCTTCTTCAGCGGTATGGGGGGGTTACTTCTCAGAACTGTTCCCAGCACACCTACGTAGCTACGGCGCGGCGCTATTCCACGGCGGTCGTATCCTCGGTATGTGGGCACCAATGGTACTTATCTTCATCCAAGAGCGTACCGACCTACAAACCGCAATGTGGGGTTCACCAATCGTATGGATCCTTGCTGGTCTTCTATGGCTATCACTGCCAGAGACACTAAAAGGCGGCGTGTTCGATAAGAGCAAAAAAGCCGAAGCAGCAAAAGCGTAACTAAATTTCAAGAACTCCGGCTGGCTCCCCGGCCGGATGAAAAAACTTAATTTCGAGTCCTGTTCCCAAAGCCGACTCGACAGCAAATAAGAGAGTTTATTATGTCTAAATATCAAGAAGCGAAACGCGTTGTACGTGAATACTTCAGCGCAATGGAAAACGCAACTCACGAGAACGTGGCAGAAGTACTAAAAGCACACACTTCAGAAGATTACCTATGGCGTGGTGTTTACCCATTCCGTGAGCAACAAGGCGCTCAAGCAGCGGCTGACGTTTTCTGGGCTCCTTTGATGAAATCAATGACTCGCATGCAGCGTCGTCAAGACATCTTCATCGGTGGTGAGAACGAAGTAACATCAGGTGAAATCTGGGTAATGAGCATGGGTCACTTCATGGGTCTATTCGACGCTGAATACCTAGGCATGCGCCCAACTGGCAAAATCATGAACATCCGTTACGCAGAATTTAACTGTGTTGAAAACGGCAAGATCACTAAGACTGGCCTATTCCTAGACCTTCTAGGTGCGATGGACCAAGCGGGTTGTTACCCACTACCACCATCAACAGGTAAGCACTTCGTATACCCTGGTCCTCGTAATCACGATGGTCTACTGTTCGAAGACGCAGCACCAGAAGAAGGCGTAGCAACACTAGCACTAGTGAACAAGATGGTTGATGACCTATCTGCACTGAACGACAGCGGCGCAATGGGTTGCCCACCAGAAGTTCTTGAGAAGAGCTGGTCTAAAGACATGATCTGGTACGGTCCATGTGGTATCGGTGCGTCTTACACAATCCCTCGTTACCAACAGCAGCACCAATTGCCGTTCCGTAACAACCTAAAAGACAAGAAATTTAACGGCCACGTATGTCGTTTCGCAGAAGGTAACTTCTCTTGTTTCTTCGGCTGGCCAAACCTATCTAACACGCCAATCGGTGGTTTCCTAGGTATGACAGGTGGTGAAGTACGTGCAGACATGCAAGTGGTTGACGTTTACTACCGTGACGGCGACAAGCTATCTGAGAACTGGGTACTGATCGACCTTCCTTACTGGCTAAAACAGCAAGGTCTAGACGTGTTCGAGCGTACTCAACAGATCCTAAACCCTTCTCTATAAGAAGTCCTAGGGGCGGATTGTCAACCCGCCTTTATGTTGCCTGAGTCCCCTCTCGGTTCAGGCGACATGCTCCCAACTCGTGCCTCAAGGATGGGGCACAACCTCAAGATAGAACCCTTAATCAAAACGGGCAGAACGCACGGTGGCTTTCTGCGCCCTGAATAATGAGATTGATGATGAAAAAGTCGACCCTTTCTGCAGTGATTTTAGCAGCGCTTACTTCTAGCTCAGCCTTTGCTGCACACACTTTTGTTAATGACGCTGGCGACAGCCTAACCATCGATGGCCGTTTCGATCTTCGCTACCAAGACCGTGGCGGTGATGACAACGGTGAATGGAACAGCGGCAGCTCACGTTTCGGTTTGAAAGGCCAAATGGGTCTGGATAACGGCTGGACTGGTTTCGGTCACGCGGAATGGGGCTACAACTCTGGCGCGAACGGCGACAACATTTACGACCGCTTGCTATACGCAGGTGTTGATCACGAAAAATACGGCAAGATTGCTGCGGGTACTAAGCAGTGGTCTACCTTCTACGACGTAGCATGGTACACCGATTTAGGTCGTGTATTCGGTACTCGTGGCTCAGGTGTTTACAACCTAGCTGACTGGGGTATCGCATCCGGCGCGGGTCGTGCAGAAAACTCAATTACGTACCGTAATTCAATCAATGAAAAAGTGAGCTACGGCTTTACTTACCAAACCACGCGTGAAGATGTTGCTCTAGCAAGCAATGCGACAGCCTCATTGAAAAACGGCATGGGTGCGTCGATCACTTACAAACCGGTTGACGGCGTAACACTTGGTGCAGCTTACCATCAAAATGAAGTTGCGGATCTAGACGCAAGCGTGGTTGGCGTAGAAAACAGCGACAACATGCGCATCATGCTATTGGGCGCAAACTACAGCAACGGTGGCTTCTACGCGGGTGCGACTTTCCACGTTGGCGAAAACTGGGAAGCAGTGAGCCAAGGCGGTACGGACGTAATGTTCGATACCCTAGGTGGCGAAATCTACACTTACTACCACTTCGACAACGGCCTACGCCCAACGTTGAACTACAACTACATGGAAGATCGTGGTGACGAGACGCAAGGTTACGAGCGTAACTTGCTGATTCCTGGTCTTGAATACCACTTCCAGAAGAACAAATTCCTAGTTTGGACTGAATACCAGTTCGACCTAGGTAAAGATCAGTACGATGGCAGCGAATTCGAAAACCGTGATGATCAATTCGCGGCAGGTATTCGCTACTACTTCTGATAACCACGAGATAAGTTATTCCGGTTACATAACTTATTCGATTTAGTGGAAATGGGAAATAAGAGCAAGCCTTACCTTTTTTGGGTAAGGCTTTTTTCGTATGCAAAACATGAAATGTGACTTGGGTACTACCCAAATTGCGCCATCAAAGACAATCTAACCCTTTATTTACTTAAATCTTGCTTATTTCTCTTTATGACTACGTACCTATTTGTGTTAACCTAGTCACAGTTAAACTGACTTATGAATCAACTCACATGAATCCTGCAAAACAAACCGTAACATCGAAGGACGTTGCCAAACTGGCTGGCGTTTCTCAATCTACTGTATCGCGTGTGTTTGTTCCGGGCAGCTCAGTATCTGAAAAGACCAAGCAAAAGGTCTTCGAAGCCGCGAAAGCCCTAAACTACCGTCCAAATGCTTTTGCACGTAGCTTGACCACTAACGAATCTAAGTTGATCGGTTTGGTATTCCCCGATGCGGACTACCCTATCCACATGAAAACACTTCAATTGATTTCAAGTGAATTGCAGAAGCAAGGCTACTCAGCGGTGTTGATTCCATGGCAAGTGGATGATGAAGACAACCACTCGATCCCGAACATCTTCCAATACCGCGTAGATGGTGTCATTGCCGCTTCCGCTACCTTCAACAAATCACTGTATGAAGAGTGTGAAGAGTTCAATATCCCTATCGTTCAGTACGCGCGCGTCGTAGAAGGCACTAAGAGCAGTTACGTTATCAGTGACAACTACGAAGCTGGCCAACAAGCCGCGCAACTTTTGCACAAAAGTGGCGTGAAGAACGCGGTTTACCTGACGGGTGAAGTGCCAACATTTACCAACGACGAGCGCCAAAGCGGCTTCTGCTCTGAATTTGAAGACCTAACTAATAATACGCCACGCATCGTTGAAGCCACTTATGATTACGCTAGCTCACTCGACAAAATCCGCGAAATACTCGCTGATAAAAACCGACCAGAAGCCGTGTTCTGTGCGACCGACAACCTTGCAATGGCTGTTATGGATATTGCGCGTATCGAATGCGAATTGAGTATCCCGCAAGACTTACAAGTCATTGGTTTCGATAATATTCCGCAGACAGAGTGGTTGAGTTATCAGTTAACCACATTCCGCCAAGATTTTCGTCGTCTCGCTCGCGAATGCGTGAAGATCATTGTTGATCAAATCAATACTAAAAACGGTAGCTTGGTCAAAATGATGGTACCAGTGAAACTAATCGAGCGGCAGACAACGAAAGCTTGAATGACTAAAGCCAACCATTCGGTTGGCTTTTTTATTTGCTTTTGCTCAACCTCAATGGTCCATTTAGTGTTGTAAGCATTAATGAACCTCTGTATATTTATGAGCCATTACAGTATATGAACCAAACTTAAAAGGCGTATAGTCCATATGGCTACTTATCTTTACACACGTTATTCGCCAAAAAATCGAGCTTACCAAGAGCACCTTAATACTCTAAAAGCTTTTGCGCCCGAAGCTCAGCATTTTGAGGATAAGGTTCGTGGTTGCATGCCTCCAACCGAGAGAGAGGCATTCTTACAACTGCTCGATTCCGTCAGAGCAGGTGATACGATTGTGCTCTGGTGGCTAACGGCATTTGGTCGCGATTTTAGTCAGGCGTTAAATACAATCAAAGTATTACTAGCAAAAGGGGTCACACTGAAAACCGTTTGTGAACCACTCACATTTGAACCGGATTCTGTTCAAACTCAAACGCTACTCACCGTGTTATCTGGATATGGAAAAGTGCAGACTGAACATCGCCTGTTTGCCGCGGAGCAAGGGCGACAAGCCATTAAAGAGCAGCCAGATTTGTGGAAACAGAAATTTCGCGGACGCCCAGCAGACAAAACTAAACACCAACAGATCGCAACGTTGCTGTTAGAAGGCTATACGTTGAAGAGTGTTTCGGAGCAGTGTGATGTCAGCCTATCTACCGTAAAACGCGTCAAATCTAAGTTAAATGAAGTGGATGATGAAGGCTGCCTCAGAACACGAAAGCAAAGAGGTTATTCTGATGGTGATCCATCATGAGTCGCCCAATCAACTTTCGCACTATCTTACTCGCCTGTCTTATTATCAGTGTTGGCCAATTGAGCATGGGGCTTGTTATGCCCTCTTTGCCATGGATCGCAAAAGACTTTTCTATCTCCCTTGATCAAGCCCAACTGCTCGTGAGTATTTACTTACTCGGCTTTGGTCCCTCTCAGTTCATTTACGGTCCGGTATCGGATGCTTTGGGTCGAAAAAAAGTACTACTGACGGGTTTGCTCATCGCGATGTCTGGTCTATTAATGATCATTTACCTCAGTGACACCTTCACAGGCATGGTGATGGGGCGTTTTCTACAAGGCTTAGGAACTGGGTGCTGCGCGGTACTCGCGAGAGCATCGACTCGAGATAGATTTAGCGGTGATGAGCTCCCTGTCGCCATGTCTTATATCGCTATGGCAGCTTCGATCACGCCACTCATTGCGCCTGTGATTGGCGGCTTTATCAACTTCCACTTTGGTTGGAGTATGGTGTTCATTTCACTGCTAGGTTATGTCTCACTCGCTTGGGTAATCATCGCCTTTAAGTTTACAGAAACCATAGCAAAACGATCTGTTATTCCATCACCACGCAACATGCTTTTCCAGTATCGAGACTTGGTGACGTCACGTTACTTTATGAGTTTTGCCAGCATCAGTTGGTTAAACTTCAGCCTGATGATAACGACCGTGTCCGTGATGCCATTTATCATGCAAGACCAAATTGGCATGACATCCGATCAATACGCAATGTGGGCACTCATTCCCGCTTTAGGTATGTTAGGCGGCACCACGATTTGTAACCGAGTAAGGCCAATTATCGGCAACAAAAGAATGCTACTTTGTAGTCCATTCTTGCATCTCAGTGCTGCAATATGGTTGTTCTTCTGCCCGGTAGAACCGCTGTATTTAATGTTGGGGCAACTATTAATGATCTTAGGTAACGGCATTGCCCTACCTTGCGCGCAAACCATGGTAATGCAACCCTACAAAAAGCAGGCTGGTGCTGCAGCAGCCATGTCTGGAGGTGGACAAATGATCGTATCCTCATTGGTCAGCTTAACATTGGTACAGCTTGGTTTAAGCCAAGCCTGGCATCTATCAATCGTTATTGTGGTGTTTGCAGCAATAACGCTCACCAATATTCAACGAGGTTTTGGAGCAGATCAACCTTCAGAACAGTAACGAAAAGACTTACTATTGTCCTTATAATTAAGAACACATCGTATAAGCTTTAACTAAGGATAAGTTGGCGGGTACTAACATGATGTTGCATTTACGAATTGGCGCGCTACTACTCGCCACTTTTATATCCGCTGGCACCGCCGCGAAAGCCAACGAGTACTGGCAATTTGATAGTGACGATAACGGAATCACTATCTACTCTCGAGAGCATACCGACGGTTTAGTTGAGATTCGTGCTCGGATGTTCACACCCACCAGCTATGGCGCATTTTTAACGCTATTGGAAGATAGTGACAATATCCCGAACTGGATTGACAATGCCAGTCATAGCAGAGTTTTAAATCAAATATCAGCCACCGAAAACATCGTTTATACCCAATTTACGGCGCCATGGCCTGCAAAAAATCGTGATATGCTCACCTACTCTAAATATTGGGTCGATGAACTCGGGTTCACGATAAAAATCAAAAGCGCACCAGACTCATATCTTGCTGAACAAAAGGGCTATGTTCGCATTCGTTCGGTTGATGCAACTTGGGAATTACAAAAGCTCACTAATGGCACGACACTCATTGACTACAAAGCGTTTGCTGACCCCGGAGGCCTTTTGCCAATCTGGCTAATCAACAAACTATCAAAACAAAGTGCACGAGCAACATTTAGTAATCTAAGGAAAGAGTTACCAAAATATCAGCAATACTCCCATCCTCAGATAAAGGAGTAAACTTCACGTTTGCTCTTTAATTACGTTTACGGTGTTTGAAAAAAGTGCCCACAAAAGAGGCGAAGGCTAACCCTAAAAAGAGCCAAAATAAAGGGATAAACCCAAATGACTCTACTAATAAGCCATTTTCATCTACGTAAGAGCCCTGAGCGTGGTACGCAATTAAACATGCCACACCGCTCAAAAATAAAACTACGCTCAGTTTATATTTACGAATAAACCCCATCTAAACCTCAAGCAATCAATTGATATGTCTTCGACATATTGCCACCGCATATAGTTCACTCAAAAAACATATTGTCTCTATGTTTGCTCCAATCTTTATTAGAGGTCTTTTAGTCAGAGACAAGATAAAAACCCAAACATAAAGAATAAAAAGTCAAATTTAACTCAAAATATTATATGCGTTCTCAGAACTATCTTGACCTTTTTTCTCACATATACAGTGTAATTGTTATCATTTTGTTTGCTCAATGCTGCCAAAAATCGTTCACATCTCTCCCAAAATAATTAGTGTTCTAAATATTTTTATTGCTCTATACAAAAACAAATCAAACAACAAAAGACCTTTAAAATCAAAACTTAAGATTCATAAATCAATTGTAAAACAATAATAGAAACGAGTTGACCTCTTCATTTCTTTCGCTTTTTTAATTGAACGTCTAATCAAGTTAACGCACAATGCCATCGACAACTCACATAATAAATCATGAAAAAAAGGAAGTGTCTTCATGCATAATTTTTCAAAAAGTGCAGTGGCAACTTTAATCTCTGGCCTTTTGCTTGGAACTTCAGCGCATGCGGGAGTGAGTATCACACAGGGAAAGACCACGATCCCCGATGGCGAAGCTACACACGCTCAAGACATTACCGTTCAAAACGAACATGTCGCCTTCGCTCTCGCTGTTGAATCCGCACCACCATGGGGCGTACCGCGAGGAACATTGGTCGATTTGGCAGCAGTAAAGGATGGTAAAGTAGATCTTGACCGTGTTGCCTTTGCTGACTTCATTCCTAACAGCTGGTCCGCATGGCCGAATGATCGCAAGTCCATTGAAATTATCGAAGACAGCGACAATAAGGCGGTCATCAAAGTGAGCCGCAACTTCGATAACGTTGATATCACAACGTGGTATACGCTCGCTTCTGGATCTGACTCAATTGCGCTTAAAACGGTCATGACCAACCAAGGTAAAAAAGATCTCGCGTTAGAATCAGGGCACACCATTTGGCCAGACACTGGCTACCAATTTGCCGTGCCGGGGTTGGAAGGGAAAGAAGAATCCATGGCCGACAATGCCCTCGCCGATCGCATGGTCGCTTATGATCGAGACTGGGCCTTTGCACTTCATGCTCCTTATTTTGATCGCGTCAAATACAATGGTCGTGACATGTACCTAGGGCATACCTTGAAAGCAGGTGAAAGCCGCACTTTCCAATCCCGATTACAAGTGGTTCCAAATGGAGACATGGCCCCCATTGTCAAGGCAGAAGCTGACCGACTAGGACAAGCGACAGGCACCATCAACGGCCAATTACGCGCAGATAATGGTCATGTTCCTGAAGATGCTATCGTGATGATCGAAAAAGAAGGACAACCCTATGCCTGGACATTGGCCAAAGATGGCCAGTACAGCATGGCGCTGCCTGAGGGTGAGTACCAAATCTACGGCACAGCGACTGGTCACGCAAACAGCGAGCTGCAATCGATTCAAGTGGCGAGAAATAGCGAGCAAACACTCGATTTTACGTCTCTAAAACGCCCAGCAACTCTCTCACTTCAAGTTGAAGAGGCAACATCAGGTCTGGCCAAAGATGCGAGAATCACCATCCTTGAAGGTCAAGCGCCACCGGTTGAATTTTTGGGTAAACGCACCTTCTTTACCGATCTGCTGCCTGCAGGTCATGCGGAGCTAAAACTGGCACCCGGTCAATACAAATTAGGTATCAACTCTGGTGGAGGCTTTACAGCTAAAACCCAAACATTAGACGTAACCCTAACATCCGGTAAAACGACGAAGCAACGAGTAGAAGTGCCTCAAGTGACGTTTCCTAACCGTCAGCATTGGTATGGCGCAGATTTACACCATCATGGCAACGTGTTGGAAGGCGTTACTCCGCCAGAAATTGTTGTGCGCGCTCAGTTGGCAACGGATCTTGACCTGACTTTCATTAGCGATCATGACTCAACCATTAACCACCAGAAGTTTGCAGAACTATCTGCGAAACGTGGCGTGCCTTTCATCCCGTCGATCGAAGTTTCGCCATCATGGGGACATATGAATCCATTTCCTATCGATAATGGCGCCGAGCTAAAGGTCGATCCTGGCACTGCTGACGTTCACACGTTACTTGACGCCGTACATGAGATGGGGGCTGAAGTCGTACCGATGAACCATCCATACAACGATTATGGCTACTTTACGAACATCGCTAAAAATGCAGTCCCTGGTGGTAAAACGGATCGCTTCGACCTTATGGAGCTTAATGCGCGCGTAGACAATGAACCAACGTTGAAGAAAGCGCATAAACTCTGGGATCAAGGTGAAGCAATGTACTTTACGGCGGGAACCGACACCCACGATGCGTGGAACCAACTCACGGGGCAGATTCGAATGATGGCAAGAGTCGATGGAGAGCTAACGCCGTCGAAGTTTGCGCAAGCACTTAAAGCCGGCCATGGCTACGCAACACAAGGCCCTATTCTTTATCCGCAAAACATTATGTTTGGTGAAACAGCAACAGCTGGCGATACGTGGGATATCCACGTCGTTGCAGCCGATGGTCTAAAAGAAATTCGATTGATCGGTAAAGGCGGCAAAGTGCTGAATACCCTGACGATTAACCCGAAAGTTGATACTCAACGCATAGAGCTGTCTCTACCTATACCTAGCGACGCAGAGGGATGGATAAGTTTAGAAGTCGAAGATAAAGACGGCAGCACGGCCTGGAGTAACCCTGTTTGGTTGCAGTCATAGTCTTGATGAATGTCCGACTCGATGGTAAACAAACCTGAGTTCGACGATGAAATAAAGGCGGCACTGCGCCGCCTTTTTCTACTCGATGTTTTACTGCTGTGCAACCGTCACGGGTTTGGTCGCACCACGGTAATCAAACTCAAAACCAATACCTTGATCTGTTACATCCATCGTCATACCACCAACAAGCTCGCCTTGTAAGCTTTTCATAACATCATCAGGTAACGGCTCACCAGTCACGGCTGACGCACTTTCCAACACTTCCAAAATGCGTTCTGAATCGAAGTCAAAACTGAACAAGCCATTTGGAGAAAGTGGTTGTGCCATCACTTCTTTGCTCGCGTCTTCGGCATTCTCACCACTGTAGAGCGTAAAATGGTTTTCGTTTAAGCGAGCAAACACATCCATCTTCAAGCCTGTGTGCATTTCTAGCAGGTCACTGACATTAACTGGCTGGTTATCCGGCTGAATTTGTAATTGAGCAAGTTCAGGGACAAACATTTGCGCGGTTTGAATCAGCATCATTGGATCATTGGCAGATAGAGACAACATACCATCTAGCTGGCTAAATACTTCACCGTGCTGAGCATTAGTGTCAACGTGGATATCAAACATTTGCAGGCTTAATCCTTTCAGGCCGTTAACCATGCCGGAGCCCATGCTCACAGCTGCGGCTGGGTTTTGGCCACCCATCTCTTGCTGCATTTGAGTCAATAAAGAACATTGGTACTGAGGCTGAGTCAAGTCGCTCCAAATCTGACCAATCGATGGCGCTAGCGTATTAATGTCTAAACCAAGCGCCATGCTAAAGAAGCTCTTATCATTGTTCGATTCTGCCAAAACGCCACGAATCGACTTAAGCGCATCTAGAATCACTTTATTTTTCGATTCAACAACAAAAGCACCTTTAATGAATGCCTGCTCGCCTTTCAACTTGTATTCCGCAAATGCGACGGATTGAGGCCAGTTTTCTGCAACTTGAGTAAGTTCAGTATGACAGGCTGGTGAACGCATCTCCTGAATAGTCGGCTCAGGATCAATGGCATCCAGCATGCTGACTTGACGCGCAAAGATATTGCCATCTTTCGTCGTCAAACCTTTAACCAATTCACGGTGATCAAAGTAACCGAAAGAGTTATTGTTTTCGCCGTATTTAGCCTGCAACGCCGCTAGGCGTCCACTCTCCGCAATGTTTTGACTTGGTGACTCAAGTCCCAATGCCATTTTAAGCGGGTTTTGAACACCCAGTTGCGGAATATCAACCGTTAACGTAAGTACGTTGTCAACCACGGCAACAACCAAGCCAATGCCATCTTGCGGGTCAACTGAATCTGTCATCTCGTAACGACGAAACTCCACTTCACCAAGTTTAACCAGCTCGTGCTTAGCACCGCTCATCTGCTCTTCGTGATCCAATGTTTTCCATAACGCGGCAGGGTCTTCAATCTTCAATTTGTACACTGGTACCATACCGATTGTGTACAACACAGGGTTAATATTTTCTCCGGTACCTAAGTAGGCTTTTAACGTTTCTGGCGATGCTGCGCTCTCCAGATATCCATCAAACAAGTTAACGGCAAACTGTTGCTGTGGAGAAAGTGGTTCATCGGCAAAAAGTTCAGCAATCGAGCCTTGGTTAGCCGTGCCAAATGCATTCATGTATTTATAATGATTAAAAGGTTCCGTCTGATACGTCACCATGAGCGAATCCGCAGGAACTTGCGAAAGTAGTGATACTGAATCACTCGGGGTAGTATTGTTTTGGTACAGGTAGCCAGCGCCCCCTGCAGCTGCGACCACTGCTGTAGCCAATAGTAGTTTTTTCACGACCAACTCCGTTGTCATAGTTATGTGTTCCTAAGCGAAATATTACGCTTAGGTTTAAAGCCTTTGAATAGCACTTTTATATCGACCGCTATCATAAACAAGTTATCGATATAATGAATGTCGGTTTGATAAATTATCCAACATTTATAAGGTAAACCGTGAAGTAAGTTGAATTGCGTGAGGATGCTATTGGCAATATTCACAATCTAATTTCTCGGATAACCACCTTACAAATCAAAATCTTCAGTTCAATAAAGCGATTTGGAGTAACTACGACCAAAAGCGCTAGGATATTAAATCTTTATTGAGTCTTTTATCTAATATCTGAAAACGCCTCACGGCCTGACACTTCTTTCCAATTTGCCTCTAGCGGTCCCCGTTCGTTTTCCTTACATTCCCGTTAACTCAGTGACGAGACGTATACCAGATACGAGCAGTAGAAGACGATGAAAGACCAGTTGACGATCTCTATATCAACCATCAATGGCTCCAGACATTGGTACTTCAGTAAAAGGATGCAACGCAATCTAAAAACGTTTTTATGCTTTTTTGTCATTGCTCTGGCCGCAACCGCGATCTTAATTCATCACTTGTACACTCGCGTCGATAATGCCGCGTTAAAACAAGCTGAATTGACAGAACATTCGCGCACTATGGGTGAAGAGCTCAGCACACTGAAAGCATTAAAATCCGAGCTGGAAAGCGATCTCTCAGAGCGAGAAGAGCGAGTACAACTTGTTTCGGAGCGTTTGGGAGAGTTAGAGAAAGTCCTTGGAGTTGGAGAACATACTACCACGGATAATTTGGATGCCCGACTTGATGCGGCGGCGATTACGTCGAACGTTCGCATGGTGTTGTTAAACCAAATACCAAGCGGGTCTCCGGTCGGTAAAGCGCGGCTCTCTTCTCGCTTCGGTAAGCGCATTCATCCGGTGACAAAAGTCGCTAAGATGCATCGCGGGCTCGATTTTGCCGTGAATACCGGTACTAAGGTTTATGCCCCAGCAGATGGGGTTGTGGAAGTCACCCGCCGCAGCAATAAAGGCTCTGGTAACTTCCTCAGGCTGCAACATTCTTTCGGTTTTTCGAGTTCTTATTCGCACTTGAAAAAGTTCAAAGTAAAAAGTGGTCAGTTCGTCAAAAAAGGACAACTGATTGCAATTTCCGGCAACAGTGGGCTCTCTTCTGGCCCTCACCTTCACTACGAGGTGCGTTTTGTTGGGCGAGCACTGAATCCGAAGCCATTTGTCGATTGGAGCCTCAATGATTTCGAAGACATTTTTACTAAGGAGCGAAGAATACGATGGGAATCTTTAATCAAAACCGTGGAACAACGAGTAGCTCAGCAGCTTCAACTCTCATCGCCAAAGGCTGTGCTGTTAGCGGAGAACTCAAAGTAGAAAACGATGTCCAGATTGATGGCATCGTCGATGGTCAAATTAATGTAGAAGGCACTCTCGTCGTTGCAGAAAGCGGCCGAGTAAACGGTGAGATCTACGCTAAGCAACTGATCATCAATGGCATGATGGATGGTAACTGTCACGCAGAACACATTCAAGTACTTGCCAAGGGACGTGTAAGTGGGAGGATCTGGAGTAATAACCTCAGCATCGAACCTGGTGGTAAATTCTTTGGTGAGGCGGCCGAATTACCTGAAAAAGAAGTGGTGACACTGAAAGGGAAGACTCAAGAGAACGCCAGCACGAAAGAAAACAATACCAACAATGAAAAGCGGCCTGCGCG
Organism: Vibrio sp. 1CM7H; assembly: GCF_023161645.1. Lineage (NCBI taxonomy): Bacteria > Pseudomonadati > Pseudomonadota > Gammaproteobacteria > Vibrionales > Vibrionaceae > Vibrio > Vibrio sp. 1CM7H. The sequence continues at coordinate 1,623,269 of NZ_JALNTV010000001.1, forward strand.
TAAATCAGCGTAAACTCTTTGGTTAAAGTGCATAAAAAAGACGGCTTTCACGCCGTCTTTTTTATTACTAGAGACACGAGCGTCGTCAGAAGCTACAGTGATTATTCGGCCGGGTTTAAAATCATCACCGAGCGCTTTGCTTGTGGACCAAAAGCCGCTCTCGCATGCGCTTTCACTTCTTCTAATGCCACACTCTTAGCCGCTTTTTCAACGTCAAGTAACACATCGACGCCGTAATCATGCACCAAGTAGCGTGTATACGACCATGCGCGCTGAGCAGGGTTATCATCTAATCCTTGCATCGCTACCGCCAATTGCTTCGCTGCCGTATCCACTTCTTTTTGCGTGATGTTCGAAGCTAAGTCATCAAACATTTTGCCTAACTTGCTATCTAAAACTGCCACGTCTTCGGGCTCAAATTGAGATTCCAAGAGCCAATCAGAGATTGGTTCGCGATCTTGCGTCACGGTGTAAATATTTGGGCTGTAATCGAGACTAGACTCTTCTCGAACAATATCCAAGACACGCGCATTACTGATACGTTGCAAAATATCTTCGATAACCGTATCCCTTGCCGTACGTTGGTAATCGTTCGTGTTAGTCAAACGCATTACATACAAGGATGAAGGTTCATGACCATCCGCAACGACTGTTCGCGCCGGCACGTCGGTGTTGAACGCAACATGGTAATCAATCGAACGACTCGGTTTCATCTCGATGGAGGCCACATACTTACGCAAGAGTGGCGTAATTTCTTCCGGCTCGACATTGGCCACAATGACCATCTTAAAACCATCATTAGTTTTGAAAAGTTGCTCATGCACCGCCAGTATCTGCTCGGAAGTCACTTGTTCAACATCATCACTGGACACTATACGATGACGACTACCTGGCAAATAAGAATTGCCGTTTGCTTTTTGAATCAGTTTTCCCATCGGTGATTCAAAAAAAGCACCGCTCTGCTGCTTAAACTCTTGCTTCGCTGCCGCCATCTGGCGCTCGTCGACTTTAATCTCCGTCGCTAGATTGTATAGTCCATTCAACGCGTAAGTTAAATGCGTTGTTGGCGCGGTAATTTGTGAACCGTGACTGGTCGCATCAAGAATCGCGCTAAGCGCAATGTTATTTTTGCGTAAGTAACTGTCTAACTCTGAACCAGAAAATGCCCCTAACCCACTGCGTATCGCCGTCGTTGCAGCGATTTCATACGCAGCATATAACGCTGGATCAACGGCGGCTTTACCGCCTTGGCTAGCATAGTAAATATAAGCTCGGCCACCCGCTTTGGCATCTTTTTGGAACCACACTTCGACACCGTTTGATAGCGTATAAACTTGAAAGCCTCCCGCTTCCTGACGCATGCTAGTGATGGTACCTTCTTGAGTAGGCTGTAAGAATCCATCCACTTTGTCATACATCTCTAACGGTTTTTCGCCCGTTTGGAGGTAGGCACTGTATAGATCGGTAAATACATCATTGAACTGAGCTGACGTTTCACTTTTCCCTAACCCAATCACAAAGATCGGTTGCTCAGACAACAAGGCATTCAATTGCGTGTTAATGCTCTCTAGATTCTCGTTGTTGATGAATTCAGACAAACTCTGGGCGTAACTCTCTTTTGATTGACTCACACTGCCTTGGTCAATTTGAAAAACGCGCGCTTCTGCATAACTGTTTGGCTTACGTTGGTCCCAGTCTGAATCAATATTTGCGAGCTCACCTTGCCAATTTGACATGATGCTCTCTAACTCAGATTGGGTCGCACCATAATCTCTCAGTGACGCCAACGTGCTGATGAAAGTTTGATGCATTTGTTCACGACGCTCAGGCGAAAACGAAATACCTGCCGACATCATGCGCTGGTAGTTGGAGTAGTAAGGCTGGGCATAAGCATACTGAAAAGGTTCAGCGGCATCATTAAGTACACGAATCAGACGTTGTTGAATTAGCTGTGTTGCGACTTCATCACGCCACACTTGATGCTGTTGTTCAATCGTAGTGCTGCCACTTAGACCACGCTCAATCACTAAATGAAGGCTTGGTGATTCCATCGTGTTACTTGGCAAGATTCGGTTTTGGTTGTTCACTCGAATATCGCGGCGCTTCTCTATTACGGTATCCGAGGTGCTTTCCCAGTTCGAGAATTTGTTTTCGATAATATTGGACAGTGAATCCACGTCGATATTACCGGTCACAACCAACTCGGCATTTTGTGGTTGGTACCACTTGTCGTAAAACGCTTTTAGCTTGCTTGATGAGGCATTTTGAATCGCTTCGCGAGTACCAATTGGGTCGTGTTCACCATACATAGTGCCTTCAATCGACGCTTGATAAGCATGCATGGAAAAGGACTTATCATCCGGGTTAGCACGTCGCCATTCACCAAGGATCACCCCTTTTTCTTTCTCTACTTGTTCAGGAGCAAACTGAAGTCCGTTTCCGATATCTCTCATCCACTTCAGGGCATCTTCCAGCTTTGTATTATTGGCAAGATCAAGTTGGTAAGAAGTTTGCTGATAAGTGGTAAAGGCGTTGATATCGGCACCAAAGCTACCACCAGATTGCTCGAAAAGTTTAACAACGTCGTTGCCGGTAAAATGCGTGCTGCCATTAAACGCCATATGCTCAACAAAGTGAGCGTAACCTTTTTGATTGGTTTCTTCTTGGAATGAGCCGACATTCAGAACCAAACGGACCGATACTTCTTGGTCTTTTGTTGGGTAAAGATGGTATTTCATACCGTTCGATAACTGGTCGACATGCCAATTGGCGTCAGGCTGAATCGGCGTCGATTGTTGTGTCAGAGCACACCCTGACAGTAATAACGCGGGGACTAACAATATACTGCGCATAACTATTGCCCATAACAATGATTAAGCCGATCAATATAATCCTCGTTCGATGACCTTCACATTTTTAATGGATTATTTACCACTCAAACGTGACGCAAATCACCTTTTAATGAAATTAATTATCATTTACAAAAATAGACAAATCCTTACTTTACAAATAGATAAATAACACAGCTTAAAAGCCTTTTTCTTATTTGATGTAAAACTCAAAATCGCGACATGGAGTCAGTATTTATTTTGAGCAATAAAATATAATTATTGAACAGATTCGAATCTGACTTTCTGCTGCATATTCAACGGCTCGGTGAGTCCTGATGAGAATAAAAACACAACAACTATTATTCAAAGATCTATTATTCGCTTTATGTTCAAAAATCTATCATTAAAAAACAAACTGGCGATCTCTGCCAGTGCTGCCATCATTCTCGGGGGAGTGCTGGTAGAAGGGCTGTCTTTTCGAGATTCATTAAACAGACTGGATGTCGAAGTCGCGCAACGATTAGAAAGCACTAGCGCATCTTACAATCAATACGTAAAGGACTGGTTACTCTCAAAAGAGCGTGCACTGACGTCACTCTCTTCCGATTCAGAGAAGCGTTCTCTGGTTACGCACTTGAAACAAGTCCGAGACTCTGGCGCGTTTGATAACGTCTTTCTCGCTTACCCAGACGGCTCACAAGACAACGCTAATGGGGTGGTTTTGCCACCAGGTAATAACGACCCTCGCAAATGGGGTTGGTACACCAACGCCATTGCCAATCCATCGAAAGTCTTTATGGATAACCCAACCGTCGCAGCGGCCACGGGGGCCAACGTCGTGTCGCTTGGTAAAGCACTGCAACTACATGGTCAAACCGTCGTTCTGGGTGCTGACGTCGAGATCGGTGATATTCTGAACAGCCTCAACCAAGTGATCCTACCGGGTGAAGGCTATATGTTTATTGCCAATGAACAAGGCAATATTTTCACCCATAACGACGGTAAGCTGCTGAACCAACCTGTTAGCAAGCTAGGCCTAAACAACAGCGATATTACCTCTGCCGCACGTTCCGGCACAGAGCGTCGTGTCTCGATTAACAACACCGAATATGTGGTTTACGCGCGCCATATTGAGGGCACCAAACTCACAACAGTGACGGTGTTAGATCAAAACTCGTTGGTTGCCCCACTCTACGATGCTGTTTGGGATCAGATCATCGCAACCACCATCGTCGTCGTTATCTGTGTAGCTTTGTTTAATCTGCTATGTAACATCTTGTTCCGTCCGCTCTACAACGTTTCGAATGCGCTCGCACAAATCGCAAACGGCAGCGGCGACCTAACTCAACGCATCAAAGTAGAAAACCGTGACGAAGTTGGTGAGCTGGCTGAAAACTTCAACCAGTTCGTTGAAAGTTTGCAGCAACTTATTGGTCACATTCGTCACCAAGCGGAAGAACTGAGCCAACAATCGGAGCTGAGCACGAATCGCGCGAATCAATCGGTTTCCGATCTGAACCATCAGCAACAAGAAATCACTATGGTGGCGACCGCTGTGACTGAAATGGCATCGGCAACGCAAGAGATTGCAGCACATGCAGAGCAGACGGCTAAAGCCGCTCAAGACTCTTCAGCAAGCACACAAAACGGTCATGAGTTGGTGATCAACTCCAAATCGTCCATCAATAATTTGTCTTCTGAAGTCAACCAAGCGAGCGTTGTCATCGGTGAGCTCAACCAGCACGCGCAAGACATCTCAACCGTGCTATCAACGATTCGAGACATCGCAGAGCAAACCAACTTACTGGCTCTGAATGCGGCGATTGAAGCGGCACGTGCAGGTGAACAAGGTCGCGGTTTTGCCGTTGTTGCAGACGAGGTTCGCGTGCTATCACAACGCACACACACCTCAACCGAAGAGATTCGCTCGACGATCGAGACTTTGCAGCAAACCACACAACGCGCAGTGACCATCATGGATACAAGCTCTCAGCTCGCGCAAGGTTCGGTGGAAGATGCTGATCGCGCAGCACTGGCTCTGGATGAAATCAACGCGGCCGTTGCGCTGATCAGCGATATGGCAACACAAATTGCGACCGCCGCCGAAGAGCAAACGCACGTAACCAATGAAATCACACAAAACGTCACGTCAATTAAAGATGTAACTGATCACTTGGTGGTTGGTGCCGAAGAATCGATGAATCAATCTGCTGAGCTGAAATCGCAAGCTGAGGATCTCAATTCGAAAGTGGCAACGTTTAAACTGGCTTAAACGCCACATTAAGGACACTCTTAAAAACAACAAACCCCGCTAGCAACTTTGTTACTAGCGGGGTTTGTTTTTATGGATCGACGTTTTTATTGAAGATAGCTTTCGAAAGACGTAAACCTACACCGCCACACACATCGGCGTGCCTGAGATTGGGTCGTTAAATACTCTCGCTTGTAAATCAAACACCGATGCCAACATACCTTCTGTCAGTACCTCTTGCGGTGTTCCCTGCGTGACTAACTGACCTTTTTCCAACACCACCAAATGATCGCAGTAACGGCACGCTTGGTTTAGATCGTGCAGCACTACGACCACTGTTTTGCCTTTGTCGTTCATTTGCCTCATGAGTTTCATCAGCTCAACTTGGTGAGAGAGATCCAAGTAAGTGGTTGGCTCATCAAGCATCACTACGTCGGTATCTTGCGCCATTACCATCGCAATCCACGCCCTTTGCCTTTGACCGCCAGACAGCGATTCAACTGGCTTGTCAGCAAACTCAATCACGCCAGTATCTTGCATTGCTTGCTCGACTAAGGCTTTGTCTTGCTGACTTAACCGCCCCCAGTGAGAGAGATAAGGCGAGCGGCCATATTCGACCAGTTTTCTGACTGTAATACCTTCAGGACTGACAAGAATCTGCGGCAGCAAAGACAACGAGCGTGCCAAGCATTTATCACCGTAGCTGCTTAGTGGTTTGTCGCCATACAACACTTGGCCAGAAGCTGGTTTATTGATGCGTACCAAGGTTTTTAATAGTGTCGACTTACCGCAACCATTTGGGCCAACAAGCGCGGTAATTTTACCTTGAGGAATCGACAAAGAGAGATCCGGAATGATGGTCTGTTTGCCGTACGCGACGGATAAATTCTGCGTTCGTAACATGCTTACCAACCTCGATAACGATACAAAAGAAAAATGAAATATGGTGCGCCAATAACAGAAGTCAGCACACCCGCTGGCAGCTCAATTGGTGGCTGTAAGCCTCTCGCTAGACCATCGGCGCAAATCACCAACAGCGCGCCAAGGGTTGCAGAAGCAGGAATCAACAACTTGTGATTGTGACCAAACAGCAAACGCGCAAGATGCGGCGCAAGCAGGCCAACAAAGCTGATCGTGCCTGCCACAGACACGCTGATGCTCGCCAATAGCACGGCAGCAATCAACGCAAGAATTTGGATCTGTTTTGGTTTCGTGCCAAGTGTAGTGGCGCTTTCTTCTCCCAGTCCCATCACATCTAACCGCCATGCCAGCCAAAACGCCAATGGCAGTAGCAGCAATAGAGCACTCCAAATAAACGGCACTTGTTGCCAGTTTCGTCCCCACAAACTACCCGTTAGCCAGACCATCGCCGTATTGATTTCGATAGGGTGCACAATCAGAAGAAAGTCGATACCGCTGGCTAAAAACGCGCTGACAGCAACGCCAATCAGCGCCAAGCGCGCAGGCGTTGGCTTCGACCAATAAGCCAACACTGCAATAAAGCCTGCGGCAAGCAAGCCTCCCGCCATAGCGACCATCGGCAACATTGCCACCGGCGCATTCGGATACAACACCAAGCAAGCGGTAGCCGCCAGCCCTGCCCCTGCGCTTATCCCCATTAAATCTGGGGAGGCAAGTGGATTACGGATGACGCCTTGCACTAAAACGCCTGATAGCCCTAATCCAGCGCCCACGCCAATAGCGAGCAACATTCTCGGCAGTCGATATTGGTGAATTACAAAGTCCGAATCAGAGAAAGAAAACAGCAATGCAAAAACCTGTTGAGCCGACAGATTCGCCGCGCCAACAAACAGCGTGAGAGACGATGCAATCAGCAAAAGCCCAAGCAGTGCCATCAATTTGGTTTGATTCATCATGATGATTTCCTCATTGCAATCGCGATAAAGCAAGGAGTGCCCAACAGTGCGGTAATCACGCCCACCGGCGTTTCGGCCGGAAAGGCAATCGCGCGTGACAAAGCATCTGACCACGTCACCAATGCCGCGCCACACAAAGCGGAAACCGGAATAAGAATGTGATAGTTGTGACCAACAATCGGGCGTACCAAGTGCGGCACTAACAATCCGACAAAGCCAATTGGCCCAGCAATCGCCACGCTAGTACCCGCCAACAGCACAACCGCTAAACCACTGATTAATCGCGTAAGACGAAGGTTACCACCCAACCCAACAGCAACTTCGTCCCCCAACGCGAGTAAATTTAAGTTTCGCGCTAATCCCATGGCGAGCACCAAACCTAAAGTCGCAAAAGGCCACAGTTGCTGCCACTGCTGAGAATCTACCGCAGAGAGTGAACCCGTTAACCAATGCAACACGCTGTAAGCCATGTCATCTGCCAAAATTACCGACGCACGAGTTAACCCTATCAGTAGCGCACTGATGGCAATGCCCGCCAACACCAAACGCAACGGGTGAGAACGCGCAGAGAAAAAACCGCCCAACAACATGACCACACCACCACTTAGTAGCGCACCGAATACTGCGTTGATGATGGGGTTCAATTGACTAAAGAATGGTACGCCGATGGAAGCCAAGGCCATAAAACACGCCGCACCAGCATTAATGCCGAGAATGGATGGCGACGCCAAAGGGTTGCGAGTTAACCCTTGCATCAGCACACCGGATACCGCAAGCGAAGCACCAATCAATAACCCCGCATAGGCGCGAGGAGCGCGCAACGTCGCGAGGATTTGATGCAGCATATTGCCCTCATCAAATGCAAACCAATAGCTTGTCAGGTCATTAACACTCAAGGAAAAGTTAGACCAGCCAATCATTGAGGCGGTATAGCCTGACAGCGTACACAACGCCATAGCACAGACAAACAAGCTCGCTTTCCAATGCAGTTTGCTAACCGAAGTCGGGCTTTCTGAGCTTATCGAAGCACTCATGAGCGCCCCAATAACGCTTCAAGGTTGCGGGCAATTTCTTCCGCCGCCAACATGCCACGATTTAATGACCACAGTTCCGGAGAGACTTCGACCAGTTGCTGCTTTTTCGCCGCAGTTAGCAACTTAAATAATGGATTTTTGCGCCATTCATCCACGATATTTGGTTGAGAGTAAAGTCCAACTAGTAACCAATCAGGGTTGGTTTTTAGTAAAAGTTCGAAGCTGGTTGGGATATACGCATTGTGCTCAGACGGAGCCAGAGGGCTTTGGATGCCTAGTGTACTCAAAACGCCACCAGCGTAAGAAACCGGGCTATGCAGCCACATCCCTTTATCGGAAACCACACCAAACTGTATGGTTTCTTGTGTCGAAAAATACTGTTTGAACTCCGCCATGGTCTGTTTGTGCTGCTCGATTCGTTGCGTCATTTGCGCTTGCTTGCCAATTGCCACGCCGATTTTGTGTGCGGATTCGAGATTTTCTTGATATGTCTCACCACGGCTTTTTAGCAGCAAAGTTGGCGCAATTCGCTGCAAATCTTGATAAATCGCACGATGACGTTCTGCATCAGCAATGATCAAATCCGGCTTGAGCACCGCAATCGCCTCTAAACTCGGTTGTGAGCGCATGCCGACCGATTGCCAAGGTTCAATCTTGGCTCGAACAGCAGGGATAACTCGTGTGGCATCGTTGTCATCGGCAACGCCTACCGGTGAGACATCGACTGCCGCTAATGCATCGACAAACGAAAACTCTAAAACCACAATACGTTGTGGTATCGCTTCTAGCTCAAAAGTGCCTTGCTCATCTTGCACGCTGCGCGCCTGAGAAAATGCGCTAAATGACATCAAAGCTGAGCTCAGTAGCATCAGCAAAACGGTTGAAAAGTGTTTGATCGTAAATTGTTTTTTATTTTTCATCTTGCTTTTTCCAGTGCTAAGATCGGCAAAGTCGCCAAGGTAAATTGGCGACTTTTCTTTTCAGACTCGGTGAACGAAACGCTTAAAACTGATAGTTCAGAGCCAGCGTGTAAGAGCGTCCCGGAGCTGGGTATCGACCAACTGGGCTGGTATCAATCCCACGGAAGTAATACTCCTCGTCAAACAAGTTGTTTACTGCAACATTCATGCGCAACTTGCCTTTGTCGTCTTTGTATAAATCCGTGCCTAAATTGAAGTTCCACACCATGTAAGACGGCACTTTGCCCGTTTCACCTATTGCGTCTTCGGCACTGGTGTTGGCGTTATCGGTATACGAATCACTGAAGTAGAAGCCCGATAGCGTGGTGTCCATGCCGTAAAATGCGTAGGTTGCATCCCAACCAAGCTGATGCTTAGAGGTGTAAGGCAGTTGATTACCTTTATTCTCACCTTCTTCTTCAAGCGTAGCGTCTAGATAGTTATAGCTTGCGCCTAAACTCAGTGCAGGTAGTGCTTCAGGCACGTAACGAGCAGAAAGCTCTAAACCTTGGTGAAGGGTTCTACCTATATTTTCAGACGTATTTGTCGCACTCCGCCACTGCAACTGATCCTTAAAGTCAATGCGATACAAAGCTGCATTGAAGCTTGTTGAATCTTGAACATACCGAACGCCAAGTTCGTAGTTCCAAGCCAACTCACTGCTTTCCTTACCGACCCCTCGAACATTAACAAGCTGAGGAACGCGAAGAGATTTCTGCGCATTGGCATAGCTCAGCCATTGTTCATTCCAGTTATATGCGATCGTCACACCAGGCAATAATTCAGTCACCTTGTTTCCAGATTCTTGCCCGCTGCCCAAATCTTTATAGGACATATCAACAAATTCATAACGAAGTCCGGGCGTGACTTTTAACGCACCATTAAACAACCCGACTTCGTTGCTCACATATCCTGCGTACGCATCGGTATCAAGGTGCCAGTTTCGCGGTACATTTGTGGCTCCGCCTGACACTGGTGTTTGTGTCACTTTATATTGAATGTCTTCATTAATGTAACGAGTCCCTATAATCCAGTTTTGCGTAATGGCACCTCCATCAACAAAAACAGCAAGCTTAGGTTCGATACCATAAACACGGAACTCTCGTGGTGAAGTACTTACTTTCGTAGAAGGCAGAGCCGGATCCGCCCAATGGCCACCAGCGCTGTTAAAGCCCCACTTGAAAAGACGCTCTGATTTGTGACCAAACGTTAGCACTTCTAGCTCGGCACTGTCGGCAAATGGCAAATCGTGGATGTACTTAACACTCCAGCGTGTCGACTTACCTTCATAATCATCGTACGGGCGTTTCGATTGGTGACGATCTTGTTCGTAGTCTTGTGGCGAAAGTGCGCCCGGCATTTGCGTTTCAGCATCGTAACGTTGCAGGAATGCTTGAATCTCTTGAGTGTCACTCAATAGCCACTGTGCTTTAGCTTGAAAGTTCTTCACGTCCGTATCGGAATGTTCACGGAAGCTTTCACCTTTTAGGAAGTTACCTTCCAACTGCAGTGCAAACGTGTCGCTTAACCAGCCGCCCGTGCGCAGGTAAAAATCATTCAGCGGCGCATCACCGCCATCAAACACGGTAAGGCGGTTACTGATTTCAGTTTGCCACGTGTGTGGAATCGGTTTGGTCACTAAGTTGATCACACCACCGACGTTGTTTGGGCCGTACTGTACTGCGGCACCACCGCGTACAATGTCAATACGATCAAGCATCGACAGTGTTGCTGGGAAGATAGACTGACCAGTGTGACCATATGGCGCAAGTGTTAGCGGTACACCATCCATCAAAAACTGAGCATGACCACTACGGCTTGCTTTCAAACCACGTACAGAAATGTTAGGCAATACGCCCGTTCCGCTTTCATCCTGAACTTTAATACCCGGCACGCGCTGCAGCGCGTTATCAATCGAACCTGCGGCGGTTTTCTCAATTTGATCACGGGTAATGACGGTACGAGCACCAGGGTACTCTTTGACGTCTTCAATTTCAGATTTACCAATCACGCTACCAGTGACAACGACGGTTTCCATCGCGGTAGTTTGTTCTTTTTTAGCAGGAGCGGCAACCGCGCTCATGGATGTGGCAGAAGCGATTGCAATCGCAAGCACACTGTAAGTGGTAGACAAACCAGCACGTACACGCACTTTACCATCCAAATTCTGGTAAGACATTAAGATCTCCTTTGCGAGAAATTGAGCCTCGGGCAGAATACATCCCGTAGGCTCTCGGGGCTAAACATCCTCAATATGAGGTAAAAATTGGCTAACAGGCGCTAACTACGCACAAAAAGCCTAGAACTGATATCCGTAGCTAAGCATGAACTCGGCTGGTGCGCCGTAGCCAATCTGGTTTAGGCCAGACGTGCCGTTTGTTGCGCCAAGAATGTATTTCTCATCCAAAATGTTGTAAGCGTTCGCTTGGATCTTGTGACGACCAGTGGTGTACGCCGCCATCAAATCCACCGTGGTGTAATCGCCAAGTGCGACGGCTTCGTCGTTACCTGCATAACGGTCGCCCACGTATTTCACGCCGCCACCCAAACGCCAGTTGTCATCCAATTGGTAAGTGCTCCAAAGGGAGAACAAGTGGTCTGACACATCATTCGGCTTTTTACCTGTGGCTTTGTCTTCTGCGTCCAAGTAGCTGTAACCAACAGAGATATCCCACTGTTTGGTGATTTGGCCGCGAGCTTCTAGCTCAATGCCTTGGTGACGTACTTCAATTTTGTCGATGACATCGCCGTCTACGTTGGTTTGTGGCTGCTCTTGGTCGATCTGGAACAGTGCCGCATTCAACATTAATGCGTTATCCAGCAGGTACGCTTTCGCCCCCACTTCTTTTAGGTCTGTATGGAAGAATTCCGCCAACTTTGGATTGATGTAGATGCCTGCGTACGGCAACTGCCAAGAGCGCGCTAAACTGGCGTAAACGGATGTGTCGTAATTGATGCGGTATACCAAACCAGTGCGGTAGCTGACTTTGTCATCGTCCAATTTTTCCTTTCCTGCGCCCGCTTTTTGCTGTTCGAGATCCATCGAGTCGTAACGCACATTACCGATCACAGAAAGGTCGCCCCACGTGTACACATCTTGCACGTACACACCCGTGGTTGTGGTGGTATTGTCACGGAATGGTTTGAAGCCCGGATCGGGTGTTGGGCCCACAACTGGGTTGTAGATATTTTGCGGAGGAAGCGTTTTGTCACTTGCCAACGTCAGGTCGATATCAATTTGGTTGAAATCCGCGCCCAACATCAATTGGTTGTCGTTGGTTTCCCAAATCAGCTCAGATTGCAAAGTGGTTGTAGTACGAGGATCGTAGCCAAAGTTATTCACGGTTTGAGACACTTCATTGCCCGTCACTTTGCCCTGACGCGTGCCTTTTTGCTCAAGTTCGATATGGTTGAACGCCGCTCGGTTGTTCCATACCCATTGATCGTTCAAACGCCATTCATAGTCCACTGCAACGCGAAGACTGTCCGACTCCTGATAATCGTTCGTGCCACCAAAGTAAGTACTCACTGGCAAATCAACTGGCTTGCCATTTTTTGATGGCACACCACGATATGGCACTAATTCTTGATGGGCGTATTCAACGTCAATATCAATGGTATGACCGTCCGCTGGCAACACGCGAATGGTCGGCGCGATGAAGAAATCGTTCGAATCAACATGATCGACGTAAGAATCGGCCTGACGGTATTCCAAGTTAATACGTCCGTTGACCTTGTCAGAAAATGCCATTGAGCTGTCGACTTGACCAACATATTGGCTGTTGCTGCCCACACTGCCTTTTACGTGGGTGAAGTTATCGCCGTTTGCGCGCTTCGTCACCAAGTTGATGATGCCACCTGCCGAGCCACGGCCATACAGCGCGCCTGCCGGGCCTTTCACAATTTCAACGCGCTCAACGTTCGCCAAGCTGCGATAAGACTGCAACGTACCGTCGTCTCGCATACCGTCACGGTACATATCATTGAGTGAATCAAAACCACGGATCATGAACTGATCGCGGCTGCCTTCGCCCAAGGTGTTATTGACCCCTGCAACCCCATCTAACGCATCCACTAAGCGCACCGCGCCACGATCTTGCATTTCCGTTTTGGTCACCACCGAGACCGCTTGCGGCACATCAAGCCACTCGACGTCCGTTTTGGTGCCCGATTGAGGCATATGTTCAGCGTAACCTTCGTACTGGTGTCCGTAGACTTGAATGGTTTCGGTTGCCGATGGGGTTGAGTTTGTCTCTTCTGAAGCCACTGCGCTTGGTACCACTAGTGAAGAACCAATCGCGACCGCCAAAGGGGTCAGGGTCAATAATTTATTCATTCCATAATTCCGTTTAGTTGTTATAAAGCCAACGGATAGAAATAAGAACAAATATTATTTACATTTGCAATATTAATTTTATGCTCTATATTTATTTACCCTAAAAACACAAGCAACAACAAAAAATCAAACACAATAACAATAAAGACCAAACCTTCTGCCCCATAGCCTCGCGAGAAGCACATTGGAAGCCGACTGTGAGCAGACAGTATCAACGTTAGAAAATTAGGAAAGCTCATGAAATCTACGATGATTATCGTAAGTCATGTCGTTAATGATGCAGTCACTCACGGCTTCGTGCCTGCAGCTAAAGCGATGGACCTCCACGTCGTTCTTATCACCGATCACAAGCTCAGCCATTTAGAGCTGGCAAGTCGTGATAGTCACTTTAATCCGGATGCCATTCTAGAGTGCGATGTCTTCAATCCCTTGGAGATCATCGAAACCATCACTGAGAATGAGTTAAAACCCGACGCTATTTTCAGCAATAGTGATCACTTACAAACTTCCACCGCCATATGCGCACAATTTTTTGATCTACCGGCCAAAGATTGGTCTGTCACGTTAAAGGCCAAAAACAAACACTTAACTCGACAAGTGTTGAATGAAAAAGCCCTACCCAACACACACAGCTATTTGTTGCACCGCCATTCGAATGTGGCATTAGGCATGGCCTTCCCTGTCGTAGCAAAGCCCAAAGAAGGCGTGGCGAGTTTGGATGTGCAGCGCTGTGACTCCCAAAGCGAGCTCGACGCATACTGCGATGCGTTTTGGCAAAAACACCCAAACACCGCCATTCTGGTGGAGCAATTCCTTCAAGGGCCTTTGGTTACGCTCGAAACTCTGGGAGATGGTGAGCGCCTTATCGCCGTGGGCGGTTTTGATGTGTCGCTCTCAGAGCCGCCTTACTTTATCGAAACAGCTGCAGACTGGAACGGACCAAACGGCATTGCTCACCGAGAAGCTTGCTTGGCTCAACTGAAAGCGTTCGGCGTTGGTTTTGGAGTTTGCCACAGCGAATTTATCATTACGGAAAATGGCCCGGTTCTGGTGGAAATTAACTACCGCAGTATTGGAGATGGTCGCGAATTCTTGCTCAACAATCTCGCTCACTTCGGCTGGTTTAGCACGATTTTGGGTCTGCATCTGGGTCGAAGATTGGACGGCGATTACCAAATTCATGGGTCAGCGCACGTGCACTACGTAGTTGCGGAACACAGTGGTGTGATCGACGGAGGTTCGACGTCGTTCATCCAACACGATGACGATATCATCACCCAGCAACAGGTACTAAAAGCCGCTGGAGAACACTTCCAGCAGAGTTATTCCAATAAGGATTATCTCGCCCGAATTTCGATTGTCTCACCATCAGGGCGAAACCTCGACCAAGCGCTGCAGAACGCGCTTAGCAATTTCGATCTAGCTCCGACTCGTGAGGTGGCAGCATGAACGACAACGCTTTGTATCTAACGCAACGATTGATCGACACTTGCTTACGCGAAGACATGTTTGGCATTTTGTCGAAAGCCAAGTTCAGTAGCGACGCGCCAAAAGGGGTAATTGTTCCTCAAGGCGAGCAAGTCTGGCTGATATTTGCCAACTCTGATTTCACGTTGTATTTACCCGTTGCGCCAACGTATTACATGCAGCACTGGCGCTACGGTCACGCCAATGACGAAACACCACAAGGTTGGTGGGTGGAGAAAAATGGCCAAGTCGAGCATCAGCAGCATTATCAAGAGTGGATTGCGCTGCTAACGACACTGGCGCATGAGAGCTCTCACGAATTGTTGGCGGGGTATCTTCAAGAACTGGAATGTGCAGAGAAACACAAAGCGCTGTGTGACCAAGCATTTCATCATCACGCAGACCACATTTCTCAACCAATATCCAAGCTTGGTTCTTGGCATCAAAAACTGCTGCTAGCCGACCAGATCGCTTCTTACCTTGACCACCCGTACTATCCAACTGCGCGGGCGAAGTTTGGTCTGAGCGATGAAGACCTTGCTAAGTACGCGCCCGAGTTTGCACCAAGCTTTGCTCTGCATTGGATTGCGATTGAAAAATCACTGGTGACATTAACCAGCGAACAACCTGATTGCTGGCCAACAATGGAGCAAGTTGGGCTTCCTGCTGATTTTGCACTGAGCCACGTACTGTTCCCTGCGCATCCGCTCACCCTTCGCTCTTTAGAAGCCTTACCCGAAGGCATGATAGAAGCGCCGTTTACGTACCTAAACGTGACGCCAACGCTTTCCGTTCGTACTGTGGTCGTCAACGAGGCACCGCATATTCACATTAAAGTTCCGCTGATCATGCGATCGCTAGGCACGAAAAACATTCGCTTAATCAAGCCTTCAACACTGTATGACGGCCACTGGTTTGAACGCCTACTTAGCCACCTTGAACAAACGGACGCTGACTTAAACACTCGCTTGTTCCATTGCAACGAAAAACACGGTGGACACGTCGGCGAGGATAAAACCTTCGCGTACATCGTACGTGAGTACCCACTTACTCATTGCGAAGACAAAGCGTTAGTTCCGGTTGCCGCACTGGCAAGCCCAATGCCTGACGACCGCTTGTTCTTAGAACATTTGGCAGAGCAGTACTATCAACAAGATACGCTGGCGTGGTTCCAAGATTACGTCGACCTATTATGCCAAGTGCACCTCACCTTGTGGCTTCGTTATGGCATCGCATTGGAGTCCAACCAGCAAAACGCCATCGTTGCATTTGATCAACAGGGCAGAATGACGCTCGCGATGAAAGACAACGACGCGGCGCGAATTTGGCCAGAGCGCTTCCACTTTGCTACAGAGCATGCCGCCGAAAAACACGGCGCAAAAACACTTCCAGTGGATTGCGATGAACTGCTCGACCAACGCATCAAAGTCGACAATGAATTGGCGCTCGGTCAGATGTTTACCACCATTACATTACAGTTGGATATCGCAGCGATTGTAGAAGCCATAGCTGCGAAGGGCATTGCCTCTTCAGCATCGCTTTACGCCATCGTGGCCAAAAGCATTGCTGAGCAACTCAACCGATTGGAAGGCGAAGGATTAGAGACAAAACTGGCACGCGAGTTACTGCAAGAGGCGCCTGATTTGTACGCCAAGTACTTGTTGAGCTCTGGCAGTTTGCTCTCGAAAGAAGCCTCTGGCGCGAGTGACATCAATAAATTCTATGGTTTGTCGGCTCCGAACTTCTTGCTGCTTTCTAGCGAAGAAGCGCAACGCGCCTACTTAGAAGCCATCAAAAAAAGCGTACGTTAAACGATTATGACCAAACTCATCTACAGTGTGTTGTTGTGCCACTTTATCGCTGCGTTTGCCGCGTTAGGTATGCCGCTATTTCTACCCGTCGTGTTGCCAACATTAGGCGCAAGCATTGATGCGGACTGGGCAGGGGTATTGTTTATCCTACCCACGTTTTGTACTGCGTTGGCGGCGCGATTTTGGGGCAACTTTGCCGATCGCTACGGTCGCCGCCGCTCACTCTTGCGTGCACAACTTGGCCTTGCAGCAGGGTTTGCGCTGTGCGGCTTGGCAGACAACCTCGCCATGTTTGTGTTTGGTCTTATTGTTCAAGGAACCTTTGGCGGCACCATGGCCGCCTCGAACAGCTACTTATCTAGTCAAATTAAAGAAGCCAAAACACTCGGCAAGTCACTCAATAAAACCCAGCGATCTGCTCGCTTGGCGCTGATCGTTGCGCCTATTGGGCTCGGATGGAGCTTGTCAGAGACCAACCCGCTCAACGCATACCTTTGGTTATGCGTTTTGCCTTTAATTGCTATGGGCATCACGCTAACACTGCCAGTGGATAAACCCGCCGAACAAAACCTCGAAAAGCCAAACTCAGAATCTCGGCAAGAAAAACCGGTTGCACGGAAAAACGCAATGCATGCCATTCGTTGGATCTTCTTTGCTCAATTCGGGTTTGCGTTTTCTATGGTAGTGACCTTTCCTTATTTCTCGCCGTTTGTGCAGCAATATGGCATCACTAACCACGCATGGATCGGTTTTTTGTACGCACTGCCGCATGGCGTCTATCTGTTGCTGGCAGGCAAAATCCACGTGTTGTCAGATGGGTTGAATCGCCATCAACCGCTGCGCACGTTGTGGCTCGGTTTTGCATTGCTTGCCGTGAGCTCTGCCTTGCATTTGATTGCGTCCGAAACCGCACTCATTGCTGCGAGAATTATCTTCGGCATCGCGATGGTGTGTTGTTATCACGGATTGCATCAGCATCTTGCGAGCAATCTGGATCGCAAACTCAGTGGCAAAGTATTTTCTCGCTTTGATGCCATGTCCAAATGGGGTGGCGTGGCGGCGGGATTTTGCGCTTCTTTCATTTCTAGCTTGGGGCTACTTGAGGTTCCTTTCCTACTTTCTGCGATAGTCAGCGTAATCACCTTGATCGCGCTGGTTCTCCATTCAAAATTTGGAAATCAACATGTTACAAACTCAATCCTCTCAGACTAGCGAGTTGCGCGCGCATGATGTGCAGCTCAATCGGGAGAAGGCCCAACTCAACACGATAATGGGTGTTCTTAATTGTTACTTACGTGAATTTGCGCTACCGAATCAACAAGTGGAATGGCGCTACCAATCGACATCGCTACCCCAAACGTTAAAACGCAACTATTCCGCCAAGCAACGGGTAGCCGTTCATCTGTCTCAACAAAATGGCGTGCTGGTTTTGCCGATTCACTACGCGAGCAAACTGGGCAAAATCAAATTGGCAGAACTGCCGTGGGCGAAAATGCCGGGATCTGGCTGGGCGAAATTGGATGCCACGCAAACTCTTACGCTTTTGCTTAACTATCTCAAGCAGGTGTTGGCGATCCCGTTTAACCATGAGCTGATCGAACAACTGGAAAATAGCGTGCTGGTTACCGAGCAGTTTCTCAACGTCGCGCCCAAATCGCATCACAACGAATTTATCGCTTCGGAACAGTCTCTGATTTGGGGGCACACTTTCCATCCGACCCCAAAAAGTCGTTCGGGCGTCACCATGGATGATCTCTTGGCGTTTTCTCCAGAAGTCGGCGCGCAAGTCCCGCTGTACTGGTTTGAAGTGGATACGTCCTTACTTGATGTGCTGAGTTCCGACGGAGAAGCTAACCCTGCGCAACGCATGCTACAACAGCTCGCGCCACAACACGCCACCAGCGATGGGAAGACCCTCTACCCTTGTCATCCTTGGGAAAGCTACACCATTTTGAGCAACCCAAGCGTGAAGCGTGCCATTGAACAAGGCAAGATCACGCCACTGGGTTTAGGTGGTGAAAAGATGCAGCCGACCTCTTCGGTTCGTACCCTCTACCACCCAGACATGGACTGGTTTGCGAAATTCTCCATCAACGTACGATTAACCAATTGCGTGCGCAAAAACGCGTGGTACGAACTCGACAGCGCCGTGCAGCTCACGTCGATTCTTAAACCAATTAGAGAAAACGAACAGCTGCACAACCCCGTATTTAAAGTGATGACAGAGCCTTACGCCACCACGTTGAATCTAGAAAGCGTCGCTGATCGTAATTGGGACGACAACACCAAAGCGCGCGAATCGTTTGGTATTTTGTATCGCGAAAATTTCTCGCTGAGCGAAGTCGACATCTTAAAACCAACCCTCGCCGGCGCTCTATTTGCTTACGACAAAAACGGCAACAGTTGCATTGCTCAACGCCTTAAAAACAAAGCGCGTACAACGCAAAATCGCTATTCCGACATCGCGACACTGTGGTTTGAACGCTATTTGCATTGCCTACTTCC
The DNA here is from genome assembly GCF_023161645.1 of Vibrio sp. 1CM7H. Classification (NCBI taxonomy): domain Bacteria; kingdom Pseudomonadati; phylum Pseudomonadota; class Gammaproteobacteria; order Vibrionales; family Vibrionaceae; genus Vibrio; species Vibrio sp. 1CM7H. The sequence continues at coordinate 1,642,340 of NZ_JALNTV010000001.1, forward strand.
GGGTGTGTTTAACTACTACTTCAAACACGGGGTGGCGTTTGAGCCGCATTTGCAAAACACCTTGATTGGCTTTGAGCAAGAGATGCCGTGTTGTGTTTGGATTCGTGATTTGGAAGGCACTAAATTACTGCCGGAGTTCTGGCCAGAAGAAACATTAACTGACTTGTCTGAACGCGCGCGACAATCGGTTTACTACAGTCGCGAACAAGGCTGGAATCGCATCGGATACTGCACCTTTATCAACAACATCAGCGAAGCGATTTTCTTCATCGCAGAAGGTGATGAGCCACTAGAGCAAACGCTGTGGAATGCGGTGCAAAGTGCCATTGTGCGTTGGCAATCCGTGAATGGAAAACAGCCGGAACTAGAAGCGTTGCTGAATGGCGGTCACTTCCCAAGCAAAAATAATTTCACCACACGTTTGATGCAAAAAGCCGATAAAGAGTCGGGCTATACCCAAGTCGCCACACCTTGGCAGCAATACGAAAAAGGAGCGCAACATGTCTAATTCACTCTCCCTACCGACACGCGTTAGCCAACAAGTTCACACGCTCGCACAGCAGCAAAATCAACCCTTGTGCGCGTACTTGTATGACCTAAAAGCCTTAGAAGAACACATCAAACAACTGCGTCACGTTTTGCCGAAAAATGTCGAGCTATTTTACGCAGCCAAAGCCAATCCATCGGGCCCGATTCTTAAAACGCTCGCTCCGTATGTCGATGGTTTTGAAGCGGCATCTGGCGGGGAGTTGACACACCTCCACCAGCAACAACTCGATAGGCCATTGATCTTCGGTGGCCCAGGAAAAATGCCAAGTGAATTGCAACAAGCGATTGAGCTTGATGTCGATGCAATTCATGTCGAAAGCCTCACCGAGCTGCAACGCATTGGAGCACTAACCGAGCGCCTCAACCGCCCTGCTTCGATCTTTTTGCGTATGAACATTGATATTGGCGACATCACGCTCAGCAAGTTGGCTATGGGTGGCAAGCCGACTCCTTTTGGTTTGGACGAATCCGAACTGAGCAATGCTTTGATGTTGCTGCGCGATTTCCCGCAAGTATCACTGAAAGGTTTCCATTTTCACTTGATGTCGCATCAGCTCGATGTTGAACGTCACTTAGCGTTAATGCAGCGATATTTCCAAGTCGTGAAGGCGTGGCAACAAGAGTTTGAACTCGGTGAGCTGATGATCAACTTGGGTGGAGGCATGGGGATTAACTACCAAAACCCTGAGCAACACTTTCCGTGGATGGAGTTTTGCGACAAGTTGGAATTCCTCATCGCCAAAGAGCAAGTGCAAGACTGGACACTGCGTTTTGAATGTGGACGTTTCATCACGGCAGCATGTGGTTATTACGTGATGGAAGTGCTGGATATTAAGCAAAATCTTGGCGAAAACTTTGTCATCGCACGCGGGGGGACTCACCATTTCCGCACGCCAGCAGCGCAGAGCCATGATCATCCATTCGTCATCCTGAAAAGCGAGCAACACCATGAGATTTCTCACCCCATTCAGCATGCACAAGCGACCTTTGTCGGCCAGCTTTGTACGCCCAAAGATGTGCTGGCACGCAATCAACACGTCGCCCACGTCGATATTGGTGATTACGTTGTGTTTACCTTAGCGGGCGCGTATGCGTGGAATATCTCCCATCAAAACTTCTTGATGCATGAACCGCCGATCTTCCACTATTTTTAAACGGCATACTTCGCTTCATTCAAGCCCCAATCATTGGGGCTTTTTTATTCCACTCGGCACAAATTCATTGCCATTAACCGCTTTGCGAAATAGCAATAATGCGTTTTATCAGCTCGTCGGGTTCCATCTTGGGATTGCGGTAAAAACGGAAAATTTCCGAGTTTATCGCTTGCTGGGCAACCGGATTGACCGCCATCGAATCAATCATACTCGGCACAGCGAGGTTGTGTTTAACGCCGTAGTGAAAGTCTTGATATGACTGGACCTGACACGGATTAAAGTCGCTGATGTCGATATCGGTACGTACCGGAATCGAGCCTTTTACCTTATTGAACTTAGCTTGAAACTCGACGTCTGCCAGCGCGCTTGCGGTTTGCTGAGCAGCCTCGGCAGAAAACGACTTGCTCGACATAAACACCAAGCTGTCCATGTTGTAGAGGAATACACCATCGCTGTCAGGCGTTGGGTAACAGCCGACCTCTTGCGGGACTGAGACTTGATTGGCGAGCAGCTCACCTAAAATCCAATCTCCACCGATTTGAAACAGCGCTTGACCGTCGGCTAGCGCTTGTGTCGCCGTATCCCACTTACTGTCGGGTAATTGGTTGTCGATCAACAAACTCAGGCGGCGAAATTGCGTCAACGCTTGGCGCAGGGTATCACTGTCGATGCTGTCTCGCTCAAGTTTAACCATTGCATTGGTGTAGAACTCAACGCCGCCAGTGGAGATCACTAAGTTCTCGAAAAGTTGGGCGACTTGCCACGGCTGCTCACCGACCGCGATTGGCACGATGCCATTTTGCTTCGCAAGCTCCATGGCGGCGAACATTTCTTGCCAATTTTTCGGCGCGGAAAGATTCAGTTGTTTAAGCAGCTTGTGGTTGACCCACAACCAGTTCAAGCGGTGCAGCGTAAGTGGCAGGGCGATATAGCCGTTTTGTGTTTTATTGATTTCGATAGACAGCGGGTAGAGCACCTCGTCCCAGCGCTGCTCATCCGCTACCGCGTTGACGTTGTGCAAAATACCGATGGCATCCCACGCCTTAATACTTGGCCCTTCGATTTGCGCGAAGCTCGGTGGGTTGCCCGCCAGCGCGCGAGCTTGCAGTACCGTCATCGCGCTGTCGCCACCACCGCCTAACACCGGGCTTTGCAGCAGCTCTATATCGTGCCGTTTTAGCTGAGCTTTAAGTGTTTGCAGCGCTTGCTGCTCGCCGTCAGAAGTCCACCAATGTAAAAACTCTACCCCTTGTGGCGACTCAGCGTGAGCGACGCAAGGGGCGAGCAACAGTGGGAACAAGAATGCCAGTTTGTTCATAGTCAGTCTCTCGGGAAAGTCAGTGTGGCGCAGAGGCCGCCAAACTGAGAATGGCTCAGCAACAAGTTGCCGCCATGAGCCTTTGCAATACTCTGTGAAATGGTTAACCCCAGCCCACTGCCTTCTTTATCGTTTCTTGCGCGGAAGTATGGCTGGCAGAGCTTTTCAAGTAATAAATCGTCAACACCGTCACCGTGATCTTCAATTTCAATCTGGATCGACTCTGGGCTTTCACTCAGCGTAATGTCCGCTTGATGGCCGTATTTGAGCGCGTTATCGACCAGATTCTGAATGCAGCGCTTAATCGCTAACGGTTTACCAGCAAAGTGGGTGCGGATTTCGCCGTGGATGCGAATCGTGTCCGGCGCATCGGCGATATTGGCGGAAATGTGCTGAATCAGTTGGGTGAAATTGATCGGCTCGATTTCCTCGTGGATATCGGTCTCTTTAATGCATTGCAATGCGCCTTTGACCATCAAGTCTAGGTCGTTACTCAGGCGGATAAAGCGTTCTCGGTCGGCGTCGTCATCCAGCATTTCCGCTCGTAGTTTTAGGCAGGCAATTGGTGTTTTCAGATCGTGGGAGATGGCGCTGAACAGCATCTCGCGGTCTTTAATGTGGCTGTCGATGCGTCGATTCATTTTGTTAAACGCACGTACCGCCGCTTTCAGTTCGTTACTGCCTCGCTCAGAGACTTCGGGCACGTCTAATCGACTCGACATCAGGGTTGCGGCTTTTGCCAGCTCGCGAATCGGTTGAATTTCTTTGCGGACGATAAACCAAGTACACAGCAATAGTAGCAGCGCAGACAACAATAACGTCAGCCATTGGCGCAGCTCAAAATAGTTAGTCTCTAGGTTGATGTAAGGCGCGGGTAGCACCGCCGCGAGATAAAACCATTCGTTCTGCGCGACTTCGACCTGCATCACCAGAATAGGCGGATTGAGGTCACCAAACGAAAGCGAATAATGCGCCCACAATAGCGGCAGTTCGTCGATAGGTAGCTCGTTGTTGAACACTTTGAGTTTGTCACGCTGGGTAAACTCCACCTCGATATTAGGAATGCCGCTCAGCTCGCTTTCCAAAACCTCGCGAACTTGGTTGATGACCAACGTTTTGCGTTCGCTTTCTGGCAGTGGGTCGACCTCAATCTGGTGATTATTGAGTGAGACGAAAAAGCGCGTGCCGCCCATATTGCGTAGTTGATTGAGTACCAAGTGGCGATATTCCGAAGGGAGGGTTTGAAAGAAAGCGATGGTGGAAGAAGCGCTCAGTGCTAAGCTTTTGACCGTGGTGGTCAGGCCTTCTTTATCGCGTTCGCTGGCGTGTTGATACCAGATAATCCCGGATAATACCTGCGCCAGAATGATCACCAGCAACAAGAACACACTGGTACGAACGACCAGTGATCCCGTCCAGCGTTTAATTCTCATAATGCACGTCCGTGGTCAGCATGTAGCCTTTATTGCGCACCGTTAGGATCAGCGAACGGTCTTTATCTTCAAGGTGATGACGCAAGCGGCTGATCTGCACGTCAATGCCGCGTTCAAACGGGTCGGCATCGCGTCCCCAGATCTCGCGCGCAATGTCATCGCGAGACAATATTGATTGCGCGTGGTTGACGAACAAACCGAGCAGCGACAAATCCGCGCCACTCAGTTGCTTGACCTCGCGGCTAGCAACGTGGGTCAGTTGCCGGGTTACGGTATCTAACAACCAATCGTCAAAACGCACTTTACGCGTCAGTTTGCTATTGGCGGTCGATTGGCTTCGTCTCAGAATCGTTTTGATGCGCGCGAGCAGTTCACGCGGGCTGAATGATTTGGTGATGTAGTCATCAGCGCCCATTTCTAGCCCTGCGACTCGGTCGGCTTCTTCAGTGACGGCTGTCAGCATGATGATCGGGATATCGGAGTTTTTGCGCAGTTTTTGGCACAAGGTAAAGCCGTCTTCACCGGGCATCATAATATCGAGGATGATCAAATCAGGATGGTGATCGTTGAGCAGTTGCCACATCACGTCGCCGTTTTCTGCGCAAAGCACTTCAAACCCTGCGCGACCAAGGTAATCTGACAATGCTTCGCGAAGGTCGAGGTTGTCATCGACGACCAGTATCTGCTTGTTTTCCATCCTACTTTCCCTGTGTCCGTCCCTGTGCCTACCCCTGAATTTGGCGCTGGCCAATATGATGCATTCTTAAACGCCCATGCACAATCGAGCCGATTGCAATTTTCACTTCTCGGTGTAAGAGATTTGTAAGCGGCCACTTACAAACTGATTGCCTTTTGTAACCTTAGGCGCCGCCTTGCTCGCTATGATCATCCTGACCTTACGTGAAACAACATGACCTGAAGGAATCAGGTCCTACAACACTGGCATTCGTCAGGAGGAAACCATGTTTGCAAGTATATTTGGACAACTACAAAAAATAGGGCGGTCGTTGATGCTGCCTGTGGCGGTGTTACCGGTGGCTGGCTTGATGCTGGGTATTGGTAACGCGGGGTTTGCGTTTATTCCAGACGCGGTCAACAAGGTGATGCTCGCCGCCGGTGAAGGCGTGTTCGGCAACATGCAGTTGATGTTTGCGGTCGGTGTGGCGCTCGGGTTATCAAAAGGCAATGACGGTGCCGCTGCGCTCGCAGGCTTAGTTGGCCTAATTATTATGAACGCATCGCTCGGTATTGTGACTGGCCTACGCGGCTTAGAAACTGATGCTACCATCATGGGCGTTGAGACGCTGCAAACCGGGGTGTTTGGCGGCATCTTTATCGGTGCGGTCGCGGCAATCATTTACAACCGCTTCTACAACATCAAACTGCCGGAATATTTGGGCTTCTTCGCGGGTAAGCGATTTGTGCCCATTGTCACCGGTCTATCGGCGATCGTCGTTGGTGCGATTCTCGCGTTTGCATGGCCACCTGTCGGACAACTTCTTGATGCATTCTCTCATTGGGCAGCGTACCAAAACCCGGTACTCGCGTGGGCGGTTTACGGCGCGGGCGAACGTTCTTTACTCCCTGTTGGTTTGCACCACATCTGGAATGCGCCGTTCTTCTTTGAAGTCGGCAGCTATGTAGACCCAGAAACCGGCAAAGAGTTTACCGGTGAGCTCACTCGCTTCTTCGCGGGCGATAAAACCGCAGGTTATCTCTCTGGTGGCTTTATGTACTCCATGTGGGCACTACCGGCAGCGGCATTAGCAATCTATCACTGCGCCTCTCCAGAGCGTAAGAAAATCGTCGGCGGTTTGATGCTGTCAGCGGCGTTTACCTCTTGGTTAACGGGTATCACAGAGCCAATCGAATTTACCTTCCTATTCGTCGCGCCAGTGCTGTACGTGATTCATATTTTCCTGACGGGTATAGCGTTTGCACTCACCGCATTTTTGGAAATCAAACACAGCACAGACTTCGCTCACGGTGCAATTCAGTTCTTCCTTTACTACCCAATGTCGAGCAACGCATGGCTGTTCATCATCATTGGTCCAATCTGGGCGACGCTCTACTACGGCTTGTTCCGCTTCCTGATTGTGAAGTTGGATCTGAAAACGCCAGGTCGTGAAACCGACATTGCAGAAGTAAAAATTGCCGGACAACCAGACGAAATTGCGCTGGATGTGGTGGCTGCTCTAGGTGGGAAAGCCAACATCAAATCAGTCGATGCGTGTATCACTCGCCTGCGTGTCTCGGTGAAAGACATTGCCAATGTTGACGTTGCTAAGCTGAAAGCACTTGGCGCGCGAGATGTGTTAGTGATTGGCGACAGTTTACAAGCGATTTTCGGTACGCAGTCTGACTCGATTAAGTCAGAAGTGCACAGCGTACTCGCCGCCTCCTGATCTTACCTCCCCCCAATCTAGGTAAGACTTGCCAACCTCCTTGTGAGGTTGGCTTTTTCGTTTTTGGGGTAAAAAAAGCGAAACCAATAACCAGCCCTACTTCGCCGCCGCGTTGGTTAAATTGCCCAGCACGCCGCTGATTTTGTTCAATACCTCGTCACAGCCTTCAATATGATGGCGCTGCTTTAAATACATAGGATCGTTATAAGCTAACCACGTTTTGCCTTCATCATCTTCATACACCAACACTTTTTGGGGTAAATCGAGCGCCACTTCCTGCGCACAGATCATCAGTGGCGTGCCCACTTTAGGGTTTCCAAACACGATAACTTCGGTTGGTCGCAACGTCATATCGAATTTCGTGGCGTTCTCTTGATGGTTAATGCGCGCAAAGACGTTCAACCCTTTTTCTTGCGCGATAGCGACAAATTTATCCGCCGTATCTTTTGCTGAATGCGTGCTCGCAACGGTTACCACACCCTCCCCAGCCAACGCACTCAATGACGTCAACGCCACGACCAACCCGATGATTACTTTTTTCATTTGTCGTCCCTTCCTCTCTCTGAGTCGAAAACTGTAAATATAGAAAAACCAAGTGTAGGAAAACTATAGAAGTCAGATTCCGCTATCGCGAATTGCACTCTACCTACTCAAGAGTCGACCGTGTAACACGGATTAATTGATTCAGATTAATAAAGCGTTAACTAGCTGAGCATCAAAAGCGTGAAATACGTAACATTTGCCGCCTATTTTAGTAAGAAAGAGAAAAGTAGTGACACGCGATCAATTTGAGTTATTAGCACCCGGTGGTGATTTAGATTCCATCAAAGCCGCCATTGCCGCTGGCGCCGATGCAATTTACTGTGGGCTCGACCGCTTTAATGCTCGTAACCGAGCGACCAACCTCACCTTGGATAACTTAAATGGCGTGTTAACGTTAGCCCACCAGCACAGCTGTAAGGTTTTCCTAACGTTGAATGTGCTGATTTTAGAAAGTGAAATTCCGGCGATTGTTCGCTTACTCAGCCAACTGAACACCACCAAAATCGATGGCGTGATCGTGCAAGATCTCGGTCTGGCCTACATTCTCAAACATCACTTTCCCGATTTGGATGTGCACGCTTCAACGCAATTAAACACGCATAACGAAGGCCAGATCCTCTTTCTCAACCAGCTCACCGCAAGCCGAGTAAACTTATCTCGCGAACTTAACATCGATGAAATAAAACATCTGGCGCAATTTGGTCGCGAGCACAACGTAATGATGGAAGTGTTTGTCCACGGCTCATACTGCATCGGATTCTCCGGAATTTGCTACATCAGTTCCGCTCGCAATGGCGCATCAGGTAACCGTGGACGCTGTAGCCAACCTTGTCGCGAACAGTACGAAACGACCAAAACGGGCAACAACTACCCACTCAATATGAAAGACAACTCCGCCTTTGGGGACTTGAAAGCGCTTGCCGATGCTGGCGTGTACTCATTAAAAGTGGAAGGACGAATCAAGAAGTCGCACTATGTCTATACCGTGGTCGACAATTGGCGTCAGCAAATCGATCGCTTGTGCGAAGGTTTGGAACTCTCTGAAGATACCACCGAGTTGTACACGGTGTTCAACCGTGATTTCTCCAACGCATTTTTGCAAGGTGATTTCGGCAAGGCGATGTACATCGACAACCCGCGCGACCACGCTGTAAAGCATTTTTCGAAGGTTTATCAATGCCAGTCTGCTGATGATGTGCAAGCGGTGAAAAAGAAACTCTACGACGACAAAACCGCGATCATTGAGAAAGTGGCAGAGCAAACTAAGTCGTTCGATGTCGCTTCGACACAAGTATCCGGCAGCAGCTTGAAAGGGTCGATTGATGTGCCAACTCTGCCAGCGTTACCTCAACCTGAACCTCGCCAAGGTGCGCCAAAATTATCGGTTCTGATCTCGTCAGCACAAGAAGCCATGCTGTGCGAATACCATGACATTGATGTTTACTATCAATTGCCAATGGGATTGTCTGGCGAACTGAGCGCGATGATTGAGTTGTTCCAAGCCAACCCAATGCTCAAACCTTGGTTCCCAGCCATTTTGATTGGCGAAGACTACCACGCCGCGCGCGTATTTTTGGAAACCATCCAACCTGAGTTGTTGATCACCAACAACTCAGGCGTCGGCATGATCGCAAAAGAGCTCGGCTTAGGCTGGGTGGCAGGCCCACAAATGAACACGGTGAACTCATATGCGTTTAAATGCCTTCAAGACGAGTTCGCGGCAAGTGGCGCATTTGTTTCTAACGAGCTGAATATGAAGCAGATGCGCCATATCAAGCGTCCGCAAAACATGCGCACCTTCTACAGCATTTATCATCCAAATACCCTACTCACGAGCCGCCAATGTTTGTTCCAACAAACCGAAGGATGCCGTAAGGTGAAGATCAACAAAGGTTGTTTGAAACGCTGTGATAAACGCACGTCTATCATCAACTTAAAAGACAATCCTTACGTGGTGCAAAAACAGAAAGGCAGCCACAATTCGATCTACAGCGAACACAACGTTTTAAACCTGCAAGTGCTGCACGATCTGCCTCAATTATTTACCGATGTGTTGATCGATCTGCGTGATATCCAGACCGAAACGAAAGTCTCAGCAAGCAAACCTGAGTTGATTGACGCGTTCTTAGCTCTACTTGAAGAACACAGCGAACAAACCATCCAAACGCTGAATGCCATGATTCAACCAACAGCCAACGCGCAGTATTTAAAGGGGTTGTAGGGGAACAAAACTAAGTTCTACAACCTTTACTAAGGGCCAAACAAATAGGGGGAACTCTCAGGATTGCTTTGCCTGAGCGCCTCAATGCCAAGATGAGAAAAATACCAATGAAGAGTACAAGTACCATCTTGGGACATCAGTGTATACGCTCCGGAGTTGAGCCATATCTTCTCTCCGACAGACACACCAACACCATCAATAAAGCAGCGGTTCAAGCGGTCACTCTCAAGCACGTACCAACCCGAGCGCAGTAAATCGCCTCGAACACTAGATTGTGTTTTTAACCCAAGAGTCAGAATAAACGGAGCAATAGATACATAGTGTTGCCGAAGAGCATCACGGTCCTCCTCTAATAACCAATCAGGAATTCGATAACTTTCGACGATGAGTATCGGCTTTACTGCACGAATTTCCTGCCAAACGTCATACTGACCCCGATAGTAGTTGTTTATCTTGATGGCAGATGTTCGCCAATGATAAGTAGATGGACGAAAAAGACCTATTCCTTCATAGGCAAAGACCGCGTCGTCAACTTGCGTTTGCCTTTCTATGAATGTTTGTAGGGCGACTTGGTGCTGATTATTATGTTGTACCGGATAGTGGAGGATACGAGCAATCACAATCAAGAATAGTACGATACAAGTGACGACCGTCCCTTTCGACCACTCCCGAGTAGATGAAACAACGTACTGGATTGAGAACGCAACAAATACCGCAAGTAAAGGGTAAAGTGTGACCAAGTTATATGCATGATAGTGGGGGTTAGCCAAAACCGACAACACAGCTAATGTAACCAGAGCTATCAAAAACTGAGCTTGCTTAAACGATAGTACTTTCCACTTACTGACACATATTCCCACTCCTATAAGAGCAAACAGCCAATAAACAATATCTTGTAAAAAGTACTGTATCAGTACATCAACCTTCAGAGAGTTTGCGTCACTACCATGCGATGTCGAATACAGAAATAAATCAAACGTCGTGTACAAAAACAATTCAAGTGAAGAGATTCCAACGGCCGCAACAAACAAAGCCGCGCAAGAGATAATGCCTAAAAAAAGCGCACTTACATCCAAGACAAAGTCCCGTACGGATCGCTTTTGAATTAGCCGAATAAGCCCGAAGAGCCCAATCACTACGCCAATCAAAATCGCCTTAAATTTGAAGAGTATCGCAAGCCCGAATAGTAAACCCACCCAAAACAATTTATGAGCATCACTTCCTGGGCACACATACAACACAATGATTATTTGTAACCAAAGAAAAAGAATAACGAGGTCAGGACGAAGGTCAATGCCACGCATCACCATCGCAGAAGAGGCAAAGAGTAATAACAATGTAGTGAGTGCAATATTGACCGTAAATATTTGGCGAAGAAGCACATAGACTTGCCAACCTATCGCCAACAAAAACAAAACAAAAAACGAACGAAAAACGTAAATAAGCTCGAATCTATCGCCAAAGAAAAAGTAAACTGGCGTCATCCAATCAAAAAGCAAAGTATAGCTATCAACATTGAAGTCAAGATTCGGCCGTTTCCCAACGCTCATTAACCATGTGGTATAAAGCGCCATGTAATCATCATTAACGAGCGCGAGATTGAATATGATGTAAACATAAAAACCGAATAACAGACTTAAGTTAATCCCAAGTAGCCATCTAACTCTTTCTTCACTCATCGCTTCTTAAGTATCCAAACTTGTTTCGTTTTGAGTAAACTTGGCCAAATTGACTCAAGCCATATCAACGGGCGCATTAAAATGCCTGGAATAAAGTTATAAACAAAGCTAGGAAAGAGCAGGATCACTTGAGAGTCTATAACCTCGAAACCGTGTGCATCTGCCAGCTTGTAAATACTAGATGTGCTATTGGTGTAAACATCTCCTCCTAGCTGTTCCGAAAAAAGTCGGGTCCAAGTTCGCGGAGACCACCTTAGGCTATCAAAAATAAGATATCCTTCTGGTGCAATTAACCGTTCAAACTCTGCAAACAACCGATCTTGATCATCGCAATGAAACAGAAAACGACTAGATAATACTACTGAAAACTGCTGCTCTGGATATGTCGTTGAATAGATGTCTTGTTTAGAAAAATGTGTTTTTTGGAGCAAAGGGTTCTCGTAACAAACTGCGAGCATCTCATCAGAGTAATCTGCCGCATAAACCTGTTGAAAGCCAGACGCCGTAATAGTTGGAAGCATTCTTCCCGTGCCACAGGGTATATCTAGAATTGACTCTTGCAAGGAGCAGATATTAAGAAACTGTGAAAACAAAGACACTTCAGACTGATGTACAAATTGTCCACCAACATTTGAAAAACGTAGATCTTCATACTTTTTCACCGTTTCAGAATCACTGTAGAAATCTTGTTTTTCTTGCCGATTCGTTTTCATAAGTCACCTCTTTTCAGCGCTGAAACAAATGAGCTTGATTAAAGACAATGCGTTTCATTAATAGATATACAATTGGGAAACGAATCAACACGACCAAAATCTGCGAAATGAGAACATGAATGCCTACAATACTTTTAAAGATATAAAGCAGTAAAACACTCAAGAACAATGATCCTGCCGTTATGGTGATGAATTTAAAAAAGCTTCTTACATTTGCACAAACAGAAAACGTATATCTTGAGTTCATGATGTAACTAAAGGCAGAACCCACTAAAAAAGACAAAACAGAAGATGTCAAATAATAGACATCAAAATAAATAAGCACACAAAAAACGAGGTAACTGACCAGAGTATTCATGACACCCACTGAACCAAACTTAACTATCTTCATCGCTACTCTTTATATTCCTTGTGTAACGAATAATGTAATCGGGTCGGTCTTGACCTTGCTCGAAAATTCGCCCGACGTAAGAGCCGATTAAGGCAATAAAGAACAATAAAATCCCTGAGAAAAAGACTTGGAAAAAGATGATTGATGTCCAACCATCGACAGTTGTGCCAAAAACGAACTTACTTACTAGTGCTTTGGTGAGATATAACAAGCCAAGTGACCACATCAATGTTGAGATAACAAACATCAGTTGAATAGGAAAGCGGGAAAAATTAAGTACCGCGTCTGACGCTAAAGCAAACATCTTAGTAAGTGAATACTTCGTTTCTCCTGCATGCCTACCATCACGTTCATATTGAATAATGGTTTGATTAAATCCGATAATGGCAAAAATACCCCTCAAGTATTTGTGCTTCTCTCGGTAACATGAAATGGCCTCTCTAACTGGCTTAGTAAATGCCCGAAAATCACCGCAATCTTCAATTAAATTAGCGGGAGAAGTGAGAGATAAAAAGCGGTAAAACAATTTTGCACTAATTAGCTTAAAAGCGGTTTCATTTCTTCTCGACAAGCGTTGGGCATGGACGATATCAAAGCCTTTATCAATCTCTTCCAAGAACTGTGTAATAACTTCTGGGGGATCTTGAAGATCAATATCAATGGTAATATTAATATCTCCAGTTGCAGCTTCGATTCCAGCAAACAAAGCGGTTTGCTGCCCTACATTCGCAGCAAGATGCACGATCACTAATCGTTCATCCGCCATAGCCAGCTTGTCTAAAATTACTGCACTTTTATCAACACTAGCATCATTAACTACAACAAACTCAAACAAATACTGATCGTATTGCTTAGCAATTTCGCACAAACGCGAGTAATACTCCTCGATGACAGACTCTTCATTAAAACACGGAGCGATAAAGCTAATTTTATCCATACTCCCTCCTACCCAAGGCCGAGTGTTCGCGTATAGCCAGACACAAAACTTTCTAACGTATAACGAACTTTAAACTGCTCTATTTGATTTCTAGACATCTGGTCAAGTTGACCTAACTTAAAACCGTTCTCTATCGCACTTGCACTCGCTTCTAAATCATCCAGATCAATTTCAATGGCATTAGAACCAAATTGAATAACATCCGATAATTGCTCGAAATCAGGAATCGCAATCGGTAATCCGCAAGATACCGCCTCCACGATTAGGTTAGGTGTTAGGCTCGTTCCGACACATGTCCTTAGTGGTAAAACCAACAAATCTGCACTCGCCATCTCAACTGAAATATCAATGCTCTCTTTAAATTCTATTTGGTGATGTAGCTCATGTTTAGAAACAAGTTTCTCTATATTTGCTTGGTCGCCGAAACCACTGAGACAGAGAGTTAGATCAAAGTCGATATATTCTCGTTTCTTTAGTATTGCAGCCAATTCAATTAAAGCGTCAACGCCTTTTGATGGCTTAGAATGCCCGATATAAAGTAAAGACATTCTTTGTGTCTGCTTTGCAGGATTAGGTCGCGAAAAGTGCTCAGAAAAAACCCCATTTTGAATGAAATATACTGGCAAATGAGACAGAGAAGATAACTGAAATTTCTGGTAGTTACTGTGCACAATCGCTTGACAAAAATTGTCTAACAAACTCTTGTATAAAGGCGCACTGATAAACGAATTAAATAGAAGTAAATGTAAATACTTAAACCAATTCCGAAAAAAATAATGCTTGTTATTACGGACCTCGTCTAAGGTCAAATATGACTGCCAAATGGATAAAGTCGTCTGCTTTTGATATCGAGATTTTAAAAAGAAAAAAACCACCAATAGTTCTACAGGCGTAGCAATGTGTAGGTTAACCTTCGCACTGTTGGTTTTCTCGAGCAGCCTGTTGAGCTCTCTACATAAGTAAATTAGATTCATCAGCCCCTCAAACAGAGATTCATATCGACTCTCATTACGAAAGGTATGTTGTTCAACCTTAATATGAGAACGAAACTCAGTTGGAGAAACAGTGACAACATGATGTCCATTCTCAGTTAAGCACTGCGCTAAATTGACGAAGTTTTTACTCATTGCTTCTTTTTGATCACTTCGAAATCTAGCGATAGCTAAGATCACAAGTTCCATTTGTTTTCCTAATACTTATCGCACCTAATAACCATAGTATAAACAACGAGAACCTGAGAAACTGTTTACTAGTAAGAGAATCAAAATGATAAAAAGATAATGATTGAATTAGTTTTAAAAGGCTCACCGAAAGAGCAAAAGGAGATAGATAAAAATTAGGGCTTTATTGCAGTTCGGTCCATTAAAAACCAGTCACAATCCTTGAACACTCGCCTTGCACTGACTACAATGACGCACTTTTTTTAATGACTTCAAGGTCACACAAACATGACAGATACAGCTAAACCAGCTCTACCAGATCGCCTAGCGGGTAACCCACGTAGCCCATTCTTCATCAAAGAATGTTTCGATCACCAAATCGGTATTCGTATCAACGGCCAAGAGCGTACTGACGTAGAAGAATACTGCATCAGCGAAGGTTGGGTAAAAATTGCTTCTCCTAAAGCAAAAGACCGTTTTGGTAACCCAATGCTGATCAAACTTAAAGGCGAAGTTGAAGCGTACTACGTATAAGCTGACCAAGCTGAATTTCTTTGAAAGCTCGAGTTTGACTCGGGCTTTTTTAATGCCTGTTATATCCCTTTCTCGATTAATCTATTCCCTCCTCTATTCAGTACAAGTTATTAAGAAATCGATGTAAATCGCTGTTTTTATCTGATTGTTGGCTAAAGTTTCTATAGAACTTACTGTAATAACCATTGCCAAAAGAAACGACACCTTTTGATTGTAGGGAGAGGAAATGGAAAGCCCACTTGTCACACTCAAACACGCCAGCAAAAGCTTTGTTGATGGCAAAGAGACACATCGCGTGTTGGAAGGAGTCGATTTCACCCTGAATTCAGGAGCGAGTGTCGCACTGACGGGGGCGAGTGGCAGCGGCAAAAGTACCTTACTCAATATCATCGCTGGCTTTGAGCCGCTTTCCGAAGGTGAGTTGTGGTTAGATGGCGATAACACGGTGGCTTGGAAAGACCCACAATGGAGCCGCTTCCGACATCAAAAACTCGGGGTTATTTTTCAGCAATTCAACCTCTTAACACCTCTTAACGTAAAGAAAAACATCGCATTTCCTCTCAATTTGAATCAACAGAAATGGAATGACTGGTGCGATTATCTGGTCGAAACGTTAGGCATCAGCCAGCTTCTCGACAGGCATATTTCTGCTCTTTCAGGCGGTCAACAACAACGCGTCGCGATTGCACGAGCATTGGCACACAAACCCAAACTTCTGCTTGCCGATGAACCCACAGGAAACCTTGACCAAAAAGCGGGCTTAGAAGTGATGAAACTGTTGAATGAAATCACCACCCAAGGCAATACCGCTGTGCTCTTGGTGACCCACAGCCCTGAGTGTGCCGAGTTCATGCAAACCCAATTACGTTTAAAAGATGGGCGTTTGAAGGATGGTCGTTTGCAAAGCGGACTGACGCAAAATCAGAGTGATGTAAATGAGCAACATCATGAAGCAAGCTAAGCAACCAAACACCAGATTCACTCATACTCGACTCGCCCTGAATCTGTTTGCGGCGCACTATCGGCAGGCCCCACTGCAAGCCGCCGCGATTCTGATCGGTATTGTGCTGGCTGTGACCTTGTTTGTTGCGGTGCAAGCCATCAACCTCAATGCCAAGCGCAGTTATGCTGAGTCTACCGAGCAGCTTAGCGCACAAGCTCAGAACTTAATTATTCCACCAGCAGGGCAAAACTATCTGCCCGAATCGCTCTACTTCACCCTTAGACAAAACGGACTCAGTGCAGCGCTACCTATAATCGAAGGGAGAGTGAGAGACAAACAAGGGCGTCGCTGGTCAGTACAAGGTAGCGAGTTAATTGCCGCCATCTCTTCACGTTCGCGCTATTCTTCAGAAAACCAACAGAACGTGTCTTTGTTCGACAGTGCTTTGCCTTTACCTGAGCTTTTGGCTGGCAAGCCCATCGTGATGATGAGCCAATCTCAACATCAAAACTTAGGAGAGGTAGAAACCCTAACTTTGGACGACATTCCAACCCAAGTGGTGGTGCTACCAGACGAATGGCAGTTAGGTAGCCGAATGTTGATGGACATTGGCTTTGCCCAGCAACTGCTCAATAAACAAGGACAGCTCAGTTACATTGCGGTTTTCCATTCGGGTGATAAAGGGCATAAAGACACGCAAGCAAATTGGCAAAGCATCATTGGTGAGCAAGGACAATGGATTTCCAATAATCAAACTACAGACCTTGGTTCGCTGACCGATAGCTTTCACCTCAATCTCACCGCAATGAGCTTACTTGCCTTTTTAGTCGGGCTGTTCATTGCCTACAACGGCGTAAAGTACAGCTTGCTGAAACGCAATCGACTGTTAGTGCAGATTCAACAGGCAGGCGTTGCGCCGAGCATTGTGTTCTCTGCGCTGTTAGTTGAACTCACTATTCTCGTTACCATCGGCTCTTCCCTCGGTTTTGTATTGGGCATGCAGCTTAGCCACTGGTTACATCCGACCGTGGCACTGACTTTAGAACAACTTTATGGCGCGACACTTCTGCCCGGAACTTGGCAGTGGCAATGGTGGGCGCAAGCACTGCTGCTCACGTTAGCCGCAACCCTGTTGGCGTGTTGGCAGCACTTTAAACAGCGAGTGCGCCAGCCGCTCTCTTCTCATGGTGGATTTTATCAAGCGCCTGAAGCCTCTAACGAAAACCAATTGTTCGTGATAGGTGCCGCGTTGACGACTCTCGCACTCGCAGGGTTATGGCTGAGTGAGCATCACCGCTTCACCATGGCATGGCTCGGCGTGCTTGTGGTGTCGATTCCTTTGTATCTACCCAAAACACTCAGCGTCTTAGCCAATTGGTGTGAAAAGCGCACCAGTTCTGGTTTGATGCAATATCTGTTTGCTGAGTTGCGCGAGCTGATTTCTCCGCTTTCTCTCGCCATGATGGCACTGCTACTCGCCGTTACAGCCAATATGGGCATGAACACGCTAGTTGGTAGCTTCGAGTCCACCCTAAAACAGTGGTTAGAACAAAGGCTACACGCCGATATTTACGTCAGCCCTGCCCAAGGAGAAATCGCTGATGTAGAGCGCGCGTTAGGGCAGTTCGACAAGGTTGAGACCGTCTACAAGCAATACTACGTCGACGATAACCTGCAAGGCTTACCGATTTTGCTTGGCACCAAAGACAAAGACACCTTAGAACAAACCATGGTGTTCAAATCGCATTTGGAGAACTTCTGGCAGCGTTTTTACCAAGGTGAATCAGTCGCGATTAGTGAACCAACCGCGGTCAAACTGGGTTTATCACTGGGTAGCGCGCTCACGCTTGATGCTGTTCCAAATAAGAACCTGCTTGTGGGTGCGATATTTCACGATTATGGCTCACCCAATGGTGAAGTGTTATTAGCACCCAAATTATGGCAAGAGAGTGGCTTTACCGACCTGCCGACAAGCCTTGGCATTAAAGTCTCGGGGGACCCACAAATCGTCTACGACCAACTGCGCGAGCAATTGAATCTGCATCCAAGTCAGCTCTACGATCAGGCGCAAATCAAATCCATCGCGTTGGATATTTTCTCGCAGACCTTCGCCATTACGCGAGCGCTCAATGGCGTGACTTTGATGGTCGCCGTGATTGGTTTGTTCAGTGCTTGTTTTATGTTGCTCGACGCGCGCAAAGCCGCCATTGCAAGGCTGTATGCACTTGGTGTTAGTCGTCGTAAATTAATGACCATGGTGGTCGGACAGATCGTCGCTCTGGTCAGCTTTACTCTGGTTATCGCCCTGCCCCTCGGTGCCATGGTGGGTTATGTGCTGACAGACATCGTCACCTTGCGCGCTTTTGGTTGGAGCTTAAATTATCTGTGGAATTGGAGTGACGCCCTCAGCATTGCGGCGATCACCATCTTGGTGGCGGTGATTGCAACCTTTATTCCGCTGTGGCGATTGGTCAGTAAGCCTGTCGTGTCCAGTTTGCAAAGCGAGGTGTTGTGATGGTTCGATTGGCAAGCAAACTTACTCTACTCATAAGCAGTCTGTTCCTATTTGGATGTGAAGATCCCCAACAAAAAAATATGGGCACGTTGCTAGGCAGTGGAGAAACACAAAGCGAGAGCAACCCATTCACACCCGTTGAAAAAGGGGTTGAACTCACCTTTCCTGCCGATCATCAAGCGCACCCAAACTTTCGTCATGAATGGTGGTACTTAACCGCTAACTTAATTGATGAAGAAGGTAATCCTATCGGAATACAGTGGACTCAATTTCGCTTTGCTGCTGCGCCACCAATGGGCGAAGATGACGTGAAGAAAACCGAATGGCAAACTCAGCAAATCTACATGGCGCATAGCGCGGTTACAACGCAAGACAAACATTATGCTGATGAAAAATGGTCACGCGATCAAGCCTCTCTAGCTGGCGTCGACACCTCACCATTTCGGGTTTATCTAGACGATTGGCAGTGGACTTCTTCAACCACCGATCTCTTCCCTGCCACATTGAAGGCGAACTCGGAACAGTTTGGCTATTCGCTGACGCTTACCAGCAGCGCACCTTATCAAAAACAAGGCGAGCAAGGTTACAGCGCCAAAAGCGCCGATGGTCAGGTGGCTTCGTATTACTACAGCCAACCGTTTATTGATGTCTCCGGTGACGTCACCATCGACGGCGAAACCCATCAAGTGTCGGGTAAAGGTTGGATAGACCGAGAGTGGAGCTCGCAGTTCTTACTCGACTCACAACAAGGCTGGGACTGGTTTGCTCTAAGGTTGAGTGACGAAACCAGCTTGGTGGTGTTCCAATTGCGGGATTCCAAAACCGGAGCAGCCAATTACTCCAGCGCAAGGCTGATGCAGCAAGATGGTTCTGGCATCGCTATCCCACAAAAAGACATTCAGTTAGAGGCAACCAATCAAACAGAAATCCAAGGGCGAAAGTATCCAACCCAGTGGCAAGTGTCGATTCCTAAGCAACAAATCGAGCTAACCGTTTCTGCACTCAACCCGAACGCGAAAATGCCGCTTTCAGTGCCTTATTGGGAAGGCCCAGTACGTATTGAGGGCTCTCATTCTGGGACTGGTTATATGGAGCTGACGGGATATTAAGCGCTCTGAACGGATTTCAATTACCGTTGAGAAGCCATCTTAAGAACCATCTCCTACCCGCAACAGAATGCATCACAATCAGAAATAAATGACTACGACGCATTTATTCGATACTAGCCTTGAATCCTTGCTTCGTTGCGGTACGCTTTGAGCAAATCAAACAAAGGTGGCCCCTCTCATGCGTGTCGATTATCACCAACGACTCGTTCCTGTTATTCGCTATCTGGAACAGCACTTTAACGCTCCTCTCAATTTGCTCGAAGTGGCAGCGCTAGCCAACCTCTCTCCCTATCACTTTCACCGTACCTTCAAGGCGGTACAAGGCGAAACATTAGCCGACTTCATTCGACGTTTACGGCTAGAGGCGGCAGCAGACGATCTTTTCAAATCAAAGCAACCAGTGCTGAACATCGCGTTAGAGTACGGTTTTTCTAGTTCGCAAAGCCTAGCTAAAGCGTTTAAGCAGCATTATGGCATAACACCAACCGCCTTTCGCGACTGTAAAAACTACCAGCAATTTTCTGAACTCGCGCGAAACAGCAAGATTGGACACGCACTGCGCAAGAATGGAAACGAACGAACCCTAAGCGATTCATATACTGACTCTGAACTCACAACATGGAGCAACAATATGGAAACGCAAAACTTTGATAAAGCAAAATTGGCTTACATTCGCGTTAACGGCCCTTATGGCCAAGGTTATGAAGAACCATCAGGTCGCTTGTATCAATGGGCAGGAATGAAAGGTTTGGCGGGCAATACCTGTATCTTCATTTATCACGATAACCCAGAAATCACGCCAGACGAGAAGTGTCGTACTGACATCTGTCTAATGGTGCCAGAAGATACCGAAGTACCAAAAGGCATTGAGCTGCAAGACTTCCCCGGCGGTCAATATGCGGTGATGCGCCAGCAAATTACCGAATTCAGCCAATACCCTAAAGCATGGGATGATTTGATGAGCAAAGTGGTTGAATCTGGTATTGAGAACGACTGTCGACCTTGCTTCGAGCTTTATCATAGCTACGATCCACAAACGCACCATGCAGACGTCAGCTTCTGCACTGCCATCAAATAATCGAAAAAAGCCTGCACGTTCGCAGGCTTTCCTTCTATTAGAAATAATGTCTAAATCGATTAGATCGCTTCGCCGTTTACTGTAACAGCAACATCAATATTGCCACGAACGGCGTTTGAGTATGGGCAAACTTGGTGTGCAATGCGCGTTAGCTCTAATGCTTGTTCTTGTGGCATATCTAGCTCTACCGCTAAGCTCACTGTTAATGCAAAGCCGCCGTTATCGTTCGGACCAATGCCCACTTCCGCTGTTACGGGTGCACTTTTCAGGTTTACTTTACCTTCACGTGCTACGTGCAGAATCGCGTTAGAAAAACATGCTGAATAGCCCGCTGCGAAAAGCTGCTCAGGGTTAGTTGCTGCACCTGTGCCGCCCATTTCCTTCGGGTATGACAGCTCTAGATCGAGAAGATCGTCATCTGTTTTTACTTGACCATTACGACCAGCCAAAGCAGTAGCTTGAGTTTTGTATAGAGTAGTCATGCGATTGTCCTTCTTAACTTAAGTTGCACACAATTTAATTGTCTGCAATCTTATATCGAAGTAAAGATCATTTGCAACTATATTGTGCACAATTTATTTTATGTCTCTCTTTCTCTGTGAGCAGGTAGGCAACGCCAATGAGCCAGTGTTACACCGACAACACCATGACCAACGACGATAAACTCTTACTCGAAAACCAAGTTTGCTTTCCGCTCTATAGTGCAGCAAATGCGGTGATCCGAGCTTACCGCCCTTTGCTGGACGAACTTGATCTGACTTATTCGCAGTACTTAGTGATGATGGTGTTGTGGGAGAAAGACGGCGCCAGCGTTAAAG
Source organism: Vibrio sp. 1CM7H (assembly GCF_023161645.1). Taxonomy (NCBI): domain Bacteria; kingdom Pseudomonadati; phylum Pseudomonadota; class Gammaproteobacteria; order Vibrionales; family Vibrionaceae; genus Vibrio; species Vibrio sp. 1CM7H. The sequence continues at coordinate 1,663,840 of NZ_JALNTV010000001.1, forward strand.
AATTGGGCTCACAACTGCATTTGGATTCAGGCACGCTCACGCCGCTGCTTAAACGCCTAGAAGCGAAAGGCTATGTAGAGCGTGGTCGTAGTGAAACCGATGAGCGCGTTCGCGTACTCAACCTAACCGAGCAAGGTCGTGACCTTAAAGAACAAGCCAAGTCGGTGCCAAACGCCATGATGTGTAAAATCACATTAGAACTGGATGAAATGATCATGCTGAAGAAGTTGTGCGGCAAAGTGCTCGACAATCTGGGCTAACCAAATAGAAGCATCAGCTTCCCCACTTCCTATTAGAAAGAGCCTGCCGAGATGCAGGTTCTTTCGATCTTAGCCAGACGCTCTCTTAAAGGTCATCATCAGTATTCTCTATTACCACTTGGCCTTCCTCTTCAATAAAACCTATCAAAGCAAACTCACTTATATCGGGTTTCCCTATTAAGAAAGATAGGAAATGACTATCAATAGGATAGTTACAAGCGATTTTCCTTAAACACGTTCCAATGCGAATATACTTTCCGAAAGCAAGAACTGCTCACCCTAAAACATTCTGAGGAAAGTAAAAATGATTAATACAAAGATCAAACCATTTGCAGCTACAGCATACAAAAACGGCGAATTCGTTGAAGTAACAGAACAAGATGTTCTAGGCAAATGGGCTGTATTCTTCTTCTACCCAGCAGACTTCACGTTCGTATGTCCGACAGAACTAGGTGACCTAGCAGACCACTACGAAGAGCTACAAAAACGCGGCGTTGAAGTGTACTCAGTATCAACAGACACACACTTCACTCACAAAGCTTGGCACGATAGCTCAGAAACAATCGGCAAGATCCAGTACTACATGCTTGGCGACCAAACAGGCAACATCACAAACAACTTCGGTGTGATGCGTGAAGGTCAAGGTCTTGCAGACCGTGCAACGTTCCTAATCGACCCAGAAGGTACTATCCAAGCAATGGAAATCACTGCTGAAGGTATCGGTCGTGACGCAGAAGACCTACTACGCAAAGTGAAAGCAGCTCAGTACGTAGCAGCACACCCAGGCGAAGTTTGCCCAGCAAAATGGAAAGAAGGCGAAGAGACGCTAGCTCCTTCTCTAGACCTAGTAGGTAAAATCTAAGCCACTGAATTTAAGCTCAATTTGACATGCTAATTGACGCTTAACTTAGAGAGCATTCCAGGTTAGATACCTTGACGACCTTCTGCCTGGTTTGCTCTCTCCCTACTGATTTTATCCAGAGTAACCACTCTTTTGTTTATTTAAGGTAACAACAACTATGTTAGACCAAGCGATCCAACAACAACTCAAACAATATCTGGCTAATGTAAAAGAAGACGTTCGTCTAGTGGTTAGTCTAGATGAAAGCAAAGCATCGAATGACATTCTGTCTCTGGCGAACCAAATCGCAGAGATGAGCGACTTTATCACCGTTGAACGTGACGACAACGCAAGCGCACGTAAACCAATGATGACGGTGACGAACCCAGTAAAAGGCACAGCACTTCGTTTTGCTGGCCTACCAATGGGTCACGAATTTACCTCTCTGGTATTGGCATTACTGCACTCTGGTGGTCATCCAATCAAACTAGAGCCGGAAGTGATTGAACAAATCGCAGCGCTAGATAAAGAGTTGGAAGTTGAAGTGTTCATTTCACTGTCGTGCCAAAACTGTCCAGACGTTGTTCAAGCGTTCAACATGATGGCGGCAATCAACCCGAAAGTGAAAGCAACCATGATCGACGGTGCACTCTTCCAAGATGAAGTGAAACAACGCGACATCATGGCCGTACCAAGTGTATTCGTGAACGGCGAGCTATTTGGTCAAGGTCGTATGTCTCTAACTGAAATCCTGAACAAAGTGGATGACGGCGCGAGCGAGAAAGCAGCCAAAGCACTGAGCGAAAAAGACCCATACGACGTGCTAGTTGTCGGCGGTGGCCCTGGTGGTAGTGCAGCAGCACTATACGCAGCGCGTAAAGGTATTCGCACTGGCGTTGTCGCTAAACGCTTCGGTGGTCAGGTGATGGACACCATGGCAATCGAGAACTTTATCTCGGTAAAACGTACTGAAGGTCCAAAACTGGCAACTGACCTAGCCGAACACCTAAAAGAATACGACGTAGACGTCGTGACTGAGCAACAAGCAGAGAAGCTAATGGGTGCAGCACACACAGAAGATGGCTTGATTCATATCCAACTTGAAAGCGGCGCAACGCTGAAAAGTAAGAGTGTCATCCTAAGCCCTGGTGCACGCTGGCGTGAAATGAACGTTCCGGGCGAGCAAGAGTACCGCAACAAAGGTGTCGCGTACTGCCCTCACTGTGACGGTCCACTGTTCAAAGGTAAGAAAACTGCGGTTATCGGTGGTGGTAACTCAGGCATCGAAGCAGCTATCGACCTTGCTGGTATCGTAGAACACGTAACGGTTCTTGAATTCGCAGACGTACTTCGCGCAGACCAAGTGCTTATCGACAAAGCGAACTCACTACCAAACGTAGACATCATCACGATGGCGCAAACTACTGAAGTTGTGGGTGACGGTACTCGCGTAACAAGCTTGAAGTACAAAGACCGTAACACAGATGAAATCAAAGAGATTGAACTGTCAGGTATCTTTGTCCAAATCGGTCTAGTACCAAACACAGAATGGCTAAAAGATTCAGAAGTAGAGCTTTCTGAGCGCGGCGAAATTGAAGTTGGTAGCCGTGGTGAAACCAGCCTAGAAGGTGTCTTCGCAGCCGGTGACGCAACGACGGTTCCTTACAAACAGATCATCATTGCGATGGGTGAAGGTGCAAAAGCAAGCTTAGGCGCGTTTGACTACCTAATCCGTAAGCAAGGTTAATCTCCAATTTCTTGAGCACAAAGCGCGCGGTGCTGTGTTTTCTTTCCCGGAAAACCAATCGGGGCACCGTGACAGCGATGAGTAACAAGAAATAAAAGCAAAAAACCTAGAAGCCCAAAGACTTTGCCAGCAGGTACCAACTGCTGGCTTTTTTGGTTTTGGGGAGGGGTGTAAGCACATCCTCCAGCACTCCGAGTTCAAACTGGAGGGAATGGCTCTACAATCACGGATAATTCAGTTCACTCCACCAGCATCACAACGCGTTGCGAATAGATTATGAATACTCGCTTAGGCTCCTTCAGAATGACACTGTTCGTTTAGCGCTCTCTTCACATCATTCCCGCGAACCTAGGTGAGACTGGGAATCTACCCACCGCAAGCTTGAACGAAAGAAATTCACACACATACACGTGAAGCATCAACGGTTAGAGGATTCATGAACATGATCCTCCTCTTAACCTCAAACCACCAACCCCACCTAACCTTCGCTTGTATCAAACTCTAAAGATCTCAACACTCCGAGCTCAAGGTGGCAAGTTCTACAATCGTGGATAATTCAATTCACACCACCAGCATCACAAAGCGCTGAGAATAGATTCTGAATACTCGCTTAGGCTCCTTCAGAATGACACCGTTCGTTTAGCGCTCTCTTCACGTCATTCCCGCGAACCTAGGTGAGACAGGGAATCTATCCATCGCAAGCTTGAACGAAAGAAATTCACACACATACACGTGACGCATCAACGGTTAGAGGGTTCTGAACATAATCCTCCTCTCAACCTCAAACCACCAACCCCACCTAACCTTCGCTTGTATCAAACTCTAAAGATCTCAGCACTCCGAGCTCAAGGTGGCAAGTTCTACAATCGCGGATAATTCAATTCACACCACCAGCATCGAAACGCGCTGCAAATAGATTCTGAATACTCGCTTAGGCTCCTTCAGAATGACTGTTCGTTTAGCGCTCTCTTCACGTCATTCCCGCGAACCTAGGTGAGACTGGGAATCTACTCACCACAAACTCGCTCGAAAATGATTAGCACGAACAAAAGATGAAAGAGGGTTGCAAGCACCTAACCCAACTCGCAGATTCAAAGTACCACCCCACCAAATCTCTCCATGTATCAAGATCCAAAGATATCAACCCTAAAAAATTTTAAAAAAGCCCTTTACCTCGACTTAACTTGAGGTTTTAGCATATTCATCGTTGGCTAGGAAATGAAAAAAGGAGCACATCATGATCCAACTAGAACATATTAATTTAGTCGTGAAAAACATCCCTGAAATGCTGAAGTTTTATCAAACTGCATTTCCACATTGGTACGTGCGTGATGAGGGGAAAGGCGAATGGAGTGGTAAGCCAAGAAACTGGCTACATTTTGGCGACGAGTATCAATACATTGCTATGAGTGACCACGGTGAAGGTGAGAACCGCGAGTTGGGCGGCCACCAAGTAGGGCTAGCGCATTTTGCTTATGTGACCAACAACGTCGATGCAATCATCAAAAGACTAACCGATGCAGGTTATCCGATTGCCCAACCTGGCGCTGATGAACCATACCGCAAGAATGTGTATTTTGTTGACCCTGCAGGTTTTGAGATCGAATTCGTTGAATACCTGACGGATGACCCAAAACTTCGTAACCTGACAAGCTAAAAGAGACGTAAATAATAAAACGCCAGCAGATGGTGACTACTGGCGTTTTGGTTTATCTATCAGGTTTCTTTATCGCATTAGCGCTGTTTGGCAAAAACCTGAGTCCAGTAATACCCGTAGCTTGCCGAGTGATTTTCGACAAGCGACGCGCCCATCTGATCAAAATCCGCACTCATGATATTGAGGCAGTGACCTTCGCTCGATAACCAAGCATTAACGACGGCGTTAATGGAACTTTGCCCTACGGCGACATTCTCACCAATAGCGCTCCAAGCATAGCCCGTTGCGTTGACTCGATCTGACATATTGCTGCCGTCAGAGCCTGTGTGACTCATGAAATCGCTGTTCGCCATGTCGCTTGAATGTCGATAAGCGGCGCTTTCCAAAGCGTAGCTCCAAGTCAGGGCCCCAACAGGTGGCATGGTGGTTGCGCCACACTGTTGTGTAGTAGAGCGAGCGCTGTTGACCGCTTCGAGCATCTGCTCGGCAAATGTGCCTTGTGACGATGTGGAACCTGTGTTTTGAGAGCCGTTTTCTACAGGTGCTGACGACTCCCCATCGCCGCCACATGCGCTGAGAAGTAGGGCCAAAGCAGGCACTAAGATCTTAGTTGGCATTGTCTTTCCTTTATGAGTGACGAAGAGCAAACTGCGCTTGTCGATAATAACGCCCAATAACCTAACAAAAACCCATAAAAGCACCATATGGCTTGGAGTGTTTTAACCAAAGACTCACATGAAGTTTTCAATCTCCTTGGTTCGGTTGGTAAATCGGCAACGTTTCAGCCCACGTATGGAATGGCGTTTCATCCATCTCCTGTATTGCTTGAGTGATAAAATCGATGAACACCCTCACTCGAGCAGGCACATATTCCCGGTTGGCATAGAGAAGATACACGCCATTTCCTGCTTGGCGCATACTCGGAAATATCGGCACTAAACGCCCCGCTTTGAGCCAATCTCTCGCGATAAAGTGAGGAATCTGAGTTAACCCTAAGCCTTCTGCGCAAAGCTCTGCCATGGATTCGCCGTCGTTTACAATAAAATTTCTCTCGGGGTTATACTCACTTGCACCGTCAGGTTCTGGCATCCGAATCGGCAACAGTTTCCCCGTTTGTTTAAAACGAAAACGAACCCAAGAATGGTCATTGAATACATCCGGGCCACTCGGAACACCATGCCGCGCTAAGTAATCCTGACTGCCACAAATAATAAAATCGATAGGACTCAGCTGGCGCACAATCAACTGGCTGTCCTGAACGACACCAGATCTAATCGACACATCAATCCCTTGCTCAATAATATCAACGTAGGCATCATCGTAATGAATATCGATAGTGATGCTGGGGTAGCGGCGACAAAACTCTTTTAATAAAGGGCGAATGTAAAGGCGACCGTAGGAGACTGGCACGTTAATCTTAAGCAGCCCTGAAAGCGCATCATTGTGGCTTTTCAATGAATCCTCACACGCCGTCAGTTCGTCCAGTACAAACCTAGCGGTATTTGCGTATCGACGACCGGCTTCTGTCAGACGGATCTGTCGCGTAGAACGTTGGAAAAGCTGTATTCCCAAGTCGCTTTCAAGACGATGGATAGCCTTACTCACCGTAGAAGGGTCTGTGCCATACGCTTTGGCGGCCGCAGCAAAACTGCCACCTTCTAAAGTGGCAATAAAAAATCGTAGGGACCGTATCTTATCCATAAAACTCGTGCATTCCATTCGTGAACTTTATTCACTTTAGTAAAGACAAAGTGGCTCTTCAATCACCAATCAGCCCAAATATAATGAATCTCAATAACTTGATGCTCTGTTAGCGAGGAAAAAACAATGGGTAAAAATGGATTAAAGAATGCACTACAACTATTGATAGCGACCTTAGTCCTATTCTTTGGGATACTTCAAACGGCACATGCGGCGGATAAACGCATTGGCATTCTGGTTTACGACGGCGTACTGACCTCTGATGTTACTGCGCCTTTAGAGGTCTTTGGCGTCGCAAGTCGTCTGACTTGGTTTAGCGATTATGAAGTAGTCACTATTTCCGTCTCTGATCAGAAAACCATCACCACTGAAGAGGGATTAAAAATTGGTGTGGATGCTTGGATTGGCGATCAACCGGAACTCGACGTGCTGGTTTTAACATCCAGCTACGACATGGATGCGCTAATCGAAAACAAGGATCTCATTCACTTTATTCAAACCACATCAAAGGCGGCAGATTGGATGGCAAGTAATTGCTCTGGTGCGTATCTATTGGCCGAGGCTGGCCTTTTAAACGGTAAGAAAGCGACGACATGGGCAGGAGGTGAAACCGGATTACAAAAAGACTATCCAGCAGTTGATGTACAGGTCGACCAGAATTTTGTTGTTGATGAGGGCGTCATCACCTCAAACGGCAGCCTAGTCAGCTATCAGGCCGCCCTTAAATTGCTGCATCTCATGACTTCAGAATCTAAAGCTCAAGAAGTCGCAGACGCCCTTCAATACTCACGTTTTTCTACCCAGCCATTTTAAGCGGGCAAGGACGAAACCGCAGGTAACCTTTGAAGCTTCAGAGGTTACCTGCTGCTCAGCTCTACACTTCTGATCTTAATGCTATGGAAAAACACAAACGATACGAAGCACTGACGAAGGAGCGATACCAAGATATCTATCGTCTCGCATATTGGCTATGCAAAGATCATCACCTTGCTGAAGATTTGGCGCAAGACACCTTCCTGAAAGCGTGGCGATTCTTTGATAACTTAAATGATCCCAATGCCGCGAAGCCTTGGCTCATCACCATTTTGCGTCGTGAGAATGCTCGGCGCTTTGATAAAAAGCAGTACGATTTTGTCGATATTGATGAGTGTGTAATACAGGCAAAAACCTACCCTGGCAGTGACCACGACATGGCACAAGATTGGCTTCAAAAACAAATGATGATTCTCGGACCCAAATACCGAGAGCCATTGGTCTTAAAACTCGTAGTCGGGTTTAATCATAATGAAATTGCTCAAGTATTAGAGCTTAATCACAACACCGTGGCGACTCGATTATTCAGAGCACGCAATCAGATCATTGCGCAGAGGGAGCGCGATTAAGACACAAAAAAAGTAGTCAATCATGTCAACTAACTGGCTATGCTCCGGTCTATTTCATAAGTCGTTACACAACTCGGCGCTTTAACGCTTTACATCAAGCGCGACTAGATGAACACTTCTCGTCAAAGTACAATAACAGCCGACATAGAGTAGAGCCAGTAAAACATTATGAGTAACACAACGGCGAAAAAGCCGAATCCCCTATTCGAGATTCTTTTTAACGTATTCATCCCTTCCTTTATCTTGATGAAGTTTAGCGGCGATGAACACCTAGGAACAGCAATGGCGCTGGTTGTCGCTTTGCTATTTCCTATCATTTACGGCGGTATGGACCTTGTCCGGAACAAGAAATTTAACTTTATTTCTGCACTTGGCTTTATCAGTGTTTTATTAACTGGCGGCATTGGCTTGTTAGAGCTCGATACACGTTGGTTAGCCTTGAAAGAAGCCCTGATCCCTGGCCTGATCGGTTTAGCGGTTTTGGGCTCAACGTTTACCCGCTACCCACTGATGCAGAAGTTAGTATTGAATGACACGGTATTGAATTTATCGCTGATTAACGAACGCTTGAAAGAGAACGGTCAATCAGAGGCATTTGAACGTTGTCTAATGTCATCAAACTATCTGTTTGCGAGTACTTTTGCGTTCTCATCCGCGATGAACTACTTCCTTGCGACTTGGATCGTGACCAGTCCTTCGGGCACGGCTGCCTTTAATGAAGAGTTGGGTAAGATGACGCTTTACAGCTACCCGATGATTGCAATTCCAAGCATGTTAATGATGTTCGGTATTTTTTATTACATTTGGCGTCAAGTACGTACGATGACATCGCTCGAAACAGAACAAATTTTCCATTTAAAATAGTCCCATCATTACAAATAACCCATCAAAAAAGGGAGGATTTTATCCTCCCTTTTCTCAACAGACTCACTGTAATTCATAACGTCAAAATGATTTTTCCTGACACTGCCGATGAGCGTTGCTCAACCATTTCAATCGCAGTTTGAAAATCCTCTAGTGGCAGCTCAGACGCTACATTTAACTTTATATCGTTGGCAATAAAGTGGTCTAACATTTCAGCGAATACCGCTTTTCTCCCGCCTTTACCTACCGACTCTTCCCAATATCGCAAAAAGAAGGTGCTAAAGTCGATGTTGTTGGTCTTCATCGATTCAAAAAACGCCGGCGTATAAGGCGCCAACGACAACGTTCCGTAGTTGATGTATTGACCGTTTTCTTTCAAGGTACGAATGAGATACGTGCCAGCCTCACCGCCTATCGCATCCAAAGCGGCCGTTGGTTGTGGCAGTTTGCGCGTTTGCAGTTGCGCATGTAAGTCTTGCTTCGCGTCCAGCACTGGAATCGTATCGTACGGATACTCGTCTGGCTTTGAAGTGACAGCAATCAGTGTAAAACCCAGTGAATGGGCGAGCTGGGCAAATATCTTACCGATCGCTGACCCTGCCGCATTGATGATTACCACATCCTCTTTGTTCAACTTAGCCACTTTAGTGGTGATAACCCACGCGGTTAGCGCGTTGATGTACAACTGGCAGGCATAGCCGTTATCCAAACGTTCAGGTAGCGGAAAAAGATTCTCGGGCGAAGCATCGATGTAGTATTGCCAAGTACCACTCATCGCCACCAACACTTTTTGCCCAACCTGAAAGCCAGTGTGACCGACAGCACTGACTTCCACCACACGCCCAACCGCTTCAAATCCCGGCACGCGAGGTGGTACGTGAACGCGGCGGTATTGCCCAACACCATAAATGGAAAGCAAGTCACTTGGGTTAATGTTTGTAGCTTCGAGCCTCACCCGAATCTTGCCCTGAACAAGCGGTTTGAGGGGCTCTTTTTCCAACGACAGCGACGTTTTGGGCTGACCAAAACAGAATTGATTCACTCGAGTATTTATCGTTGGTGCCATTGTTATTCATACCATGTAATTGAAATTCAAAAAGGAAGTTTCGCGACTTCTACTCAAAAGCATTAAGTGAAGTCGAAGCTCTGTATTTCTACCTGCGCGATGCGCCGTTCACTCTAAACTGTTGTGGCGTCATATCAAAATAGGCTTTAAATGCTTTGATGTAGGATGAGTCGTTTTGATAACCCACTAGGTCTGCAATGGCTTGGATTGGCAACGATTCATCTAACAAAGAAAGCGAGTAAATCAGCCGAATTTGTTGCCGCCAAAGCAGAAATGAAGTGTTGAATTCCTTGGCGAACAACCGTGATAAAGTGCGCTCAGACGCCCCAATTTTCTCCCCCCACTCTTTTAGCGAACAGCTCAACGCGGGCTCGTCAGTCAGTTGCTCGAAAATCAGTTTGAGTCGTCTGTCTTGTGGCAGTAATAACTGAAATGTCTGCACGTTGCTTTTCAAAATTTGATCATGCAACACCGCCAGCAAATGCAGCACTTCTTCATGGCTTGCCTCATTTTCACACTGTCTGCGGATCTCTTGTAAAAGCTCATTTAAAAACGGCGTTAAAGCAATGGTTCTCACTTGTGGCTCGTACATTGCGCCAAACGCAGGGTTAAGGTAAATGCCAACAAAGATCGTGTTACTCAGAGCAATCGACTCGTGTTGAACACCCGCAGGAACAAATAACGCAGAAGTGTGCGGAACCAAATGCTGATAATGCTCCGTTTGCGTTTGCAATAACCCTTTGATAGGAAAGATGATTTGATGCCAAGTGTGTTGATGCAGCGCATCAATGTAACCTTTTGGCATGTCGATGGTTTTCACCAAAACAGGAGAATGGGGATTCGCGGCCATCATTTCATTGGAGGTCATGACGCCTGACTTCGAATCAATTTGGCGAGTTAGCATTGTTGATTGTCTTTTCATCCCTATTCCGACACAAGTTCACTAGGCTATCATGCTCCGCATCGCGAATGAAGGTAAACACTTTATCTCTCATTCATAATAAGGAGGTTACATGAAGAAAATCGGCGTCGTAAAAGCTGTACTAGCAGGGAAAACTGTCCCTTATGCTCATGGAGCGCAAAGCGCAATCAACAAACAAGTGTTGCCCGAACGCCAGCACGCAACAGAGCTTGGTTTTACCAGTGATGAGCAAGGCGATCCGCGCTTTCATGGTGGGATTCAAAAAGCGCTTCATATTTACCCAAGCGAGCACTACCCAATCTGGCAACAACAATTAGGTGAAAGACCAATTTTCCAATCCGCCGGCGGCTTTGGCGAAAACATCAGCTCCGAAGGCGTCACCGAATCCACGATTTGCTTGAAAGATAAAATTCGCATCGGCTCAACACTACTGGAAGTATCGCAAGGTCGCATGCCTTGTTGGAAACTTAACGTACGCTTTGACCAACACGACATGGCGAGAAGACTGCAAGATACGCTTCGAACAGGCTGGTATTTCCGAGTATTGGAAGAAGGCGATATCGGTGCAGGTGACGAGATTATTCTGTGTGAAAGACCTTATCCAGAATGGCCATTGGCTCGCATCATGGGCGCGGTTTTCACTGGCTGTTTAGATAGAGAAGAACTCACTAAGCTGTCTGAACTGCCGTTAGTCGAGTCTTGGGGCAAGTTGGTCGAGCGCCGCCTAGAAACTGGCGAAGTCGAGGATTGGGAAATGCGCTTGGTTGGCCCAACAAGACAATAAAAAACGCAGAGTAAAAGCTCTGCGCTCACTATAAAAACGTGGCCTTGGTTATTACTGTCCTGCTGCATACTGACCATCGGTGACTTGCTCTTTCCAGATAACGTTTTCACCGTCTTTTGACGCCGTAACCACTAGGTGAGTCATTGGCGCATTTGGTGTAGCACCGTGCCAATGGTCGATACCAGGCGGACACCAAACACTATCACCAGCAGCAAATCGAATTACATGCCCATCACGCGTTCCTGTAAGTGCGGTACCGGAAGTGACGATCATGTGTTGTCCTGCAGGGTGAGTATGCCAAGCGGTTCGAGCTCCTGCATCAAAAGTGACATAGGCGGCGCTGTAGTTTGCAACTTCGTTTTCAGGAAACAACATCTCGACGTTAACTTTCCCGGTAAATAGGTTTTCAGGTCCTTGAAACGATTTCTGATCAGCAGAGCGATAAACTTGCTGCGAAGATGAGTTACCATCGGCTGCTTGAGCGATTGGAAGCATAAATCCCGTCGACAACAGCACAGACCAAATAAACAATGATGATTTATTTTTCATAAAACGAATTCCTTTCTAATTGATATGATTGGCCAAATAATATTTATTTTTCCAAAACTGTTTTTAGGACCGATTGAGCATTGTTAGACACACTTTCACCACAGCACTCACTTAATACAACAATAAATTCCTCTAACTCTTGAATAGAAACATTGTTATTCATACTGATATTATAGTGAGCTGCTAATTGGCTATTAACACCGTTCATATTTGCTAATGCTGCAATCGTAGCAATTTCACGCTCTTTCCAAGTGAGCACATCGCGTTCAAAAATATCACCAAACAAATGTGCTTTTAGGTATTCATCAATTTGCGGAGAAAAATCGAATAGCGCGCCTTTTACTTCTGCACCAACAAGTTGTGTTTGGTTTTCAGCGCCAAATTCTAAGCTGGTTTTATCGTTAGGTAACGCGCTTGATTCTCGCCCTAAGATATCGGTAATACCTCGGCTTTTACGTTCCTCCAACACCGTCATAAATGTTGCTAGTCCATTCAAACTGCGCGGAAATCCAGCATACGCGTACAACTGAGCCAGCACTTCTTTTGTCTCGTTGACCGTTAGGCCTGCGTCTAACCCATCATTAAGGCTTTGTGTTAGTTTTTCTATTTCACCACTCGCAGTAAAAGCAGAAATAGGAATAATAGCTCGCTCTTTATCACTGAATATTTCTGATGCTGAAGCGATATTCGTTGTGCATAGCGTTGTCATAGTGAGCACCAATATTAATATTGATTTAACAGATTTGTTTAATGATTTCATATCAAAATTCCATTATGTAACGGTGTTCTAATCCATAGAAGTTCTAGAAATATATTTGTTAGCGTTCTGATTTCCACATTAATAATTCACATTGTTAACTGGGTCATTAATTTACTTTTTCGATCGTGACACGGTTTGTTTCTTTCGAAATAAAGCAATGAATCCCATCATCGATTTGACCTAATTTAATTACCCCAGACGCGTAACCAAAGTCTTTATAAAAGATAACTAAATTTCCCCAAGGGGCGTAATAAGAGATGTCACCCGCTTTTGATTGAGTTCCAGAAGGTGCGCCTTCGCGAGTTAACTTATTCGGTAAGTAAGAAATTTTCTCTGTATTTGCGTAGTCTTGTAGATCTAATGTAAGAGGCAATTGACGAACAAAATCGTCTGTACTCGCACTGCTCTTCAATGTGCCTGAAACACTGCAATCATCGAAAATAAAACGAATTTTCACCATATTTTCCTCCAATCCAGCGCTATTAACTTCTGCGTTTACAATGCAGGGGAACATCCAGACACCACTCACCAAAACGCATCTCACCCACTGATTGAAACGGTATGCTTGTCTCATCGATATTCCCTTTTCTCACTGAAAACTTAGCTCGGGCTACTTTAGTTGCATGTACTCTTGATCAGAGACTGGTTCGCACCATTCATTACTTGCGCCTTCAGCCGGTATTTCTATTGCTACATGTGAGAACCAACTGTCTTTAGCTGCGCCATGCCAATGCTTAGTACCTGGCGCAATATGCACGACATCGCCAACATTCAACTCTTGTGCTGGTTGGCCAAATTCTTGATACCAACCTCGCCCTCCTGTCGCTAACAGAATCTGCCCACCTTCATGATGAATATGCCAAAAATTGCGACACCCTGGTTCAAACGTTACGTTCGCCACGATAAGACCAGGCTGATTGAGCAACGCCAGATAACTCGTACCGGTAAAGTAATCCGCATACGCTTCATTCTTTTCACCAAACTCGAAAATGCCTCGACCTTGAAATACACCGGCTTGCAGTACGTCAGGGATTTGAGTATTGCTTTTGTTATTCATCATGACTCCAAATAGTGTTCTTGAGTGCTTACAACTCACCAAACCATAGGTTCACTGTATTGCGCTTTGATAGATGACCGTTAGCCTATTCATTGCTAATACTTGCCCAATATTCCAAACCAATACAAAAGACAACCATACTTGAGACCGGTTAGAAAAAACGGAATAAAAACTCATCTATACATAAGCATTTGACTATTAAATAATAAAATTCATAACAGACAATTAACCCGCTCAAAAACCAACCAGAAAGATCACTCTCTGATCGCTTAACCTCGAAATAGACACTTGCCCAATATTCTTTACTTAAAGAAATGAACTGTTATAACTATGCTTAATGAAGTCGCTTAATTGACTCCGAAGAGGCGTTAACTACAAAGGCAGAAATCGCATGCCGTTAACACCGAACCTAAGGCCAACCAGAGGAGAGCACTGACTTATGCAAGAGGTACCGTCAAACACTTCGTCAACCCTGGCCAGTGCAATAGAAAAGCTTGCCAAGCACATTGAGAAATGGGCAAATGGCGCGAACCAATATGACACAGAAATTCCAGGATTAAGGTTCAGTCGTTGGGCAACCCCAACACCACCGACAAGCTACACCCACAACCCAAGTATTTGCTTAATTGCTCAAGGGAGAAAGCGCGTGTTGTTGGGTGAAGATAGCTTTGTTTACGATGCGAACCACTTTTTAATCTCCTCTGTCGACTTGCCGATTATCGCCAATATCATTGAAGCCAGTGAAGATAAACCTTATTTAGGGGTGATTATGGAGCTGGATCTGACTGAAATATCTCAACTTATTGTCGATAGTGAGCTGACGTTTAATCAAAGCAAAGAAGCACAAAAAGGCATAGCGGTTGGAGAGTTGTCGGAGCCATTACTTGACGCCTTTCTGCGTTTAATAGAGCTGCTGGATGAAGGACAAAGCATCAAAATTTTAGCGCCGATCATTAAACGAGAGATTTTTTATCGACTGTTAATCACCGAACAGGGCGCTCGTCTTAATCAAATCGTAACTGCAGGAAGTCACAGCCATCAAATCGCGAAGGCCATTGATTGGTTGAAGAATAATTTCGTAAAGCCGTTAAGTGTCAGTGAGTTAGCCGCCTACAGTGGCATGAGTAAATCGGCGTTTTATACCCACTTTCGTTCTATGACATCTATGACGCCACTGCAATTTCAAAAGAAATTAAGACTCAGCGAAGCTCGGCGTTTAATGCTGACAGAAAACCTCGATGCCATGGCGACTACGTTTAAAGTGGGTTACGAAAGCCCTTCTCAATTTAGCCGTGAATACAGCCGTTTATTTGGTGCGCCACCATCCAAAGACATCAAGTCTTTGCGCGAGAGTATGGGTTAAGCTCGGAATATCCTAGGAAGAAGCTAGAAAGTGAAACCGTCAGCCTCGTACTGCCTCGAGGCTAACGGTTTTATTATTTGGGATAGAATGAACGTCACCTGCATTTGCAAGCAAAACTGCGCAATATTGTTTATAACACCGCTTGTCGACTAGGCAAAAATACCTCACCCAACATACAGCGAACCGAGCCACCACCAATAGATTCTATGGTAGAAACATCGAATGGCAGCAATTTACCGTGCGTCGCAAGTTGATTTCTTTGTGCAGGAGAGAAAGCATCGTATGCCGATTGCGACATCGCAATGACTTTGTCTCCATTGATGGTTTCCAACTGAAGAATGTTGCCGCAGAACTGGTTCATTTGCTCAATCGAAATAGAGATCACTTGCTTATCTTTGGCGAGTGATTTCAGAACAAAACGACGCTCAAATTCTGGGATCACTTCGTCACAAATCACGCAGAACTGCTCACCCACAGCCATCATCACGTTGGTATGGTAAATAGGCGCACCAGACGGCAAACGGGTTTGGAAAGAGATCACTCGTTCATAGCCAATGCGATCGGCGTAATCTTCTAAAACCAGACGATCACAACGTTGTGAGAGTGCGGCATAGACCGTTTTATTTAAGTGGTCAAAGACCATCACACCCGTGCTTTCTAAATACGCTTGCTCATCAAGATATTCAGTTAGGCTGCTACGTCGATGAACTTCTCGCCCAGCTTGCGCTAGTGCCGCCACAAGCGCATCGGGACGCACTTCTTTTTGACGGTTTTCACAGGCCATTGGAAAGGTGTACAACGTGCCATCTGGCGTAGTGCTAAACCAGTTGTTTGGAAATACCGCGTCTGGCGTCGAAACATCTGAAGCTGGATAATCAAACTCAACAACTTGAACGCCCTCTTGACGCAGCGTTGCAACCATACTCGCGAACTCGGCCATCACTCTACGCGAGACTTCTTCTTGGCTGAGTGACACTTTATGTTGGAACTCATTATCTTGTGCGGTTTCTTCATTAAAACGAAACTCTTTCGGTGGCACCATCACTACGCAGTTTGCGGTTTGGCGCTGAGCACTTTGCGTGCTTTCTTCTTTCCCATTAGCAAATTGGGTCACTGATTCGTGTAATAGCATCCAATACATTCCTTATCACTAGAATGAGGAGATTGTAAATTTATTGTTAACTTCAGTTTTGCTGTTTTCACAATTAATTTAATTATCTAGAAGTAATTTTCACTGAACTTAGCTTATTTCTCCCGAAATTTTATTGTCACTATGCAGGTTTAAGGTTTTATGGCATCGCGATGAACATGCGAAGAATTCATCATAAGAATCAGAACCATAGACAACCACACCCATAACCAACTAGTTACATTTAAAACACAATCGGTTAGACTATTTTTTCGCCCCTCTCGTCAATCCGTCTGCTTTCTCGAGAGCAGCCAAAAACTCTTATACACGCGGCTTCGTCCAAAGCTGCGTGAATCGATGGATTTAGCCACCCCAAATGGCACTGTTTTAACTTTAGGATGAGTTATGTTTAAACGATTTGAAGGCTTTACAGAGCCGTTCCCCAAATCCACACCAGATCAGCCTCCTTCAGGGATGCTCGCTTTTTTACGTTATTACACCCGCGGCTACGAAAAGCCTTTGATCATCATGTCTTTGATGGCCACGATTGTTGCTGTCGTTGAAGTTATGTTGTTTGGCGCGATGGGACAATTGGTTGATTGGTTGTCTACCAGCAATCCAGAAACGTTCTTGCAAGACAATAAAGCAGATTTAATTTTCTACGGAACCTTATTGTTGGTTGTCATGCCCATTTTGGTGATCGTGTATTCGTTGCTCGTTCACCAAACATTATTGGGCAACTATCCAATGTCTATCCGCTGGCTTGCACACCGGTATTTGCTCAATCAAAGCTTAAACTTCTATCAAGATGATTTTGCAGGCCGAGTTGCAACTAAAGTCATGCAAACGTCACTAGCTGTGCGCGAAACCGTCATGAAAGCTATGGATGTGTTTGTTTATGTTACGGTTTACTTCACAAGCATGATAATTATGTTAGCGACGGCAGACTGGCGTTTGATGATCCCAATGATCGTCTGGCTGCTCGCTTACATCGCTATCCAAATCTATTTTGTCCCTAAGCTCAAAGATGTCGCTTCAGCGCAAGCCGATGCACGTTCGACAATGACCGGACGCATCGTCGACAGCTATACCAATATTCAGACGGTCAAACTGTTTTCTCATAGCCAGCGCGAAACCCAATATGCTGAGCAAGGGATGAAGGGATTTTTGAATACGGTCTATCGTCAAATGCGCCTAGTGACCGGCTTTGACGTTGCTGTAGAGATCTCAAACTATATTTTGGTGTTTTCCGTTGCTGCTTTATCGATTTACCTGTGGTTGGATAGTGCCATCAGCGTTGGCGCGATTGCGATTGCTGTTAGCCTTGCATTACGCGTAAATGGTATGTCGATGTGGATCATGTGGGAAGTTGGCGCCCTCTTTGAAAATATGGGAACCGTAGTCGATGGAATGAAAACGCTCTCTAAGCCAATTGATATTAAAGATAAACCAGACGCAAAAGACTTAGTTGTCACTGAAGGTGGCATTCACTTTGATAACGTCAGCTTCCATTACGGTGAGAACAAAGGCGTGATTAGCCACCTCGATCTCAACATCAAACCAGGAGAGAAAGTCGGCTTGGTTGGGCGCTCCGGCGCCGGAAAATCAACTCTGGTGAACTTGTTACTTCGTTTCCACGATGTCGAAGACGGCAGCATTAAGATCGATGGACAGAACATCTCTGAAGTCACACAAGACTCTTTGCGTTCAAAGATCGGTATGGTGACCCAAGATACTTCTCTGCTGCACCGCTCGATTCGCGACAATATTTTGTATGGCAACCCAGATGCGACAGAAGAAGATTTGCTGAAAGCCACTAAGCAAGCGCATGCCCATGAGTTTATTGAAACTCTGACCGACCCATTTGGTAATGTCGGATACGATGCGCAAGTTGGTGAACGTGGTGTGAAACTGTCTGGCGGCCAACGTCAGCGTATCGCAATATCTCGTGTGCTACTCAAAGATGCACCATTGTTGGTACTGGATGAAGCAACATCGGCTCTGGATTCAGAAGTCGAAGCAGCCATCCAGGAAAGCTTGAATGAGTTAATGCAAGGAAAAACCGTTATTGCGATTGCGCACCGATTGTCGACCATCGCACAAATGGATCGCCTCATCGTGCTAGATAAAGGCAGTATTGTTGAGCAAGGTTCTCACCAAGAGCTCATCGCGAACAACGGTATTTATGCCCAGCTTTGGGCGCATCAAACTGGCGGATTTATCGCTGAAGAGTTAGAAAATCAACACGTTTCTTAATTAGCAAGAAACCCAATAAAAACGGCGCATGAAGCGCCGTTTTTCATTTTTATTGATAACCCTATACTCATATAGCCATTATAGTTTCTCATATATGAAACACCCTCCATGATAAAGCTCACATTTTTTCTGCTAATATACCGCCTCGTTGCGTATCCATTGCAATGAACACAATACAGAGTTTTGAGCCGTCTTCATTTGTCATTTCACTTTTTGAGAAACAGCTATACTCAATAGATGGCTTAGTTATTAGATTAACAATAAGGTAATTAGCTTATGTGTAAATGTGGTTCAATGCAGATCGTACAACTCAAACCAAGTTGGGCTGACAAGCTATTCGGCTACTCAGAAAGATGGAAATGCCAACTTTGTTGTAAGATCTACCGCATCTAAAATTAAAAATAGAATCTTAGTTTTTCTAAGAAAAAGCAGTGGCCCGACAGTAATTGTCGGGTTTTGTTTTTCTGCACATCCATTTTTATCCCTTCGCAACACGGTCACTCATCACGGCAAAACCTAGCATCTCAATGTGACTTAGGTATAGAATCAGGCCCACTTATTTATTCCGATATTCACATATAACTGGTCACTATGAACAAAAGTTTGCTAACGAATGTCCTCGCTATCGCTTTGATGGCTGGAGGTCATCAATTACAAAACGACTACCTTTGGTATGCAGGGCTGTTTGCGTTCTCAGGCGCCATCACTAACTGGCTTGCCATCCACATGCTGTTTGAGAAAGTGCCTGGATTATACGGTTCTGGCGTGATCCCCGCGCGATTTGAAGAGTTTAAACTGGCTATCAAAAACTTGATGATGGAGCAGTTCTTTACCGAAGCGAACATCGATCGATTCTTGAACAAAGAAATGGCGGGCGGTGTAAACATCGATCTTCAACCTGTGATTGAGAAAGTGGATTTAAACCCAGCGTTTGACTCTTTGGTAGAAGTGATCGAAGGCTCTCAATTTGGCGGCATGCTAGCAATGTTTGGCGGCGCGGAGGCATTACAACCTATGCGGCAGCCTTTCGTCGAAAAGATGCAAGAATCCATTATTGAGTTGAGCAAGAGCGATAACATCAAAGAAGCACTGAAAGAGCAGTTCGAATCTCCTGCTATGATGGATGAGATAAAGCAGAACATTGAAGGCATCATTGATCAGCGCTTGAGCGAGTTAACACCCGTACTGGTCAAAGAAATGGTGCAAAAAATGATTAAAGAACACCTTGGCTGGCTAGTCGTTTGGGGCGGTGTTTTTGGCGGTTTAATTGGTGTTATCAGCACCTTTATCGGCGCATAGTCGCTCACCGATTTATCAAAAAGGAGCTTCGGCTCCTTTTTTGATCTTGAAAAAGTAATACGCCAAGTCACGTTAAATAATATGCTCAACGCATAAGCGCTGCAGTCATAGACATCAGCCTCGCCTAACCAAGGAGCTCCGGGTTCACGCCAAATCCTGTTTTATGTTCTTCAATTACCACTTCACTACGAGTCTGGATCACGCCCGGAAGCGTGCCTAACTTACTCGACATAAACTCCTGATACGCTTTCATACTCTTAACACGAACCTTTATCATGGTATCGAAGTCCCCAGAGAGCGAATAACACTCTTCAATTTCCGGCATCAATTCGACGGCTTTCGCAAACTTTTCAAAAATGGAAAAACTGGTTTGGTCTAAGCGAATATGGATGAATACTTGCACATCCAACCCTAATTTTTCCGCATTCAGCTCAGCATGGTAGCCATTGATATACCCCTCTTTTTCTAGCCGCTTCACGCGGTCAGAACACGGCGAGGTCGTTAAGTTGATCTGCTTTGCGAGTTCAACAACTGGAATTCTGCCTCTTGAATGAAGCACTCTCAAAATGTGTAAATCAATCCGGTCCAATTGGTAACTCATTAACCACATCCTTGTAACCACTCAGGAAGCATCACATTAATCGTTGCTTAAACAATTGCAAACCATCAAATGCACAGCATGTGAAATTCAGCAGAGAATAATTCGAAAATAACTAAGGAAGGAAAGGGCTGCGATTACTGCCGCTCTCTCCATAACCGAGTATGAAGAACAAAAGTAATCTAGCGGCTCCCGTAGAGTCGCAAATTTGAAAGCGTGTGATACGCCTTTATAGATCTGGCGTGCGGGGCAAGCAAGCCGCCCTGTTTAGCTATTAATCATAGCTATCGCTCTGAATTAGAGAGCTGCCGACGTATGCCTGGTAGGATGAGGAATCACTTCTCCAATTGCACGATGATTACAGCATCGGCAGTAGTATTGTGGTTCCATCTCGTAGTAGTGTTCACCTGATACAAATTTCGCCATCAGCTGTGTAAAACTCACCACTTTACCTGTCAACGAATCAACGGGCTGTGGCTCGCAACGCTTCATGATCACTTTATGTTGCGTTGATTTTCTACAAGCTGCGCAATATATATCCGGCATTTCTCTTCTCCCTGTTTTTCAGTACTACTGACAATTGACATATTTTGTTCAAAATAATTCCACAATAAAAAAGCCCCTTTAATTTTTTGTGTCCTATCTTCAAAAAATTGGACGAAAGTATCAAAAAATTGAGACATTGGTCAGACCTCAACTTTTGTACCATTATTATGAACGAACGCGCTTATGTGTGTAATAATACGACACATCACACATAAGCAATTGTTGCTACTCGCTATTTCAATCTGCAATGATCAATTTTATGGCGTTTTAAATATGGCTTTCACTCACATTTTCGATTCAGGCATTACTTGGTTGTTTAAACACGCCTGATTTACAGTGTGAATCTGCAATTTCCACAATACTGACTCATCTCAAGGACGCACGATGACGCTTCAACCAACGCTCACTACAGAAAGGCTTATTCTTCGCCCATTTCATCCGACAGACAGCGCAACAGTCGCACGACTCGCAGGAGACAAGAGCATTGCTGATATGACCGCAAACATTCCTCATCCCTATGAAGAGCCGATGGCACAAATTTGGATTAAGAGCCATGTTGGCGTATATCACCAACGTAGTGGGGTCATATATGCCATTACTCTACGTCAAAACGATGCGTTAATTGGTGCTGTTAGCTTGCTAAACATTTCTAAGGGAGTCGGCACATTAGGGTATTGGCTTGGCGTCGATTACTGGGGTAATGGGTTTGCTAAAGAAGCGTCAATGGCTTTAATTCAATTTGCCAGACCACATTTTGAGTTATCGGGCCTAAAAGCGATGCACTTGGTCGAAAACAGACAATCCCAATCAGTCATTCAAAAGTTGGGCATGACGTATATCGACAATCACATCATCAAAATGCAGGGAAAAGAACGAGAAGTCTGCGTATACCAGCAAATATTTTCGCCTCAAGTAACCGTAGCAACCTCTCAAAATTAAGGCACTAAAAAACCAGCCTCTCAGCTGGTTTTATCTTTCACCTTGAAAGGCAAAAATACTAGTCTTGTGCGACTTTCACACGAATCTTGCTCTTGTGTACTGAAGACAGGTTTAGTGCCTCCAACGCCGCAACGGCTTCGGCTTCATCCGGCATGATCACAAAACCAAACCCTTTTGATAAACCCGTTTCTTGATCAAGCACGACGGTGCAAAGCTCAACTTTGCCGTAGTTTGAGAACAGAGTACGGATGTCTTGCTCTGTCGTCTCACGAGCTAAGTTTCTTACTAGAAGTTTCATATTAAACCATTTTATGTTTATAACGCCTCAATTCTCTCAGCTTCTCCCTTACAAACCAAGTGAATAATGTTCTTGCAAAGGCTAGATGTCTCTAAGTGTTTCTGTTTAAATGATTTTTAGTGATAACGCTCTGAATCCTGCATTACGAGACGATTGGAGTATAAAAGCCTAGGAGATTCGACATGGAAACCAAACGTTTAAAGCTCATCCCAGCTTGCTTGGAACGTGCAGAAGAAGCACATCAGGCCGTTGTTCGTAGCCAAAAAACGCTTGAAGTTTACCTGCCATGGGTACCTCACGTGCTCACTTTAGAAGCGATGATTGCAGGGACAGAGAAAGCCATCGCAAACTTTGAAAACTTCGAAGAAGAGTTGCGCTACTACCTAATCGACAAGGAAAGCGATCGTTTACTCGGCGCCATTGGGTTAATGATCCATGATCAAGAGATACCGGCATTTGAGATTGGCTATTGGCTTGATGATCGCGCGGTAGGCTACGGTTATATCTCTGAGGCGGTAGCGGCGATTGAAAACTATGCATTCGAAGCGTTGGACGCGAAAAGAATCGCGATTTTAGCCGATGCGAATAACCGCAAAAGTCGTGCGGTTGCTGAGCGCTGTGGGTATGAGTTTGAAGGTGAGCTACGCAATGCTCGGCGTGCGCCTTCTGGCGAGCTGAGTAACACCGTCATTTACGCCAAAGTTCGTCGTGACTGACACACTCACAAAGAATAAAGCGACGTGACAGTCTGGCCTCAAGCAATCACCATTAACGTTTATTAAGTTCAGATAAAACAAAGCCCGCTGTATAAGCGGGCTTTGTGTTCGTAAAAGGAAGTAATTAGTCTAGTTCAACTAGTTTCTTCTCGTACGATTGATGTTGGTCTAATACGTCTTGCGCTGCACCGCCTGTCGCTTTGCTGATAACAACGATAGCAAGCGTAGAGAAGATGATGCCCGGTACGATTTCGTACACATCAAACCAACCGCCAGTTAGCTGCTTCCAAACAACGATAGTGATACCACCAACAAGGATACCAGCTAGTGCGCCGTTACGGTTCATACCGCTCCAGTAAAGGCTAAGTACAACCGCAGGACCAAATGCAGCACCGAAGCCAGCCCAAGCGTAAGAAACAAGACCAAGTACTGAACTATCTGGTGTCATTGCTAGGAATAGCGCAACAAGAGAAATCACGATAACGCCGATACGGCCAATCATTACGATTTCTTCAGAAGAGGCTTCTGGCTTGAATACTTGCTTATAGAAATCTTCTGCAAGCGCTGAAGATGAAACAAGGAGCTGTGAGTCTGCTGTACTCATTACCGCCGCTAGGATTGCTGCTAACAACATACCTGCAACGACAGGGTGGAATACTGCGTTAACCAATAGCATGAAGATCTTCTCGCCATCTTCTAGTTGAGTGCCGGGATGACCCGTAACCCAAACCAGACCGACAAGACCAACAAGCATTGCACCAACCATAGATAGTGCAGTCCAAATCACAGCGATACGACGTGCAGTCGTTAGATCTTTGTTTGAACGAGACGCTTTAAAACGCGCTAGGATGTGTGGCTGACCAAAGTAACCAAGACCCCATGCCGCTAAAGAGATGATAGCAATCGCAGACAGTGGTTCACCTTTGGCGTCATTCCATAGCGTAGCAAGTTCTGGGTTGATGTCATGCAGATCAGAAGTTAGCTGACCTAGACCACCGTCCATAACAGCAACAGGAACAATCATTAGCGCAGCGGCCATTAGCAGACCTTGCACTAAGTCAGTCCAAGATACCGCAAGGAAACCACCGAATAGTGTGTAAGAAACCACACACACCGTACCGATGATAACAGCGTAGGTGTAATCTAGACCGAATACCGTCTCAAACAGTTTGCCCCCTGCGACCAAACCTGAGCTGGTGTAGAAAAGGAAAAATAGAAGAATGAAAAACGCAGAGATTGTCTGGATCAGTTTCGACTTATCGTTGAAGCGACGTGACAGGAACTCTGGCAACGTTAACGCGTCAGTTTGGATACTGTAGGTACGTAGGCGTTTTGCACTGATGAGCCAGTTTGCCCATGTACCAAGAAGTAGACCGCCGGCTAACCAGAAGGCCTCGATACCCGCAGCGTACGCATAGCCAGGCAAGCCTAGCAGCAACCAACCACTCATATCTGAAGCACCTGCAGATAATGCAGCAGGCCACGGACCTAGGCTACGGCCACCTAGGAAGTAATCAGATGAATTGGAAGTCCTCTTATACGCGTAAACGCCAATAGCAACCATAATCAGTAAATACGCCACAAAAGTGGACGTGATAGCAAAGCTATTTTCTATCATTAGATAGTCCTCGTTATAATTATTTCCTTCCTTGCCTGCCCTGATATTTTACCGTCTCAGCAATACATCAGAGTATAAAAAACCAATCTGGACCGGCTCTCAGTCCAGTTACTCCAGATTGGCATTACAAGTCAGGTTAGTGAGTTTCGTTCCCCAACTCGAGTAGAGTCGCGTTACCACCCACCGCGGTAATATTTATCGTTCGAGTGCGCTCGGTAATGAAGCGCAACGAGAGATGAGGATCATGAGCCAATTTCGGTGACTCTAAATCCGTTTCAGAAACTAAGCCGACGATTGCACCGTCACGCTTAGCTAGTTGAAGATTGAGCGCATGCTCAACCTGTGAACGCCCAACATAACCCACACTACGTACATCGCTCTCAAGCAACGGGGCAGACGCATCGTACGCAACAACCTGGACTAAGTTAGATGGGAAGTTTGCCAACGCTACAGCTTGCTTAACCAGTTGGTTTAGCTCTGCATTGTCACTGCAAACGACCACACTGTTGCCTGCAATTAAGGCACAGGTGATCATTGCAAAAGCACTGTATAACGCATTATCAGCAGGCTCGATGTTGTTTTCACAAATCACCAAAGCCACACCGCGTCCTGCGGCATACAGTTCGTTAGTTTCTCCGGTAGGGCCAACTAACTGGTGAGTTTCTGCAAGAAGAGTTGATGCTTGTTGCAAGTGGTAAGAAACCACTTTGGCAACGGTAGACTGCTGCCCTTCTAATGCAGATTTAAATGCCAGAACATGCTCGCATTTGTAATCAAAATCAGTCAGATTCCACTGCTCCCACGCAGAGAATGCATCTTTAAAATAGGTGATCTGATGAACCATAATGCGACTCCTTATGCGTTTTCTGCTTGAGCAAGAAGATGTTGAGTAAAGCGGAATAGGTAGTGTGGACCACCAGCTTTCGGGCCAGTACCCGACAAGCCTTGACCACCAAACGGCTGTACGCCAACCACAGCACCAACTTGGTCTCGGTTGATGTAGCAGTTACCTACTCGAGCATGTTTCTCAATCCAACGGTACGTGGTTTCGTTACGGCTATGGATACCCATCGTCAAGCCAAAACCCGTTTTGTTGATCTGCGCAACCACGTTCGGTAATTCAGACGCTTTAAAGCGAACAATGTGCAAGATTGGACCAAATTGTTCTTCTTTCAGCACATCGATGCCCGAGATTTCAAACGCACTTGGTGAGACAAAGTCACCATGCTGGCACGATTCATCCAGCTGTAGCTGAGCGACTTTAGTCTGTGTTTTGCTCATTTGCTCAAGGTGAGCAAGGAGTTTTTGTTTTGCATTGCTGTCGATAACCGGACCAACATCCGTTTTGTGTAGGTAAGGTAGACCAACATGCAGCTCATTCATCGCACCTTGAATCAGGTTGATCATACGGTCTGCTACATCTTCTTGTACAAATAGAACACGAAGGGCAGAACAACGCTGACCGGCAGATGCAAACGCCGAACGAATCACATCACGCACCACCTGCTCTGGCAATGCAGTACTGTCCACGATCATTGCGTTTTGACCACCTGTTTCCGCAATAAACGGAACCGGTTTCGCGCTGCGCTCCGCAAGCGTGACGTTAATGCGTTGCGCAGTTGCCGTTGAACCAGTGAATGCCACACCAGCAATAGCATCATGAGAAGTCAGTGCATGACCAATCTCAGCGCCGCGACCAGTAAGTAACTGAATCACACCAGCAGGGAAGCCAGCATCAAGCATTAATTCAATAGCGCGAGCGGCGATTAAGCTTGTTTGCTCAGCAGGTTTTGCAACCACAGTGTTACTTGCAATCAGTGCTGCCGTTACCTGACCAAGGAAGATAGCCAGCGGGAAGTTCCAAGGGCTAATACACACAAACACACCAAGACCTTCACGGCTAGAAATGCGTTTCACACCATCGAAACCCTCTAGCTCAAATGGCTGTAGGTTTTGCGCTTGTTTCGCGTAATAACGACAGAAATCCACTGCTTCACGAACTTCATCAATACTATCGTGAATCGTCTTGCCCGCTTCTTTGTGACAAATCGCCACCAGCTCAGCCAGATTTTCTTCCATTAAGTCAGCAAGCTTTTCTAAACAAGCCGCTTTTTGCTCAACAGGCACGCCTTTCCAATCAGAGAAAGCAGTTTGCGCCGCATCAATTGCAGCGGAAACATGATCAAGTGTTGCAAATGCCACCTTGCCGACTTCAATTCGGCGATCGTACGGTGCGGTGATGATCTCAGCCGCATTTTCCTTGATCATGCTTTCGGCAAAACGCTCACCATTGATCATCGGGCCTGCAACCCACTGATTGTCCATGAAACTTTCTACCTGCGCTTCAAATGACTTCGCCTCACTGTCGATATCAATGTTGACGCCGTATGAGTTCTTACGCTCAGGGAAGATGTCGGCAGGTAATGGGATCTTGTCGTTGTGTAGCGTGTCAAAACCCGTCAACACATCAACAGGGTGATGAGTCAACTCGTAAATCGGACAACGCGCATCAACCAATCGATGTACAAACGAGCTGTTCGCGCCATTTTCAAGCAGACGACGAACCAAGTACGGAAGAAGATCAGCATGGCTACCGACAGGAGCGTAAATACGTACTGGCTGACCATACATTTCCATAACATGGTTATACAGTGAATCACCCATACCATGTAGACGCTGGAACTCGTACTCTTTGTGCTCAGCCATAACGGCGATTGCCGTCACCGTGTGGGCATTGTGGCTTGCAAATTGCGGGTAGATATTACCGCGAACACCTTCGCTAAGTAGGAAACGAGCACAAGCTAGGTACGCAACGTCCGTCGCTTCTTTGCGAGTGTATACCGGGTAATTAGCGTAACCCGCTTGTTGAGACCACTTGATTTCGCTGTCCCAGTACGCGCCTTTAACCAAACGCAGCGGAATAAGGTCACCCTGCTCTTTCGCGAGTGCGTTTAGCCACACCAAGACTGGTAGAGCACGTTTTGAGTAGGCTTGAATAACCAAACCAAACTTGCCCCAACCTTTCACAAGATCGCTACGGTACACTTTCTCAAATAGCTTCAGAGAAAGCTCAAGGCGATCCGCTTCTTCTGCATCGATTGTGATTGCAACGTCGACTTCAATTGCACGTTTCAATAGCTGCATTAGTGAGTCATACAACTCTGTCATTACACGTTCTTCATTTGCGACTTCGTAGCGCGGGTGTAATGCAGAAAGCTTGATGGAAATCGAAGGCGCAGGACTGGTGTCATTGCCGTAAGTCTCTCGACCTACCGCTTCGATCGCCATTAGGTAATCTTTGAAGTACTTGTTCGCGTCCGCTGTGGTTAACGCCGCCTCACCTAACATATCGAATGAGTAGGTGAAACCTTTGTCGCGCATTGGGCGACCGTTCTTTTGCGCTTCTTCTATCGTACGACCACGAACAAACTGGTGACCCATGATCTTCATTGCCTGATACATGGCTTTACGAATCACAGGCTCAGAGAATTTATTTACCAGACGGTTTACAGCCTGACCTGGGCTCTGGGTGCCTTGCTCACCAAGGCCAACCACTTTACCTGTTAGCATAAGTCCCCATGTTGATGCGTTAACAAACACAGAGTCAGAGTTTTTCAGGTGAGATTTCCAGTCTGCTACGCTCAACTTATCTTTAATCAAAGAATCTGCTGTCGCGGCATCTGGGATGCGCATTAATGCTTCTGCAAGACACATCAGCAAGATACCTTCTTGAGTATCTAAGCTGTATTCCAACAATAGAGCATCAATCATCTGGATTGACTTCTTATCGGCACGAATGGCTTCGATAAGTTGGGTCGTTTGGGTAGTGATCGCCGATTTTTCATCCTCTGTCGGCGTCGCTAGTGGCAATAGTTGCTCTAGCCATTGAGACTCGTCCACCATATACAATGGCGAGATCAGTGACCACAACTTATCAAGCGGCTGCCCGATAAATTCCGGTGTCAACACGTTCGTAGCTGTAAACATGTGTGTTCCTCAATCTCACTCCTCGAAAACCGCTTCGAGGATTATCAATGGCTGGCAGTGTATTTTGAGGCCGATAAGAATACTTGTCAAAAACTACGACATTTTTGCCAAAAACTCGCTTTTATAACAAAACATCCACATAGTCACATTCAAATAGGTAATATTTTGTGTTGTAAATTTTAATTTTTTCATTGAATTCACAACAAAATGTCAGGAATATCAATAAGATTTTTGTGAAGCGCTCGTTCTAAGAGAAAATGTAGGATCAAGTGGCATATCAGTCACACCAAAGGACAGAGAATTTAACAAAACGAGAGATAGGTCACGTGAATAAAACACAAAAAAACCATGCATATTGCATGGCTTTGTTCTGATTGCTGCTAATTTGACCTAAAAATACGCGTTGTTATCCAACTTGTTTTTTATAGCGGGATGGCGATATTCCCTGTAAGCGAGTAAAAGTATGAGTAAACGTACTCTGGCTTGAGAAACCAGTGAATTCGGCAATTTGCCCTAAAGAAAGGTGGCCTTGCTCGATTAATTCACGAGCCATGTCGATACGCTTTCCGAGAACATATTGATGAGGTGTAATCCCCATCTGCTCCTTAAACAAGCAATGGAACTGACTTTCCCCAAGAAACACTCGTCCCGCTAACTGAGCCACACTGATCTTATGGCTAAGGTGCTGCTCGATGTAGCGATCAATCGCCTCCAAATCAAAGCGTGACTCTTTTCGGCTAGTCTCAAATGCCGAGATATGGCGCTGCATCAGTGCAATCACAGTGTCGTTGCACGCACGACTTAACAGCAGATCATCCGGATGGTTTCGCATTTCCTGAACCAACATCTGTATCAGCTTCTGAATTTGACCGTCTAACTGAAAGTAGACATGGTCTCTTTCTAGATTATTGATTTTCTGCAGCATTTCAGGATCATCATTTGTCGGTTTTGGCATATTCAGCACCAAAATATCCGATTGATTAATGACGCCACCGAAAGCATGATCAGAGCATGCGGTTACCACACAACCTTGGCCAGGACCGACAAGATTACCTCGTCCACGCACTTCAAATTCGGCTTGTCCTTTTAAACCAATCACGATCTGTGTGTAAGAATGATCATGGCAGTCCATATAAGACGGAAGTGTGATCAGTTCTGCTGGCTTAGGCAGCATAATCTCTTGATATGGCGGGGCTTTGGGGTTATCTGAATCACTCATTTTAAACAGTCGTCTTTACACGGTCAGCTTACGTCTTGGCATCATATACCTTCCTTGTTGGGTTGCAACTTTTCCCCAACTCAATCGCACAAGCTCAAAACAGCATGATCAAGTTGGTTTACATGATCATAGTTCCGGAACGATGATCATGCGAGGTTAACTTACGGTCAATGAGCAACCAATTTTATTAACAAAAACGGATAGATAGAAGCACCTTACGTATACATAACCAATAGATATAAAGATCCTTGTTACCGAACAATCCGTTATTTGGTAGAACACTGCGGTTCAAAATAGATAAATCGCCTCATAAACAGATCAAAGCCACCTCTTGAAATCAACATAGAGGGATTTCCCCCCTTACTAATATGCTTCTGATTCAATACATTAGTCCTCGAGCTTTAAGATGCATACGATCTAAAGCTCTCGGTATCTCATTGATACCTCTAACTTACTTAGCAGACCCTCGCTAGGTAATTTAGAACCTCTTCTACACGTCGACAAGATTATATCTTGTGTTGCCAGCCCGTCTTCAGGCTGGCTTTTTTTTCGCTTCTCAACAATGAAAACAATGGCATAAGCTGATATTATAGCTTTCGTCTCACTGTCCCTCTCATATGACTTAGGCGCCGTTCTCCCTCTCGATGAGTGATATGAACGCCAACTAAATTACAACTGAGTTGTAGGAAGCATGATCAAGGACGATACGAGTTGTAAGCCGAGCATCAGGCGGACATCCGTGAGCGCACATATCTGTAATGAAACAGACCATTTTCCCAATTAAATTCTTCGTTCAATTTCGTTGTTGTTTGTCGCTGTGTGACGAAAATATCGAACACCATGAACTTAATTGGATTGAGCGCCAATCAACGAACGTGTTCTAGCAACGTGACTGCCTACTTGGCAATGTCAATATTAACAACGCAACACGGACGTCTCTGTATTGGTAAAAGCAGTATGTAGTGAGTCCTTTTGTGAATATTTCAGTCGATACCATAGAACAATCCCTCCTTAAACAGCTACCAGGTTGTTGGGGATGCAAAGATAAAGATTCGGTATTCCGCTACGTAAATCAGGAATACGCAGAACTGTTGGGACACACGTCGCCCGAGGAGTGCATCGGTAAAACTGATTTTGAGATGGCAAGCCCAACCACTGAATGTGCACAAGAATTTCAACGCCAAGATAAACACGTCATCGAAACTGGTGAGTCACTCAAAATTCTTGATATCCATCCTTATCCAGATGGCCGCTGGCGAGCGCATATCTTTACTAAAACACCGTGGCGAGATGACAATGGTAACATCGTAGGGACCATTTTCTACGGAAGAGAACTCACCGACACCGCCGTGATTGAAGTGGGGTATTGGGTTTGTCGTGCAATCAGCACCAACCCTAATCAGCAATCCATCTTTCGTTTCTCTGATTTACAACCAAAACCAGAGAAGCTCACATGTCGCGAGCAAGAAACGCTTTTCCTCCTGCTCTACGGCAAGAAGCCACAATTTATCTCTCAGGTCATGGGTATATCAACAAAAACCGTTGAAGGTCACGTCGCACGCTTACGTAATAAGTTTGCAGCGAACAGCAAGAACGAACTAATAGATAAAGCAATGGAAGCTGGCTACGGCTCTGTTGTACCCAAAACGCTGCTTAAGCATCAATTATCGGTAGTGTTGAATGGAGAACGATAATTCGCGCCACTTTCCACCTACAAAAACACCGCCCAAGTGGCGGTGTTTGTTTATTCATGAGGCAAGAGAGTTTATGGCGCTAGACGGTCAATGTCCCAACTTCCATCATGTTGGGAGAAAAGAAAGCGATCATGAAGACGGTGTTCACCACCCTGCCAAAACTCAATGCTCTGTGGTTTTACGCGAAAGCCACCCCAGAAGGTTGGAACCGGTATTTCACCCTTAGCAAATTTCTGTTTTAGCTCTAAAAACTTACCTTCTAATACGCCTCGAGCAGAAATACGGCTACTTTGCTTGCTCGCGATTGCGGCTAATTGGCTCTCTTTTGGACGAGAAGTAAAGTATTTCATATTTTCTACGGCGGTGAGCTTTTCCGCCACACCAGTAATATGAACCTGGCGCTCTAACGGATGCCAAGGGAAGTGCAAACTAATATTGCTGTTATGCTCAAGCTGCTGGGCCTTGCGACTGCCTAGGTTGGTGTAAAATACAAAGCCATTTTTGTCGACGTTTTTCAATAGAACAATGCGTTGAAACGGCATGCCATTTTCATCAACCGTTGCAACTGTCATCGCAGTCGGATCCGTTAAACCCGCTTCAACCGCTTGCTCTAGCCACAGATTAAATTGATCAATAGGATCAGCTTTCAAATCTTTACGACGTAGCCCACCTTTGGTGTACTCACGACGAATATCAGCAAGTTCCATCTTTACTCCTTCACTCGTTTTTGTCGATTGTGCTCCCGATACTGAGGAAATACAAGGACATCATTATGCTTGTTATCGTTGCCGCTCACAGCATCACAGTGTGTCATTTGATACCATGACACAAAAAACCAGTGAGCTGATCGTGAACTTACTCAACCCTAAAGCCCTACGTCATTTTCTACTGCTGCTGTGTGCCGTTGGCATTTCAGGGCTTGCGCTTACTCATCATTACGCAACTCAATACCAACATGATCAGTGGCAACAAAAGCTAGAGAGACAAGCGGCGCAAGTGTCACAAGAAGTCGACTACGAGCTGGCAAAGTTTGAACAGATACCAAACCTATTAAGTCACGATCCGAGATTACTCAAAGCAGTAGAACGCGGAGCGCCCTCTCACGAGCTCAACCTATTGTTAGCAGATTGGTTGAAACAAAGTTTGGCCGATACGATTTACGTTCATGACCGCACAGGGTTAGTCATTGCCTCAAGTAACTTTCAGCAAGAAGATACGTTTGTTGGTTCCAGCTTTAGCTATCGTCCCTATTTTAAAAATGCGCGACGCGGTGAACCAGCTCAATATGTCGGGTTAGGCGTTCGTTCAAATAAACGTGGGTATTTCTTCTCATCTCCGCTTTGGGTAAATGATGAGGTCGTTGGCGTGATCACGGTAAAAGTGAACTTGGAGCAGTTAGAACAGCGTCTTTCGCAAACCACGACGGACGTACTCATCACGGATAAACACAATGTCGTGTTTATGAGCAATTTGCCTAACTGGCGCTATCGTGCACTTTTCCCGCTGTCACCGAGTGCGATAAACGAGCTTACCGACACGCGTCAGTATGGCGATACCTTACCAGAGTATTTTGGTGAGCTTACCGCGCAAAGTGGCGTCACCGAGTTTGCTGATAATCAATTGCTCCTCTCACCCAATTACCTCGCATACGCGACACATGTATTGGATAAAGGATTTCGCGTCGTTGCCTTGATAAACCACAACACCGTCCTTGCCGCCGTTTTACAGGCTGATATCGTCTTCCTGATTCTATATGCGCTCATTGCGCTGATTGCGTTGGCGTGGTTCCAAACACTAGTGAACAAGGCACGCCTAGCCGACCTTAATGTGAGCCTAGAAGAAAAAGTGGTGCAACGAACCTTAGTGTTGAGTAAGGCCAACCAAAAACTACAACAGACCATTCATCAATATGAGCAAAGCCAGCAAGAGCTCAAACAAACGCAACAAGAGTTGACCCAAGCCGCGAAATTGGCATTGTTGGGTGAGCTGTCTGCCAGTATTAATCATGAGATAAATCAGCCACTTTCCGCACTAAGAACCTATACCGAAAACTCGCAGCGTTTGTTGGCAATGGAAAAATACCCAATGGTCGCCGACAACTTGGGCAAAATGCTAACACTCAATGACACCATTTCGGAAGTGATCGCACGCTTAAAAGTCTTCACTCGGAAAGCCACGCACGATTCACACAATGAAATCGCGGTGCTGCACGACGCAGTACATACGGCCACCAGCATTTTGAGCAACAGACTCATTAAACAAGGGGTGACATTAAAAGTCCCAGCCATCGATTATAATGTGAAGCTAGCAATTCACAGCGTTGAGTTAGAGCAAGTTCTGATCAATCTCTTCCACAACGCTGCACAAGCGATGGAAAACTACTGCATTGATCCGCAAATATCTATTGCCGTTCAGTGTCATGATGACAGCTGTGACATTCTT
Organism: Vibrio sp. 1CM7H; assembly: GCF_023161645.1. Lineage (NCBI taxonomy): Bacteria > Pseudomonadati > Pseudomonadota > Gammaproteobacteria > Vibrionales > Vibrionaceae > Vibrio > Vibrio sp. 1CM7H. The sequence continues at coordinate 1,697,534 of NZ_JALNTV010000001.1, forward strand.
GTTTCCGACAACGGGCCCGGCATGTCGGACGAAGCCCTAGCAAAAGTCTTTGACCCATTTTTTACGACTAAGCCAGAGGGCTTAGGATTAGGTTTGACCATCTCCAAACGCATTTTAGAAAGCTATCACGGTTCACTCAGTGCTTATAAACATCAGAACACGGAACAACAAGCAGGAGGCATGACCTTTATCGTGACACTGCCAATCGCTATCCAAAACCAACGCAACCCAGAAGTGGAAAACAACCATGAATAATCCCGTTTTCTTTGTTGATGATGAACCACATATTCGTGATGCCGTCGCTCAAGCACTGCTTATTGAAGGGATAGACGTCACCTGCTTACCAAACGCCGTGGAAGCCTTGCGCGTTATCGACCCAAATACGCCAGCGATCATCATCACCGATATCCATATGCCTGTGATGGATGGATTGGAGTTCATGCGAACGTTGCGAAGCAAAAACGATCACTTTCAATTTATCGTACTTACCGGACATGGAGATGTGAAAACCGCGGTAGATGCGATGAAAAGCGGCGCGTACGACTTTCTCGAAAAGCCTTTTTCAACGGAACAACTTATGAAGTCGCTCAATAACGCTGGTGATAAGTTGAATCTATTGCAGGAAAACATCTGGCTTAAAAAAGAGCTCGACATGCAAACTCATGTTGGTCCGAAAATGATTGGTCACAGTGAAGCCATGGTGAGCATTCGTCGCGCTTTGATCAGCGCACCAACGAACCAGCCGATCATTTTTGTTGGTCAAGATGGCACAGGTCGCCGGCTCGCCGCACAATTTGCCCACGACATACATGCAACGCCAGACAGCGAGTTAATCGCCGCTTCTGGTGAGGATCTCTATGAGCTTTCATTAGAAGCTCTCGATAAAGCCATACATCGCTTGATTGAAGGAAAAAGCCATTGCAGCTTGTACTTACATAGTGCTGAGCATGTGTCATATGAACAATGGCAATGCTTATTTAACCACCCGAAACTTGAGCGTGTTTTTGGTGCAACAACCCAAGTTGATCCGTCTATCAAAGCCCTGGCTAGTCTAATTCACTTGCCGACACTCGATGAAAGAAAAGAAGACATTGGACCTTTATATAAGCACTTTGTACGCCACGCAGCGAGCCGTTATCAGCTTCAACCGCCACACATTAGCTTAGAAGAAGTCAAACATCTGACCGATTTAGAATGGCCAGAAAATATTAAGCAGCTGCGCCAATTTGCAGAACTTCGCGCACTCAAGCCAGATACCTTCCGAATGGAAGATTGGAACAGTGAAAAAAGTATCGAAATTCAGAGTATGACTCAGCGCACAGAATACTTTGAATATTGCTTATTATTCGATGCACTACAAAGACACCGAGGCAGACTCAAAGAGGTTCAACTAGAATTACAGGTATCACGCAAAACCTTGTACGACAAACTAAAAAAACATCAGTTGGATAAAACCAAGTTCAAGGCGCAATAGCCATACTCTGACGATATCTTCACTTTTCTTTTGCTAGAGAAGCATTGAAAACGCTCATTCGGAGAGAGAATGGTCTTCGTCTCATATTTTTATTCGCCGAGCATACTGACATGATAGGTTAATAATAATAAGATCAAAAAGATAATCAGCATTTATATAAGCAGGGACTGTGATGAGCCGAGATAACTACAACAAACTCAACAATGAAGAGTTGGATTTTGTTGACGACAAAACTGCAGCATTGCTCCTCAACACCCCCAACAGCGCACGTTTGATGCTCTGGGTGATGGTGTTGTTTTTTATTGCTGCAATAGGCTGGGCGTCTTGGGCTGAAATCGACCAGGTCACTGTTGGTCAGGGAAAAGTCATTCCCTCTTCACAGATTCAAGTTGTACAAAACTTAGAAGGTGGCTTAGTCAAAGAAATTTTAGTCAAAGAAGGTCAGTTGGTTGAAAAAGGTCAGCAGTTACTTCTTATCGATGACACTCGCTTTCGCTCTGATTTTCGTGAGCGTGAACAACAAGTTGCCAACCTAACTGCGTCTGTGCTGCAACTCTCAGCTTCGATCAACAGTGTTGCCGTGAATCGTGATTTTGAAACGGAAAACTGGCGCCAAAGCGTAGTACTCGATTATGGCAAACTGACCTTTCCGCCAACTTTAGAAGAAACTCAGCCGAAACTCACTCAGCGCCAGAAAGCAGAGTACCGCGAAGATTTAGACAATTTACGCAACCAACTTTCGGTGATTGACCAACAAGTTCAGCAAAAGCAGCAGGACTTAGTAGAGATTGAAGCGCGAGTAAGGAACTTACGTCAAAGCTATCAATATGCGAAGAAAGAATTAGACATCACCAAACCGTTGGCTGATGAAGGTGTTGTGCCTCGTATTGAATTACTCAAGTTACAACGCCAAGTCAACGACACCCGCCGCGAAATGACTTCCAGTGAGCTCAAAATCCCGGTACTAAAGTCAGCAATTCGAGAATCCATGCTCAACCGTATTGATGTTGCGCTCAAATTCCGTTCAGAACAGCAAGAAAAGCTCAACAGCGCCCAAGACCAGTTATCTGCCTTGGTTGAATCAGCAGTGGGTTTAGAAGATAGAGTCAATCGAACCGTTGTGAACTCGCCAGTCACAGGCAAAATCAAAACGCTGAACATCAACACCGTTGGGGGTGTTATCCAGCCAGGCATGGATATCGTCGAAATTGTACCAACTGAAGATACGTTATTAGTAGAAGCGAAAATTGCGCCCAAAGACATTGCATTTTTGCGCCCGGACCTACACGCCATCGTGAAGTTTACGGCTTACGACTTCACTAAGTACGGCGGCTTAGAGGGTGAATTGGAGCACATCAGCGCAGATACAACCCAAGATGAAGAAGGAAATAGCTTTTACATCGTTCGTGTCCGCACCGATAAAACGAATTTTGGTCAAGATGCAGATTTACCAATCATTCCAGGAATGACGGCATCGGTCGATATCATCACAGGGAAGCGAACCGTTTTGGAATATCTACTTAAGCCGATTTTAAGTGCCAAAACGAACGCCTTGAAGGAGTAAATCACACCAAGGTACTCACAACGGCGAGTATTGAGCGATAAGTGACTAAATAAAAAGCACTTGTTTCTCACTGACGAACCCTTTAGAAGAGTATACTTGTGATATGAGTCGAATATGCGATCCAATTTGAAGCGTAAAGTTACATTATTAATCAGTTTAAGTTGTTTTTCGTTCCAAATTGGTGCGTTAAGCAGTAAAGAACAACAATGGGTCAATACGGTCACAGCGGTGTACGGCGAACGTGCGGGATTGCGCGTAAATACATGGCGAAAAAACCTCGACTTATTTAAACAATTAGAGACACATGAACAGCTCGCTGGCGTCAACGATTTTTTTAACCAGCTGTATTTTGTTGACGACATAAAACTGTGGGGAAAGACAGATTATTGGGCTACGCCACTCGAATTTTTAGGGAGTAATGCAGGGGATTGTGAGGATTTCACCATCGCCAAGTACTTCTCGTTACTCGAGCTAGGAATACCAGATTCTAAGATGCGTTTGATCTACGTAAAAGCCATCGAACTGAATCAGTTTCACATGGTATTAGCTTACTACCCAACCCCAAGCTCTGAGCCGCTCATTCTCGACAATATCAACCCTGATATTGTCCGAGCCTCTAAACGTAGCGACTTGCTACCGATATACAGTTTTAATGGTACAAACCTGTGGTTGATGAAGTCTTCTGCTAGCACTGGAGAGCTGGCTGGGAAAGCATCACGGTTGAGCCTTTGGAATGACTTACGCTCGCGCGAACGTAAGTTGCAGTTAAATAAACCTAAAATTAACTATGACGAGTGAGAAACATGACCCTATATAAGAAGCTTGTAGTGGGAATGGTTACGGTCTTTATACTCTTGTTGGCATCAGTATTCGTAATCCAATTCAACACGACTCGAGACAGCTTGGAACAACAACAACGTTCAGAGGTCAACAACACCATTAACACCGTAGGTTTGGCATTGGCTCCTTACCTTAAAGACAAAGATAAAGTCGCGGTAGAATCCGTGATTAATGCTCTGTTTGACGGCAGCACCTATTCGGTTGTTCGCCTTACCGCTTTAGATTCTGACTACCAAATCGTGCGCACTTACCCGGTTAAACCAAGTACGGTGCCACAATGGTTTATCGACATGAATCTATTCAAAGCCATTCACGATAAGCGCGTAGTAACCAGTGGTTGGATGCAACTTGCTGAAGTGGAAATCATTAGCCACCCAGGAGCAGCTTACGAGCAGCTCTGGCAAGGCTTTATTGGTTTGTTATCTGCATTCAGTGTCATTTTCCTGGCTGGTTTAATTGCGATTTCGTACATCCTCCGTCGCTCACTAAAACCATTAGCGGCCATCGTGAAGAAAATGCATGAAATCGCTAATAACCAATTTGGTGAACCACTTGCTCGTCCAAGAACTAAAGATCTGATCGCGGTGGTAGATGGCATTAACATGATGTCTGCTCAAATTGAGCTGTCATTCAAAGAGCAAGCGAAAGAGGCACAACGACTGCGTGCTCAAGCTTACCTCGACCCTATCTCCAAACTGGGTAATCGCTCGTTCTACATCAACCAAATAGACCAATGGCTTGCAGAGCAAACGCAAGGGGGTATCGCGCTACTCCATGCAGAATACATTGGTGACATTTACGAGACAAAAGACTACCAACGCGCCGATGCCCACGTAAAAGAACTGTCTCAACGTCTGAAAAATACCATTGATGTGCCGGGAGCTACCATTGCACGCCTATCTAGTGATGAGTTTGGCCTGCTTTTCCCACACATGGATGAAAGCGAACTACGCATTTTGGCGGACAGCATCGTGAACTGCGTTAACGGGTTGAACACTGATCCAACCGGTCTAGCCAAACCAAAAGCAGCCTTAGGTGTTGCGCATAGTAAAGACCAAAAAACGCGCTCTGAAATCTTATCTATGGTGGATAATGCGCTCTCGAAAGCCAAAGCTCAACCAGACAAAGCTTACGGCTTTATCGGCAGTGACACACCTTCTAACTTAATGGGTAAACAGCAGTGGAAAGCGCTGGTTGAAGAAGCGATTCATAGCGATTGGGTTAAATTCCGCTTCCAAGCAGCGAAGAACACTTGGGGTAAAGTGTTCCATAACGAAGTGTTCTCAAGCATCGAAAAAGAGGGCGAAACGTTCTGTGCCAACCAATATTTATTCGCACTAGAGCAGCTAGACGCCACCAATATTTTCGACCAATACGTTATTGAGTCGATGATTAAGATGTTGGAAAGTGGCGAGCTAACCGATCCTGTCGCGATCAATATTGCGCAAAGCAGCTTGTCTCAGCCATCGTTCATTCGCTGGACCACCAGCATGTTAGAAAAACACGCAAAAGTGGCCTCTAAGCTACACTTTGAAATTCCAGAAGAGTGTTTTATTGATCAGCCTCACCACACGGCGCTGTTATGTAATGCCATTCGCCAATCCGGGGCTGAGTTTGGCGTAGATAACTATGGACGTAACTTCCAGTCATTGGAGTACATCCAAGAGTTCCGCCCTAACTATGTGAAGCTCGATTACCTATTCACACACAACTTACACGACGAAAAACAGAAATTCACGCTAACGTCGATTTCTCGTACTGCTCATAACCTAGGCATTACGACTATCGCGTCGCGTATTGAAACTCAAATCCAGTTGGACTTTCTCACCGAGCATTTTGTTGAGGTATTCCAAGGATTCATCGTCGACAAGGAATAAAAAGGTTTACCACAGATGAAAGACCCTTTACTGAATTCGCTCATCTACGTTAGCCGTTACTATGGGTTAGCTAACTCGCCAGAAGCGCTGGTCAATGGCCTTCCGCTTTCAGACGGCAAGCTAACTCCATTTTTGCTACCAAGAGCAGCGGAAAGGGCCGGATTGGTTGCCAAGGAAAACCGTGCAGAGCTGGAGAACATCTCCAGCCTGATTCTGCCGGCAATCTTAGTTCTTAAAGGCGGTGACTCATGCGTTCTCAACAGCATTAACGCGGAGACACGCGAAGCCGAAGTCACCACCTTAGAAAGTGGAATGGTGCCAATCTCCATTCCATTAGAAGACCTGCTTGAGCAGTACACTGGTCGCTACTTTTTAGTTAAAAAGCAATTCCGTTTCGATGAACGCTCTCCCGAGGTGCTCAAAACCAACGAAGGTCACTGGTTTTGGTCAACCTTGTGGCAGTCAAAACGTATCTACCGCGATGTTTTAATCGCCTCACTTCTCATCAACCTCTTTGCCGTTGCCGCCCCGCTGTTCACTCGTTTGGTGTACGACAAAGTGGTACCGAATCTCGCGTTTGAAACCTTATGGGTATTGGCAAGCGGCATCTTTGTTGTCTTTCTATTCGATTTCATACTCAAATCGTTGAGAAACTACTTTATTGATGTCGCAGGAAAGAAGTCTGACATTCTGATTTCCTCCAAGCTGTTCAGCAAAGTGATGGGCATCCGAATGGAGTCCAAGCCGCCTTCGGTCGGCGCATTCGCTCGCCATCTTCAAGAGTTTGAATCTATTCGAGAATTCTTCACGTCTGCAACCGTCAGTGCCCTAATTGACCTGCCTTTTGCCATTCTGTTCTTGGTGATTATATGGCTAATGGCTGGCGATCTTGTGTATGTTCCAATGGTCGGCGTGGTCATTTTGATTGTCCATTCGCTACTGATACAAGGACCGCTGCGTCGCTCTATAGAGGAAGGGTCACGCTTAGCATCGCAAAAATACGCCAACTTAATTGAGAGTCTAGCGGGGCTAGAAACCGTAAAAATGCTCAGCGCGCAAAGCCAATTCCAATACCGTTGGGAAGAAGCGGTGGCGCACATGGCGAACTGGAACATAAAAAGCCGCCGCATTACCGACAGCATCCAGAACGCGGCTGGCTTCGTACAACAAAGTAGTAACGTTGGGATGATCATTCTCGGTGTTTATCTGATTGCAGAGGGTGAGCTCACTATGGGTGGCTTAATCGCCGCAACCATGTTGAGTGGTCGCGCCATAGGGCCTTTGGTTCAGCTGTCTTTGCTCTCAACGCGCTACAACCAGGCGAAGTCTTCTATGACGATTATCAATCAAGTCATGGAAATGCCAGACGAGCAAGAAGAAGGGAAACGCTACATCCATCGCCCAATCATCCAAGGTAAGATTGAAATTGATCGCGTAACGTTTCATTACCCAGACTCTCCTGTCGCGTCTATACGTAACATTTCTCTCACGATAAATCCTGGTGAAAAAGTCGCGATAATCGGTCGGATTGGTTCGGGTAAGACAACGTTAGAGCGCTTGATTATGGGCTTGTATAAGCCAACAGAGGGGCACGTACGTATCGATGATACTGATATTGCACAGCTTCACCACGTTGATGTTCGACGTAACATCGGCTGTGTACCTCAAGATTCGAATCTATTCTACGGTTCGATTCGCGACAATATTACCTTGGGTCGTCCACTAACGGATGACCGAGACGTGCTTGATGCAGCAAACCGTGCAGGCGTGACCGCATTTACACAATCGGATCCAGCTGGTTTAGAACGTCAAGTAGGTGAAGGTGGTGCGATGCTTTCTGGTGGTCAACGTCAAGCCGTCACGATTGCTCGTGCATTTTTGGGCCGTCCTCCCGTCCTACTTATGGATGAACCGACCAGCGCGATGGATAACCGCTCTGAAATGCATATTAAGCACCAGCTATCTCAGCTCAAACCGAGCGAAACATTGATACTGATTACGCATAAAACGTCGATGCTCGACATCGTTGATCGAGTGATTGTGATGGAGAAAGGCAGCATCATTGCTGATGGTCCTAAAGCGCAAGTGCTGAATGACCTGAAGCAAGGCAAAGTACGTGCGGTTAGCTAACCGAAATTAGCATTTACAAAAGAGAAAGGCCCCGTTTGACTCATGTTTAACGGGGCTTATTTTATTGAGAATCCAAGATAGTTAAGCTCTTCAAGCACTATCCAAACGAGCACTAGCCCCACAATCACTACCAACATCATAATCGCCTTTTCATCTTCTTCCATTTGATAGATATCCTAGCAAGCCATTTCACTCAACACGTCTTAGGTTATCAGGACAAAAATCATATTCAGCACGTTTATACGCTCCTAGCCTCATACAATACCGGATATGAGATACAGCTCAAACATTAAACACTTTAAAACCGCATCAACTTTGGCTGAATATATGCGGTGAGCGCAAACAGAAGCAAAGCTCTGCACACTATTGATAAAACTCTACAACTCTCCGTAGGCTCTAGGGCGAAGTTCCTAGGTAGAGAGACGAAAAATGGAGAGAGAAAATTTGTGATTACTTACATCAGAAAATCAGCTATAACAGCGGTTTTCTTAATATCGTCGAGTTGAAGAAATGAATGATTGGATCCATCTAGATCAAGTGAGCCAGTATTTCACCGCTGGCTCTCTCGGGTACAAAGTCTTAATGGGCATTATTGTCCTGATTGCTTATCGCATTCTGAAGAGAATCGTCAATCGAGCCATTTTAAACTTAGCGACCTCAAAAGGTGTAAAAAAGGCCCGCCTGAGTTTTATTCAGCGTTGTTTTAACGTCGTGCTTTTATTTTTAACCGCGTCTGTTTTTGCCATTATCACCGGGATTGGCTATGGCGATGTGTCATTGTTCCTATCGTCCATTTTCGCCGTATTGGGTGTGGCGTTTATTGCGCAATGGTCAATTCTGAGCAACATCACTGCCAGCTTTTTGATCTTTTTTGTCTTCCCATACCGAGTGGGCGATCGCATTAAAGTCGTAGACAAAGACGAAGACATCAGCGGCGAGATTCAAGAAATCAGTATGTTTCACGTGTTAATTAAGCACGATAACGGTAACTTGATCACTTACCCAAACAACCAGATTTTGCAAAAAGCAGTGCTAAAGCTGGCGAAAAACAAGCCAGAGCCAAGTAAAGCAAAATCTCGGATTTATACTCGCAGAAAGAAATAACCCACTAAAAAGCCGATGTATCTACATCGGCTTTTTAATATCACTTGGTAGTCACAAATAACCCAAAGTTAATGGAGAACAACAGTGAAGAGACAAAACGTATAAGCTGAAGGTCACCACTGTATTCTTTCATGATAAAAACATGACACATCGCCGAAACCAAAAGCGCCACTTTAACCAAAGTAAGCTTCTTCTTTACGAACCTTAAATAAATACAAAAAATAGAGATGGTGCAAGCAAAGAAAAAATCGTCACTAGTTCCGCCTATTACTCATCACTAGTATCGGTACCTTTATCATCGTTTCCAAGAGAGTTTTCTACATAGGCTTTTTTATTCCACTTTCACCCTCTAATAAAGAGTCAAAAATATTGGTATGGTAATTAATAAAAAGTAACCGATGACCGCGCCCCTCATAACAGGAAACTGTAGCCAAATACCTGCGCACTGCACCACAGAGACCAGAAAAGCCATTACAATAATCGCTTTAAATTTGAGCAGAACCGAATTGGTAAGCAAAGGCAATGAATAGACCAATGCAAAAGGGATAAAAACATAAATAGTCGAATAATCGCCGCTAATAGAAAGCTCAGTGTGCAGCATAACTACCAACATCAATAGTAGAAACAGTGATACGCCCCTCGATAAAACGATCATCTACTCATCCTTTTTAAGTATACCTTTAACACTTTAATACACGACATGTCAGCGCTACATCATTGAGCTCTATCCTTTATGCAACAAGAGCTAGCACCAATACTTCCGTAATACGTTAATTTATATACATGTTAATAGAGGGATATACTTACAAAATCCTGCTTCGGTTATATACTGATCTTGATAGATCATTTCTTTTCCTAAATATATCTGTTGTAACTCAATATTTTTTCCCTGATCATAACTAGCATCATAGGCACCGGAAGCAGTTAGTGTTGTTGTACTTAAAAGTTGTGTTTGTAACCATCTGCACATCTGCGGTGACAGGCTATCTGCATAATATTGTAGATTGCTTTTTTTATCTTTAATTATCGCAACTTTTGTCCCATTTCCCCATCCCCTAGAATCAGCACAAAGCACCTCATCCAAGCTCAAGTTTACAGTCTTAAATGTACTAGTATCAGGTGTTGTACAAAATAGCCAAACTAAAAATAGGGAGAAAAACGTAAGGAGACTACCTATTTTCAAAAGTCTTACTATTCTATTCATTATATTCTCCTATTGTTTTTATTGTACCAACGCCATCAGTCAAATTAGAGATTGAATGCTGATCACTTACCCAAACAACCAGATTTTACAAAAAGCAGTGCTAAAGCTGGCGAAAAGCAAGCCAGAGCCAAGTAAAGCAAAATCTCGTATTTATACTCGCAGAAAGAAATAACCCAAAGTTAATGGCGAAAAACAGTGAAGAGACAAAACGTATAAGCTGAAAGGTCACCACTGTATTCTTTCATGATAAAAACATGACACATCGCCGAAACCAAAAGCGCCACTTTAACCAAAGGAGGCTTCTTCTTTACGAACCTTAAATAAATACAAAAAATAGAGATGGTGCAAGCAAAGAAAAAATCGTCACTAGTTCCATCTTCCTTAAAATACAAGGACATGGTTTTAGTTAAGCTTATATTTTTAGCTTCATTATGAGCCACCCACTAATATTTAGCGAGATAAGGGCAGAAAAGAGGTAAAAAACAAGACTGACCGAAACAAAAAGTAGTGCATGCACTTTTTCTTCTAAGCTCTCTGGATGAACATTCATATCCACATCAAACATCCCCCCTATAAAGTGTGCAAATACCGTGGAAAAGGCTGTAGAAAGGCCTCCTACCATAATGATAATAATCCCTCGCCTTAAGAAACGATGAAATGTACTTTTCCCGCCTTGGATCAGGTCTGAGTTTACATATTTTAATCTATTTTTCCGCCTATTAATCATCACTAGCATCGGTACCTTTATCATTGTTTCCAAGAGAGTTTTCTACATCTTTAAGATCTTCCTTTAACGCTTTTATACACGACATTCATCGTCGTTGCATTCACTGTAGTTATGCCGTCGACTTACCCTATAAGAAAGCTCTTTAGATACCAATTCGTACTTTATCTATCTCAAATCTCTTCTTGACCTCAACTTGGCTTGAGGTTTTAGCCTTATTCGCACGATTCAAAATCAACAATGAAAAAGGAACCATTGTGTCCAAAATTGCGATTATTTATTTCTCTAAAACCGACGTTACTGGCCAGTTAGCTCGCGCGATTGCCGCTGGCGCTGAACAACAGGGCATTGAGCAACAAGGTGGATTTGAAATTCTCTCTCACCGTATTGAAGGCAGTGAGATTATTGAGGGACGTTTTGTGAACCCTAACCTAATAGATGAACTTGCTGAGTGCGATGCGATTATCTTTGGCTCACCGACCTATATGGGCGGCGTAGCAGCACAGTTTAAAGCATTTGCAGATGCAAGCAGTGAATCTTGGTATTACCAAAAATGGGCAGGAAAAATCGCGGCTGGCTTTACCAGTGGTGGAGCAATGAATGGCGACCAATCTTGCACATTACAATACCTACAAACGCTAGCTAGTCAGCATGGCATGATGTGGGTCGGATTGGATAAGATCAGCAATTCTGGCGAGCAGAATCTGAACCGATATGGCGTACAAGGTGGCATTGTTGCTCAAGGCGGTGAAGATGGTCAGTTGCATGCCTCAGATGTTGCAACAGCAGAGTATCTTGGCAAACGAGTCGCAATACTCGTAGACAAGCTCTCCACTCGCTAGCAATAAAAGAAGCCCCGTAAGATACATCTTCGGGGCTTCTTATTTATCGCTTGTTTTGAGCGCTACTTCTTAATGTAGAGGTCTTTTGAGTAGATACGGCCCTCTACGTTATTCTTGGCAAAACCGCCAACCGTAGGACGAACCAAACGTGCTTGCATGTAGTAATAGATTGGCGCGATGGGCATATCTGTCGCCAGCAACTGTTCAGCTTGGTCGTAAAATCCTTGGCGCGCTTTCTCATCGGTTGCAGCCAATGCACTGTTCATCGCGTTGTCGTATGCTGCATTGCTGTAACGTGCAAAGTTACCCGAAGAACCTGAGCGAAGTAAGCTCAGGAAAGTAGACGCTTCATTGTAATCACCGCACCAAGACGCACGCATCACATCGAAATTGCCTTGTTTACGCGCCACCAAGTACGACTTCCACTCTTGGTTTTCTAACTCAACGTTTGCACCGAGATTCTTGTGTAGCATCGAGGCTATTGCAACGGCGATCGATTTGTTTGCCTCACTGGTGTTGTACAGCAATTTGAAATCCAAAGGTTTGCCATCACCGTATCCCGCTTCTTTCAGCAGTTCACGCGCTTTCTCGTCACGTTGTTGCTGACTCCACTTACTGTATTCAGGTGGCGTCGCATCAAACCCGGCGGTGTACTGATGCGCAAAGGTATAAGCAGGAAGGTTGCCCACTTGCGTGACACCATTCGTAATCACATCACGCATGATGGAGTACGACACCGCTTGACGCACTCGCGCATCATCAAATGGCGGACGAGTGGTATTGAACGCGTAGTAATACGTACACAGTAATGGCACCACCGTGTAAGCCTGCTTATAATCTTGTTTAAGCTTCTGCGCCATATGAGTCGGCACATCTGACGTGATATCCAACTCTCCTGCCGCATAACGATTGATCGACGCGTTTTGGTTTTCAAACGGAATGTAAGTCACTCTGTTTAGATGCGTATCTGCGCTGTCCCAGTAACTTGGACTCTTAACCAGTTCAATGCGCTCATTCACGACCCACTTATCCAATGTGAATGCACCGTTGCTAACAAATTGGTCTGGATCGCTCCACGGCTTGTCGCGGTTTTCCACTGTCGCTTGATGCACTGGCATCATGGACGTGTGCCCAGTCATAGCAACAAAGTACGGCACTTGACTGTCCAACTCAAAACGTAGGGTGTATTTATCCACTGCCTTGATACCGAGATCGTCCAAAGGCTTTTTGCCCTCTGCTACATCGGTGATGTTTTTGATCTTGGTGAGTTTGAGATACCAAACATTTGGAGAAGCGGTTTTCGGATCCACCGCTCGGCGCAGTGAATAGACAAAATCATCCGCTGTCACAGGCTCGCCATTCGACCATTTCGCGTCTTTGCGCAAGTGAAAAGTAAAGGTTTGGTTGTCGTTGGTTTCCCATGATTCTGCCACACCGGGAATGATGTTTCCGTCACGATCTTGAATCACAAGCCCTTCAAATAAGTCACGAATCACATGCATTTCTGGCAGACCTTCGGCTTTCGCTGGGTCAAGCGTCGCCGCCTCTGCGTCATTCGCACGTACTAAATGCTGTTCTGCGGCAAGTTGAATGCCTTTAGGTAAGGTCTCCGCAGCAACCGATGTAGCAAGAAAAGGGGTGAATAAAGAGGAAATCAGCAACGCCGTTGAATGTTTTTTAAAATCCATATCGTTTTTCGTTCTCCTAACGCGTCTTGTGAAGCAAGTGCCACAATTAACATTTCAACCGTTGACGAGTTTAAACGGTTCGGTTTAGCTAGGTTTAATTAGCTTAGATATTGATACTACTTCATCAATCAGGAGATTACGGTGAGTCTAATTCCAAGAACGGAAAGAGCGGCATTTTTAATTCGGCCAACAATATACGGTCAATCCGTGCTTGGTGCGCCATTACTGTATTTTCCGGCACAAGTCGAAAGTGCTTCGCGAGGTTTGATTTTAGCAGGCACTCACGGGGATGAGACGGCCTCGATTGCAGGTTTGTCCTGCGCGCTAAGAAGCTTGCCTGCTGAAAACTTACGACATGATGTGATTCTGTCACTGAATCCGGACGGCAACCAGCTAGGCACACGCGCAAATGCAAACCAAGTGGACCTCAATCGCGCGTTTCCAACCCAAAATTGGACTGAGCATGGCACAGTGTATCGATGGAGTTCTCACACACCCGTTCGAGACGTAAAAGTGAAAACTGGCACTAAAAACCAGCTAGAGCCAGAAGTTAGCGCATTAATTAACTTGATTGAACTGCGCAAGCCAAAGTTTGTGGTGTCGTTTCATGAACCGCTTGCGTTTGTAGATGATCCCAAACATTCCGACCTTGCCAAATGGCTCGGCGAGCAGTTCCAGCTGCCAATCGTAGACGATGTCGACTACGAAACACCCGGCTCATTCGGCACTTGGTGTAGTGAACGTGATTTACCTTGCATCACGTTGGAGTTACCGGCAATTTCTGCCGATCTCACCATTGAAAAACATCTCTCCGCTTTTATTGCTTTGCTGAGGCACGATCCGGATCTTTAGTCCACTGTTGAACAAGCGATCATGTGAGGATCTGCTTGATATCAGTACTGATATCGCTGATCAACTGACGGGCACTGTCGTCTCTTTGCTGAACCAAGATGATAAACAGCAAATCGGTGATCACGTTTTGCGCGGTGCGTGAAGCAATGGATGAGCTGCGATGTTCCGTTTCATTGGCAATCGTATCAAACGTAATATCGGCAATACCGCGCAAGCGGCTTCTCCCAGGAGCAGATAACGCAATCACCTTCGCGCCCTGCTCTTTTGCCGCTTCTGCCGCGACGAGAATTTCTTTGCGCTCACCCGAAAACGAGATTGCGATCTGAACATCTTCTGGAGAGAGCGTGCGGGCAACAGCAATCTGCACGTGGCTGTCTTGTTCAGAAAGCGCCGTAATACCAAGTTTAAGCAGTTTAAAGCTTAAATCCTTCGCGGTCAGTGCAGAGCCCCCAATCCCGACCACTTGCACTCGACGCGCTTCACTCAACCATTTCACCGCTTGGTGACACGCTTCATAAGACAGCGCATTGGTGGTTTGAAACATAGCATCTGTTTTTGCTCTCACCAGCTTTTGTGAAATAACCGCGATGGGATCGTCTGCCAAAATATCACTGTGCAGCGGTGTCGACTGCATCGCATGCTTACGGCCAATCTCTTCGTTCAGAGCTAACTTAAACTCGCTGTAGCCTTTAAAGCCGATACGCTGAGTAAATTTCACAATGCTCGATTGACTCACTTTTACTTGCGCCGCAAGTTCTTGGCTAGTGAGCAGCGCGGCCTTTTCTGCGTTTTCAACAATCCAATCGCCGACCAAACGACCACTTTGCGAAAGCTGAGTACGCCTCGCGACTATCTTATTGACAACTGACACAACAAAAACCTCAAAAAATTTAAATAAATTATTCCAAAACAAAAATAATTGGAGTTTGATTTAACTACATGATTATTCTAACCAAGCCAGTTTATACCGGATGTAATGGACGTATATTTTCTCTCATTATTCCAAATTTCGCCTACACAAAGAATAACCTCAAGTGTGATTTTTATCACCAAAACAGAATATTTTATTCCATAGAATCGCCCTCAGATTGAACATTACGAAGAGTGTAAAACATGAAAATTGATTTAAGCCGATTGGTGACAGAAAGCCGTAATCCAGCCAGTGCAGAGATTGATACGCTTTCGACCATCGAGATGCTGCAAGTCATTAATGAAGAGGATCAAAAAGTCGCGCTCGCGGTCAAAGCGGTACTACCACAAATTGCAAAGACGGTTGATGCAATTACCCAAGCGTTCGCCAATGGTGGCCGTTTGGTTTACATGGGAGCTGGCACATCAGGCCGCTTAGGCATTCTTGATGCGAGCGAGTGTCCTCCTACCTACGGCACGCACCCAGATATGGTGATTGGCTTAATTGCTGGTGGACACCAAGCGATTTTGAAAGCGGTAGAAAACGCAGAAGACGACGTGAAAATGGGTCAAGACGACTTAAAAGCGCTTCACCTCACCAAGCATGACGTGGTTGTAGGCATAGCTGCAAGTGGCCGTACACCTTATGTGCTAGGTGGTTTGGAGTACGCTAAATACATCGGAGCCACGACCGCATCTATCGCCTGTAATCCAGAATGTGCCATGGCAAAAGCGGCCGACATCGCGATTCTGCCGATAGTTGGCGCAGAGGTTGTCACTGGGTCTTCTCGTATGAAAGCCGGCACCGCACAAAAACTGGTGCTAAACATGCTCACGACAGGCGCAATGATTCGTAGCGGTAAGGTGTTTGGTAACTTAATGGTGGATGTAGAAGCCACTAACGCCAAGCTCATCCAACGCCAAACCAACATTGTTGTCGAAGCAACCGGCGCATCAAAAGAAGAAGCAGAGCGAGCATTAACTGCATGCGATCGCCACTGCAAAACCGCCATCTTAATGATTTTGGCCGATTTGGATGCCAAACAAGCCAAATCACGCCTCGCCGCGCACAACGGTTTTATTCGCGCAGCACTAAATAATAACTAAATAATCCGAGTTCTGAAGGATAGACCCTATGGCAAAAATAACTTCAAACACAGTATCGCAGTTGCTGTCCGCAGTGGGTGGCAGTAGCAACGTAAGCAAATGTGGTAACTGTATGACGCGTTTGCGTTTATCGCTCGCCAACAATGGTTTGGCTGATCAGTCAGTTATCAAGCAGATTCCCGGCGTAATGGGTGTGGTGGAAAGCGATGAGCAATTTCAGATCATTCTCGGTCCCGGAAAAGCTCAACAAGCGGCTGAGATGATGAATCAATTGATCGACAGCTTAACTTCTGGTGATAGTGAAGAAGCAGATATGCCGCAACAAGATCTTTCTGCCGTCGCGGCCGAGCAGAAAAAACAGATGAAGAGCAAGCAAACCAGTGCGGTTCAGCGTTTTTTAAGCAAGTTTGCTACCATCTTTACGCCGTTGATCCCTGGCTTTATTGCCGCTGGTTTGTTGCTAGGTTTTGCGACGTTATTGGAACAGATGTTTGTTCTCGACCAGACACCAAGCCAGTTTATGTTGGATTTGATCGCCTACATGAAAGTCTTTGGTAAGGGTCTGTTTGCTTTCCTAAGTATTCTGATTGGTTACAACGCGCAGCAAGCGTTTGGCGGCTCTGGTGTTAATGGTGCCATTCTCGCCTCTTTGTTTGTGCTGGGTTACAACCCAGAGGCGACATCCGGCATTTATTCTGGCATGAACGAGTTTTTCGGCTTTGCGATTGATCCGCGCGGCAACATTATCGGCGTACTTTTGGCGGCGATCATCGGTGCGCAAGTCGAGCGTAAGGTTCGTCAATACATGCCTGATGATCTGGACATGATCTTAACGTCCGTTATTACTCTATTGATCATGGGTGCGGTAACCTTCTTGATCATCATGCCGATCGGCGGCGAGCTGTTTAAAGGGATGTCTTGGTTGTTCCTCAACTTGAACGATAACCCATTAGGCGCTGCAATCTTGGCAGGTTTGTTCTTAATTTCTGTGGTATTTGGCATCCACCAGGGTTTTGTTCCAGTGTATTTTGCATTGATGGAAGCACAGGGTTTTAACTCGCTGTTTCCTATCTTGGCGATGGCTGGTGGCGGTCAGGTTGGCGCGTCAATGGCGCTGTATTTCAAAGCCAAAAAAGGCGCTCTACTGCGCACTCAAGTTAAAGGCGCTATTATTCCTGGCCTTCTAGGTATTGGCGAACCATTGATTTACGGCGTGACATTACCACGCGTAAAACCATTCGTTACCGCTTGTATTGGTGGTGCTGCGGGCGGCTTCTTTATCGGCTTAGTTTCTTACCTTGGCTTGCCAGTTGGTCTTAATACGGTGTTTGGCCCGTCCGGTATCGTGGCGATTCCTCTCATGACATCAGAAAATGGCATCTTCCCGGGCATGATGGTGTTTGTTGCTGGCCTGCTTATCTCTTACATCGTTGGCTTCCTCGCGACTTACTTCTTTGGCAGCAAAGACGTCGATTTAAGCTAAATCATTCTTCCCCTATAGGAATGGACTAGCTCGCGCCCTTGGCAAACAAGGGCGCACCCTCTCTCTACTTCACGACAATTTTTCTTATTCCGTTACTCGGAAGGGGCTTTGTCGTACCTAAAACAATAGAAATGAAAGGTCGTTAATCATGAAAAAGCACATTTTGACTCTACTTATCCCAACATTGATGGCATCAAACGCAATGGCAGCGCAGCTGTATCAAGCGGAAGATGGGTCAGTTTTAAATATTTACTCTCGTCTTGGTTTCAATGTCACCAGTAAAAATGATGAGCACGGCGATGCAAATGGCGAGTTTGATGGCCGTATTGGTTTAAACGGTTCACAAACCATCAACGAGTACGCGTCGATCATCGGCCAAGCGCAATACCAAGTGGGTGCCGCTGAATACGCAAACCAAGTAAACGACAAACCGTCTCTGACCGCACGTTATGTATGGGCGGGTATTGATGCGAAAGATTATGGTCGCATTACTGGTGGTCGCGTGGCATCTGGATTGATTATGTTTACCGACATTGGTGATGTGTTCGCCTCTTCCGATGTTTCTATGGCGCGCCAAGCGAATAAAGTCGACAAAACCGCGACGCAAGTTTTCCGTCAAGATGGCACGCTGCAATATCAAAACAGCCTAGGTAATTTCGACTTTTCTGTCGCGTACATTTTAGGAAACAACACTTCTGAGCTCGACTACGGTTACAACGCTGCACTGCGTTATACGCTAGACATGGGGAATTTGGGTACCTTGGCGCCAGTGGTGGCGATGCAGAAAAATAAAGGTGATGCACGTGAAAGCAACGACACCGATTACACATTCTGGGGCGCAGGTACGCGTTACTACCTAGGTGATTTGATGTTGGGTGCGTTGTACTCGGAAGATGAACTTGAGGGCTATTACTCACAAACTAGTACCGACAAAGTGATGGAACTGACGGCGGTTTACAGTGTAAATGACAAATGGGCACTGCGTGCTGGTTATCGTTCTTTAGAAAACAGTGATGGTGACGAGCTAGAGCTGAAAGATACAACGCTAGAAGTGCAATACAAACTGACGCCTCGTTCTTCTATCTACACAAACTACGTTGATCGTAACGGTTCGCGTGGCTACAGCAATGGACAAGAAGTCTCGTTTGGCGGTGCGCACGCAGACGAAAGCTACTACCACTTAGGTCTGCGTTACGAGCTGTAAGCACGATACTTAATGTAAGTTAGCTGAATCCATGAGCTTCTTCTGTGTCCGATCAGTAGTTATTGCCTTTAATGCTGATTTGAAGAAGCTCACCCTCGTAATATGTTTTCTTCGTTACCTGTTTTAACCAACACGCCTGCATCAGGAAGGCTGGTGACAGTAGCTAACAATTTTCCATCAACAAAGTGCAATGCCGCATAATCTTGAATGCCATAACAAGTGATGCTCGGTTGAGAACGAGCAAAGGCTTGGAAAACCTCGAACTTCTCACCTACATGAGAAAAATGCGCCACAGCCAAACCGTCAATTAATCCGAGACAACGCATAACTTGGTATGCTTCGGGATCACTGTCTGTCACCGCAAACTCAAACCAACAAATTGAACCAGCGCTCATGCCACAAATGATGATGCCTTGTTCATAGCACTGCTTGAGTATTCTATCGATTCCCCATTCGCGCCAAATGGCCAACATCGAACGCGTATTACCGCCACCGACGTAAATGATATCTTGTTCAAATAGCGTTTCTTTCCAACCAGCATCAAACTTAAACAGCGGAAAATGGGTTGCGTTCTCACTAAGCTTCGCATCGTAAAAACGTTCAATCACTTCATCGGCGTCTCCCGTGGCTGTCGGTAGAAAACAAATGTTTGGATTCTCCTTACCAGACAAAGACAAAATGTATTGATCGAGCGGACTCGGATTCTCTCCCATCATCCAGCCACCACCACCAATCGCAATACAGTGTTTTCGCATTCCTTTGCTTCCTCTATTGTTACTAAGTTTGCTGTCGCAATTCGCCGACAGAATATATGTTCCTAAAGTGATCAATGAACGCTCGCGTTCTTCTTGGTAAGTGCTCACGTTTTGGGTAAAGCAGATAAAGCGGCAAAATCGCATCCGTTTGCCAATCTGGCAGCAAACTCACGAGTTGTTCTTTTTGTGCAAGTTCGAGTTTAGCCAATGCAAATTCATCTAACATGGCTACACCACAGCCAGCCAAAGTAGCATCCAACATGGACTGGACAAGATTAAAACTCAGCGTACTTTCTAACTCAATGCTGTACTGCTGCTGAGTTTGCTTATGCGTAAACATCCATTTATCTAACACCAAGTCACGACTTTTATAAAGGATGTGCTTCAAGTCGCAAAGCTCCTCTGGCGTACTTACATTTGGTTTATCAGCTAAATAAGAGCGATGAGCGATCGGTTTACAGTGTAAAGTGCGTAGCTGATGGCCGACGTATCCCTCTGGAGGAGTATCGGTAAAGTAGAATGCGATATCAAACCCAGCCTCAATCAAGTCGAGAGGTGTCTCTGTGAAGATCACTTCGACGCTCACTTGTGGATGTTGCAATCGAAACTCTATCAATGTTTGGCTGAGTAACGCGGCTCCGAAAGAAGCAGACGCCGCTATTCTCAATTTTCCCGATACGATCTCGTTTGCCATGACTTGCTCATTGATCTGCTCAGCGCCTTCGAGCAGTTGCTTTACCTGCTGATAAAACCGCAAACCATCGTAGGTCAAATTAAACTGGCGCGTAGTTCGCTGAATAAGCTGCACCGACAATATCTCTTCAAGCTGTTTAAGTTGCCGACTTACATGCGCATTCGAACAATTCAGTCGCTTTGCTGCGCCAGCAATACTTCGCTCCTCGCACAAAGCAACATAAAGTGGTACGTAGCTGAGCCATTTTATTTCCATACAGTAATTCTGAATCTCTAAAATCAAACTACTGGAAATAATAGAAAGCCTCTAAACTCTGTACAACCTAAATTTGAAAGGATGAGTTATGAGTGTTTTCGACACGTGGTTAAAAGGTCAAGTCATTAAAGATCACATCACAAATCCCAATATCATCGTTGGCGATTACAGCTATTACTCGGGCTTCTATCATCAAAAAAGCTTCGAAGAGCAAGCGGTACGCTACTTGTTGGGTGACCCCGTCACACTTCAAGAATGGCAAAGTAGAGAACCCGATAGTATCGACAAATTAATCATTGGCAAGTTTTGTTCCATCGCTTCTGGAGCCACCTTCATGATGGCAGGAAATCAAGGTCATCGCATTGACTGGATTTCGACCTTCCCCTTCTCTCCTGAAGAATTTGGAGAAGGCGTGCAAGACGGTTTCGAGCGTGCCGGAGACACGGTGGTGAGGAACGATGTTTGGATTGGCAGCGAGGCGATGATCATGCCCGGAGTAAACATCGGCGATGGAGCCGTCATCGGAGCACGCACCGTAGTGACGAAAGACGTCCAACCTTATTCGGTGGTGGTTGGAAACAACCAAGTCGTACGTCAACGATTCGGCGATAAAGAGATTGAAACTCTACTCAATATCCAATGGTGGAACTGGCCAATAGAACACATTAAACAAGCAATGAAAGTAATGTGTAGCAGCCAAGTCGGTGCGCTTGCGGACTACTATCAAGAGCACATTGTCGATTTGTATTGTAGATAAACAAAAGCCCATACATCTTGTTGCGACGTGTGGGCTCAGTGAGTAAGAAAGCTTAAACCGCAGCGACGTCCTCTTCTTCCAAGTTCGCCGAGACTTTAATTTCGTATTGATTGAAACGGAACGAACAACCGCCATGAGTGCGCTTTGTCGTTACTTGTTCGTCGCCAAACTGCACCGTCACGCGAGTGAAGACACGCTCTTTGGCTTCGACAATATTTTCTTCTAACGCGACTTCAAAGTCATGTTCCGTTTGTTCTAGCTTTTGCTTTATCGCTTCAAGCTGCTCGTTGTTTTGTGTTTTCATCACATCAATCTGAGCTTGTTCTTCGTCGGTACGTTCGGCTTTAGGACGTTTCTTAAATTCGAGCTCTTTACGAATCACATCCATCGTTCCTTCTTGAGCGCGTTTGTATTGATCTTTGAGCTCAGCTAATCGCTCCTTAAATGCAGAATAGCGCGCGAACGCTTCTACCTTAGTGACGGTGTCGCCTTCTACGCCCAATTGTAAGCACACAACTTTGTCACCGACTTTTGCATCTCCGCCGCTGAGCGTACCGTTCCTACCGTTCTCATCCAGCACCGTCAGATTGCGCCCACAAACAATATCGTTATTCATGCTGTGCACCGCCAACTCAATATCTTCGCCAGCTTGCAAATCACAATATTGGGCGTAGCTGGCACGAATCGAACCTTTGGCTTTGACGTGACAACTCTTTGGCTGGCCATCACTCACTGTGTGGCCAATGATCCCTTTACCAACTTGAATGTCGTCTTGCGCTTGTACGTCAGCCGATTCAATGAAGCCGCCTACAGTAATAGAGCCCGTCGCTTTAACAATCATTCCGGATTCAATGTTGCCACCGATAATCACATTCCCTTTGAATTTCACGTGACCTGTATTCACGCCAACGCTATTGAGACAGAGTGCGTTATCAACTTCAATGGTTTTGTCTTTAATCAGAGGCGTACCGGATACCGATGCAATCAATAGGTTTGGGTCGTGCTTGCTTATCTCGGTGCCCTTGCCTGGCTTCATTGGGCTGTCTTTTCCAGCTTGTGGAGGAATCACTCGCCCTTGAACAGTAAAACCTGGCGTACCTTTGGTCGCAGGCGTGCGACGCATCACCTCATCGCCTACGTCAACCGCGATAGTTTCACCGAGGTTACGTAAATCAATTTTGTCGCTAGCAGATTGGCCGTCTTTGGGTTTGAGGATGCGTTTGGTGATGTCTTTAACAAGAGGAGTAAAAAGAGCGTCTTTGCCTTTGATAGGTTGCTTACCAACCGCTACAGGTTGAGAAAAAGTTTCGCCAGGTTTGAGCTGAGTGCTGACAACCAACACTTTCTTCAAAGCCAGTTTGTTGATGCCTTTCGAAACTCGCGCTTGAGCAAGAGCTTGAACAATCTCGGGGCCACGTAAACCTCGGCCTCCGTACGCACCGACAACGTTCATACTGGCGAGCATGTCATTATTCGACAATTCGACCTCAACTTGTGCGTTGCGTTTTTCTGCAATGACGATGCCTTCGTAAGCTTCGGCTTTACGTTCTTTGGCGCAGTTAATGAATCTAACAACTTCCCCCTCTACAACAAACAGCTTTTCTGCGTTCATTGCGACGAGCTGCTCGTTTAATTCATTTTGATTTAGCTCACCACCGAGGTCCACTTCTCCCGGAAGACGGGCTATCACCTTGGTCTTATCTTCAGATAACTCAAGACACAGCTTCCACATACCCTTACCACTTTGCTTCCCATCAACACTTTCAGTCTACCCAAATCCGTTTTCTGAACAAACCTCGCATTTCTTATTATAGGGCTCACGTCACTAAAGAAAGTAATCCATTAATAACGGTTAAACAGATATTAGGAGAGCATTTCGATTTAACCTAAAGCTCAATCAAAATACACACAGAAATAAAAAGGAGCTGGATTTACAGTGTAAAATCAGCTCCTTTTTATTTCATTTACAGTGTAAATTTCCCTTTATTGTTTACAGTGTAAATCGTTCCAAATGTGTCTAACTTCGTCCCTTAACTGCTGCTCAACTTGCCTTCTTCCAGGTAAACCAAATTGCTGAGCACATTCAGTCCAACTACGGTTAAGAAAAAGCTTACTGATCATCAAGTCGGAAGCGGAGTTCAAACCTAAGTTGAGTAACCACTGCTGAAGCCAAGCAGACACGGACTCATAACTGTTACCACCATCAGCATAGCATTCAATTAGTAATAACTTCGCGGGATGAAGTGGACTCATTCCCAAAGGTTGCGGTAATAGAGATCGAAAAATAGAGGCTTCCAATTTTGGATAGACGTCAGCCACATTGTTAGACAACATTTCTTCAAATAGCACCTGAGATTGGTCGACCCAAGCCGTCTGTTGGGAATCACAAGGTTTGACCATTAAGACTGAATAACAACCGCTAGCAGCATCGCGCATTGAGCCTAAGCGAATTGCACGGAAGTTTGATTGTCGCCAGAAATAGACCAACTCTTCCGTCGCACCGAAACTCGTGGATAAGTAAGCAATGTGTTTAGCCGCCATTTGCTCAAGTTTCTGCAGCATTTTTTGACCGATGCCTCTTCCTTGCAATGCCGGATTAACAGCAATTCTCATGACTCGCAGCGTCGATAGCTTCGCAATATTGGGGAATCCAAGGTGGTTTGCAATCGTAACTGGGGCTAAGTGTCCTTTAGGACGACGCTTACCAAGCTGAATTTCTTCAACCAATTCGGCGTCAAGCCCACCCTCTTCGACCGCTAATATTACCCCCACAACCGCATTATCTTGCTTAGCAAAATAGAGCTGACTGTTGTCGTCTTGCAAAAGGTGAATCAAATCATTCGGCGAGGTCTGATAATGAGCATTAACCAAAAGAGCAAAGCACTCGCGCAGCAAACTAGGCTGCGATATCAAATCGTTCTTATCGGCTTTAGAAAGGGGAATTGAGTCGACTTGGTTAAGTTGATGGTACGTTAACTCCGCATCCAACAAAAACGCGTCATAGAGCCATGATTCGAGCGCATCATTCATGCTCCAGCGGATGGGCTGTGTCATGTGCCATGTTTTCATTCCCGAACGCTGTTTCTGAAGCCAATCAACAAATTTAATCGTAAAGCCCCGGCCACAACCTTCATAACCGTGAATAGTCGTAGAAAAAACGAGTCGATGATAATGTTCGGTAATGCTTTTGAGCATAGGAACTGGAATTGCAGCCGCTTCATCGACAAGTAACAAATCACATTCAGGTCGGCTCGATAGAAGTTCGTCAGGAGCAATGAATTGAATGGCTCCCTGCCCTGATTCTAATCTGTCCTTCCTAATACGCTGCGCATTAGGAAGTAACCGCAAAGCATGTTGGTAAACAGGCTCAACAGCTTTTATAGATGGTGCCGTAATTAAGATTCTAAGTGGCTTCTGCTGTAATAAGTTCGCACACGCAATGCCGAGGGCACTTGTTTTTCCGCGCCCACGATCAGCGGTCAAAACTAACGGTCGCTTTCGATGTCCAGTTACCACCTTTTCAATTAGAGAAATGGCATGTTCTTGTTCCGTGTAGTGGCTTTCTTTTTCTGCTTGCTTGATGTCTGGAGCCGTTGGCAATGCTTTGTCTTGCTCAATAACAACGAGCTTCTCCCATTGTTTGTGCATCCATTGCTGAGCAAAATTCGTAGGTTGTCGCGGCTCAGTAATGATAATAAGAAGGCCACCGCCAACCAATGAGCCAAGCGCGGCGGTAAAGCTATTTGCGTCAAAACCATTTCGAGCATCAAACAATAGAACGTCACACTCTCTGCCTAACAACATGTGCCCTTGTTTAGGCGAAACACTGTATGCGTTTTCCAAACCAAAATCGCCGACACAAAACCAACGTTGATACATCTGTGTTTTATGGAACTCTGACACCAATGCATCTTGCCAAGAAGACTCGCCTTGAATGACGATGCCGAATCTTTGGAAAGATTGGTGAGCTTGTTGTTGAAGTGATGAAAGGAAATCAGATTGTGTCTGCATTTTGTCTATCCAACGTTGAACTGACGCAATGGTATCACATCTTTAATTTGACGCTTCTCAGATATAAAAAAACCGCCCGGAGGCGGTTGATTCAATCATCTTTTGTTATTGCAGCTTGTTTTGCACAAAGGCAAGAATCTCTTCCATCAAGCTGTCGTCAACTTTCTTCAAGTTCAACGCCAGACTGCTACCTTTTCGGCTGTAGCTTGCTCGACCTTTTACTAAGTCGACTTTTTCGGTCTTCTTGCCAGGTTTTGCTGGTGCAAGCTCAGCAATCCAGTTTTCGATGCTTTCCGTTACTTCTTTTGTCAGACGAGCAACGCCTTGAGCTGTGCTTCGCTGCCATAAAAAGCCTTCGCTAGAGCGACACTTATTTAACAGCTCTTGCTGCTGCTCTGGCGTTAACGTTGAAAACTGTTTGTGCAGTTTCACGATAGTTGGACGACCAAGATCGCCGACATTGGGATACGCTTGAAGCAGTTCTAACGGTAATGCCGCCGCTTTTAAAGCGCCACTTACTAACGCTTCACTGCACTGGAACATTTTCGCCAATGCTTTCTGATCTTCAGCTTCACCACTATCTAGTTTAGCCTGCATCTCTTTACCTTTTTCGTACAAAGAGAGCGGCTTGTGAGCATTTGCCACATCAGATAAAAACTTAGCATGGTCAGTATTGATGTTGTCAGCAACATAAACCAAAAAATCTTGCTCCGCGAGGATACAAGACATGCGACGACGGCTACCATCTAAAACTTCAATCTTGCCATCTTTAGTTCTACGACCCACCGCTGGATATTGTTGGCCACGCTCTTTGAGTGTGACTAAAACATCAGATAAAGCATGTTCGTTTAAGAACGATTGCTCACGAGCGTTATCAACAAACACCGTTGTTTCTGTCGCGACTTTCTCTGCAGGAATACGAACAAGTTCAAACTGAACAATGTTTTCACCTGCGACAGCTAGCTCAATCGTTTGAGCTTTTTCTTTTGCCGCGGTTTGCGCCTCTTGTGGAGTCACAACACGACGTTTATTCGTTTTGCCAAATAATTTCGCGTTTAATTCAGACGTTTTCAAAGCCATTTACTTATTACCCCTGATTCAATGACGGCCAATTAGAATGCAGCACACGCTCTAATTCCAGTGCGCTTTTATGAACAGCATCTTGTGCGGTGGCTAGCGTCTTCTTACCGCCTTCAAAATCGCTTACTGTCAGATCAAATACTGTGCTGTAGGTATCGGCACAGGTTTCAAACGCACGGCTACGAGGGATAGTAGCCATCATAACTTGGTCACCTAGAAGATAGTTCATTTCAGTTAAAACAGAAACTTGCTTCTTATTGTCGTCCTCAAACATGGTTGGCATCAAGCGAACAAACTCAAGACCATTCCAGTCTTCCGGAAACATTTCATATACCGTAGGCAAATGCTGGAAGAAGTTTACTGTTGAAGCCCAGTCCAGACGCTTAGCCGCACAAGGGATTAACAACGCATTTGATGCATACATCGCATTCCATACTAGTGGGTCAACGTGTGGGCCGGTATCAATCATGATGATATCGAAGTCATCAGCAATTTTATCAATCAGTTGCTCTTTTAGCAGACGAACGATATCAAGTGATGGATCTTCAGATAGCGTTTGCCATGCTTCAGCATTAAACATTGCATCTTCTGGAAACGCTGAAATCGACTTTAAGTTCGGGTATTGCGTTGGCAACAATACGTTTTTACGCAAAAATTCACTGTCAATTTCTACACCATCAGGCACGTTACCCAACATAATGTCTACAGCAGAATAGATATTGTCATGCTCTGCCATGCTGATTTGTGGGTTGAGGAATAAACGTAGCGAGCCTTGTGGGTCTAAGTCGATTAAACAAATACGGTAGCGTTTATCCAAATTTAGCGCTAAACATGCCGCTAAATGAACCGCGGTCATTGATTTACCAGTACCGCCCTTTTGGTTCTGCACATTAATAATCCAAGGTTTGTTACCTGAATTCTTTTTACGCTCATGAAATTTAGGCACTTCAGCCGCATCCATAAGCATATGTGCTTCTTCTAACGTAATTGAATAATGATTCGCGTTGTTTTTGGTAAATTGATGCCCAGCGGCTTCCATTTTACCAATCGCGTCATCGAGCTTACGGCGAGTTAAACCTGAACGGGTTTCCATCATCGCCTTAGACATTGGTGGGAAGTAGTTATCGCTTCGCTCTTCTAAAACAATTTCAATACGGTCAGCTTGAACCTGCTGAGTCAGCTCCGCCAACTCAAGAAGGTTTTCAATCGTTTTTTCTCTTTTCATGCCAAATTCCGTTGGAAGGATTTATGCTTGCAATTGTACAGCAGTAAAGACCAAAAACAACAAAAAGGTGCACGAACATTTTGAATAACCATCACATAAAAAAACACTCAAATCGACGCTTTTATGATTTATGGTAAAAAACATAACTATTTTTAATTAAATAATCTTCGAATAAATGGACACCTTAAACTTAAAAATAAAAGTGTTACAGCGTCACTCATTTACAATGTAAATCAATTTTCTACCGGAACGATTATATTCTTAAGCTAAATTACGGATTATGTTAGGCCAACCTAATTTAAACAAAAAATAGAAAGCAATCTTTCAACATGAACGCTAATAACAACCTTGATCATGTATCCGAGCCAAAAAGGGCTGTTCAAGTGATGCTCCTATGGAAGTATGATCAAGGTATGCTTATGATCATGCTTCCATGATAAAACACAAATACGAAAGCATGATCATGGAAAAATAGAGTAGACGAGGGTGTAAACACGCGGATTAAATAAGATCCATCAATCGGAAATATGATCAAGCTATAGAATCTCTCGGAAGCATGAGTTTTTGTCTCTAATTTACGGTTGAATGCAGTCAGAATGGGGGATGGAGAAGAAATTAGTGGATAGAGAAGCCGGAACAATGAAATTGTTCAAGTGACTATGATAAATCTTACTCTCATGATCATGCTTCCTAAGAATAGTCCGAAACTAGGTTTTACTGCGGAATAAGAGCTACTTGGATGCATTTTCATCACATGAGTAATTTATCATCAATATTGTCTCCAGAACGATAGCTATCTCAGCTCTTGATCATCGATCCGAGTATCAATAACATCGACAATGCTCAATAAAATTCTCATTAAGATCATTATTAAACACAGCATCTGTGGATAACCTGTAAAAACATCATGATCATCGTTTCAAGACTCTTTTGATCATCTTTTCATAAACTTAATGATCATGCTTACGAGCAAATGTGATCATGCTTTCAGGCTATTGTTGATCATAGTTTCAGAATTAACATGATCATAGTTCCGACATGCATGAAAATAATCACTTTATAGAACATGCACTTAGCGGAAAAACGATAGCCAGATCATTAGATCATATAATCAATTAAGATCAGATTAATCAAAAAGATCAGTTATTTAAAAAACAATCTTTTTTCTTTATTTATGATCTGTTTTTCTTTATTCTTCGGAACCATAGCACAACTACGGCTAGTGTGATCTGGATCTAAAATGACGGCTGATGAAAAAATTCTGATTAAAGCACCTAGAAGCCATAAGGATGGCCATCTTTTTGAGGTACATGAATCCTCTGCAGATTGGGTAGAGCAGTACCAACATTTCAAAGGGGTGACCAAAAGCATCTTAGAGTTGCTTAATCTGATCTCATTGCGAGGTTTCAGCAGCAAAGATGGATTGGTTTCAACCACAGAGATTGTGGAAGCAACGGACGGACAACTCACTCGTGCAGCTCTGCAACAACGCTTACGTGCAGCAGTAAACATTGGTTTGTTTACTCAAACTCCAGTGCGGTTTGAAGAAGGACTTGCTGGTAAGACGATGTTACATAAGTTTGTTAATCCTAATCAGCTTATTTCAGTGTTGGGTGCAACAAGTCTTGTTACAGACAAAGTACGCCAAAACGAAAAGCAAAAACGTTCAAAAGCATTGGCTCAAACCCAAGTGAACAAGCGTTTGTTGAATGAACATGGGTTGAATACCCCTCCAACGATGAAAGATGAAGCCGATCAATTTGTCGTATCTCCAACGAATTGGGCTGGGATCATTGACCAAGCACTTGCACCACCAAGAACTCGAAAAAGTTATCAGAAATCCATGGTGTCGATCTCTGGTACCAAAGCGGTTATTGAAACGCGATCATCCAAAAATATCATGACTGTGGATGATCTGATGACCTTGTTTGCTCTGTTCACGTTGACCGTGCAATACCATGATCATCACAAAGATCAGTATCAACTCGACGCAGCACACGTGCCGAACAAGACGCCGTTATACATTACTGATATTTTGTCGCTTCGAGGCAAAAAAGACAGTGGTCCAGCACGTGATTCTATTCGCGACAGCATTGATCGTATTGAGTTTACCGATTTCCAGCTGCATGAACTTACTGGTCGTTGGCTAAGTGAAAACATGCCAGAAGGATTCAAAAGTGATCGTTTTCGTTTTCTTGCTCGAACCATCACTGCGTCTGAAGAAGCGCCTGTAGAGGGAAGCGATGGTGAAATTCGTATCAAGCCAAACTTGTACATTTTGGTTTGGGAGCCTTCGTTTTATGAAGAACTATTAACGCGTGATTATTTCTTCTTGTTCCCACCAGAGATCTTGAAGCAACATACTTTGGTATTCCAACTGTATTCTTTCTTCCGTAGCCGCATGGTGCGTCGTCATACTGACTGCATGCTGCTGAGTGAATTAAACCAGAAGCTGGCACGCAACATCGAATGGCGACGATTCTCGATGGATTTGATCCGAGAGCTGAAGCGTTTATCGGATGGTAAGGGAACGGATGAGCTGTTTGTGGTGAATTTGTGGGGTTATCACCTGACGATCGAAACTATGATCGAGAATGACAAAGTGATGGACTACCAGATCGATATTAAATGCGATGTGGAAGAAGTCTTACGTTATTCACGTGCGCGAACAACCAACGCAGGAAAGCGTAACATGGCGCCTACGCTGCCAAATCCACTTCGTAATGAGATGGTTACCCGACAACAGCTTGAAGAGCTCTCAGGCATCATAGACGGCGAATTTGAGCCTATCCAACGCAAAGCGCCATCTCCAAGAGGGAATTTAGGCCGCCGCGTGAAGCAAAGAAAACACCTGGTAGAGATCAATGCAGACGAGATCACCATTACTTTATCTAAATATACCTCACCAGAGGCTCTAGAACGCAGTATAACGGCTTTATCTGCGATGACAGGGCACTCATATGCCTCAATCAAAGAAGAGTGCTCTGATTACATAGAGAAGCTTGATTGGCTAAGGGTAGGGGATGAGCCAATTCCTTATGAGACATTAAGCAAAACCGTCGAGCTGTTTAACACCCAAAATGATGTTAAGCATCTTACCATTGAGCGCTTGATTGCTGGATTAGCGGTACGTCGGAAGGTGTGCCGTCAAATCTTCGATGGCCACATGGATGAAATGGTATTCCGCGCTCTGGATGAAATGGCGATTTAAAAGCGTTGCTTGATGTGTATCAAGCAATAGGCGTGGCGTATTGATTTGAAATGTAACAATGTCTTTCGATGATAAAAAACAGACTTAACTCTAACAAATCACTGACATTAGGAGCCAAGCCTGAGACTACTATTTATCACGAATAGACAACCTTTTGTCCTTTCTGATGATTAATAGATTGGCTCATATTGTTACATTCATTCTGAATAGACTTCGCGAGTTTCTCCTCAGGAAACTCGCTTTTTTTTTACCTCAAATTCCTCAAAGTAAGCCTTGATCATCTTTCCGAATTAATGAGATAAACCTTGATCATGCTTCTTGTCTTCATTCCAATGTAAAGAACGCATCAAAGCAACATGCGACTCGATCAAGTTATATGCTTGTTGTTGCCACTCATTTTGATCACATTGCTGATTACAAAACTCTAACGCTAAAACGGTAAGGTGCTGAAGTCGCTTTAAACACCAATCTTTGATCAGAATATCGGTCGATACCTGACATGCCGCTTGCTCAAGCTTTGCGCTCGTGTAAAGCAAGGTTTGATACGCTTTTTGAGGATCTTGGTACCTAGCATGTTGAAACACACGTAAACAACCGTCTAGCCAGCAAGCAATCGCTTTGCTTTGAACTTCGTTCAGTTCTGGGCCAAACACGCCGTCGGGCGCTTGATATAAGATCGTTTCCAGTTTTTCAACTTGATCATGCTTCCGATGTTCATACCACATGGCGATCTGATCTTGCCAAGTCCTCAATTCCATTACGCAGCCTCAGTCCATTGTTTTACATAGTGATTGGGTCCTATTTGATCAAATTCGTCGACAATGATGCTGCTACGACTACGAATTTCATCGGCATCTATCGAATAGTTTGGTTCACTTTTCACTAAGTTACCAAAAGGAAGATCTGGATCGGGAACGGCTGAAATCAATAGTTTGGTGTACGGGTGCTGCGGATTCTTCAGTATTGAGTGTGTATCACCCCATTCAACGATTTGCCCTTTGTACATCACAGCTGTTTCTTCCGCGATGTAGTGTGCGGTCGCCAAATCATGAGTAATGTACAAAAAGCCGATTCCTAGCTCTTGCTTCATGCGCTGCATTAGATTCAGTACCCCGAGGCGAATGGAGACATCCAGCATCGATGTTGGCTCATCCGCAAGAATGATTTGCGAACCGACGGCGAGAGCACGTGCTAAGTTTACTCGCTGACGTTGTCCACCACTAAGCTCGTGAGGAAACTTATTTAATGTCTCTTCAGGTAGTTCCACCAGCTTTAAAAGCGCTTCCAAGCGGGCAGGAATGTCACGCTCGCTTTGGATTTGCTTATGAATCTTTAAAGGGCGTGTTAGATGATGGCGAATGGTATGAGTTGGATTGAGTGAGCCAAACGGATCTTGAAACACCATTTGTACTTTACTGCGA
Source organism: Vibrio sp. 1CM7H (assembly GCF_023161645.1). Classification (NCBI taxonomy): domain Bacteria; kingdom Pseudomonadati; phylum Pseudomonadota; class Gammaproteobacteria; order Vibrionales; family Vibrionaceae; genus Vibrio; species Vibrio sp. 1CM7H. Next base: position 1,729,945 of record NZ_JALNTV010000001.1, read on the forward strand.
TACTCTTGGAGCGCTGAGCGTGACGTAATCTCATTGATATTAGTGCCATTGAAAAGGATCTCGCCTTCTGTTGCCGGATAGACTTTAGTGATCAAGCGAGCACACGTACTTTTACCGCAGCCTGATTCTCCAACCAAAGCCAGCGTTTTTCCTGCATACAGATCAAAGCTCACGCCTTGGAGCGCACGGAAGGTTTCCTCTTTCGCTAAACCACCGCCTACTCTGAATTCTTTAATCACGTTTTTCATTTGGATGATAGGCTGATTCATGATTGCGCTCCTAGTCGCTCTGGTTGTTTGTGGACGTCGTGGATGTTTGGGAAAGAAGCCCATAGCTTTTGTGTGTAGGGATGTTGAGGATTATTACGAATTTCGTATGCCTGATTGACTTCGACGATTTCTCCATGCCGCATGATGGCAATGCGATCACACAATTGGCTCATCAGCGCCAAGTCGTGCGTAATAAAGAGTACTGAGAAGCCAAATTCATCTCTAAGCTGATAGATTTGTTGTAAAATCTCCCTTTGTACCACCACATCTAAAGCGGTTGTGGGCTCATCCATAATGATCAGCTTAGGGTTCAAAGACAAAGCAATAGCAATCACTAAGCGCTGACGCATTCCACCTGAAAATTGGTGAGGGTATTCCGTTAACCGTTCTCGTGGAATATTGACCAAGTCCAATAGTTTTTCTGCTCGATCTTTCGCTTGAGCGTTGGTGAGTCCTTGGTGATGACGCAATACATCTGCGAATTGCTCTTGGATCGTTAAGACAGGGTTGAGTGAGTTCATCGCGCTTTGAAACACCATGGCGATTTCACTCCACCTCAGAGCGGTTAGCTCAGAATCTGAGAGGTTAAGAATGTCTTTGCCATCAAATAATATTTTACCGCCAGAAATGAACGCTGGCGGCTTATGGAGACGATTGATCGAGAATGCGATCGTGCTTTTGCCACATCCCGATTCACCAGCAAGTCCAAATACTTCTCCTTTGCCGATATCGAAGCTGACGGATTTTACCGCATTGAAATCACCATGATCGGTGATGTAATCGACGCATAAATCTCGGATCTGGATGACCGGATTATTGTGGTATGCATGATTTAAGTTAATACCATCCATATAAACACCTTACTAATGTAAAAGATAATTATTATCATTATCAGGTGTGATGGTTTTTAGAAAGTGGCAAGCGGTGAATCAGTGAAGTGACTCGAAAGTTAGGCGAAATAAAAAGTGGTATCCGGCGTTGTTAATGAAGTCAGGAAGACGAGAATTGAGAGCTGGATCAGCACACTTTTCTTAGGGGGAATTATTCAAATCTAATCGTAAATTTGCCCCTTGGCAAAACTTAAATGATGGATCTATTAAGGAGTTAACGAAAGGGCGGGAGGGGTCACATTTCCCTACAGTTTTTCTTACCACCTCGTTCCTGTTTTGCTATAGATTACGCATCGAAAACATGGTGTGTTCGGAGGAAATATGTCCATTAATTCTATCGACCATGACGAGATGACCAACATCGCTCACAAATGGGAATTACCTGATGAAGAAGCCGTTGTGAAGCCTGAGAAAACAGTGAAATCAGCAGAAGCCAGAAGACGCATTGAAGCGCTACGTGAAATCCGTGAAAGTGGATTGACCATTGAAGAAGCAAGGGAGCTTGGCTTGATACACTGATTGCTCTAGTTTGGTATAGCAATCCATAGGGTAGTCGTCGGACTGCCCTTTTTATTTTTCGCTCCATTTTAGCCATAGCGTCTCACCACAACATCTCACATCTCTTTATTTTTCTTATCCAAACGTTCTAATTCACCTCTATTTCACCTAAAAAGTTCTAGATCCAAACTCATTTTCATCTGTGTAGAAGTTTGACAATCTTACCTAGCGTTACTAAAAGATATATCAATAGCGATATGCTTTTTGTTGATTATCGCGACCACAAAGCAAGGAGCGCGAGTATGGTTGACCAAATCCTTTTTTATGAGCCCGATGAGTCCCACGGTTTTCTTTCCAATTTTTGCCATGCCCCAGTCAATATATCCTCCCAAACTTGGCCCACCAGCGAACATTATTATCAAGCCCAAAAGTTCCTCGATGCGCAGTTACAAAGCAAAATTCAACACGCGAGCACTCCCGATGAAGCATTCGCCTTAAGCCGAAAATACGAACATTTCGTCAGAAGTGACTGGGAGGATATGAAGTTGGCCGTTATGGCTTTCATCGTTAGAGAAAAGTTTCTGCAAAATCCACCTTTAGCGCAGCAGTTAATGAGAACGGGTAACGCTTGTCTTACAGAGCATTCTCACAAAGATGCCTTTTGGGGGGATGGGGGAGACGGTAAAGGAGAAAATCATTTAGGAGAAATTCTGATGAACGTTCGGGCTGAGCTGAGACATGTCGAGCCCTACAATCTCGTGAAGTTCATCGATAAAGCCAAATTGCCGACCCAATGGGGCACATTTATGATGTATGGCTTCGTTGAAACTGCCACGAACAAAGAGCATCTTGCCCTCGTGTATGGAGAGCCTGAAAGCAGCGCTGCACCGCTTATTCGGTTGCATTCGGAGTGCCTTACTGGCGATGCCTTGTTTAGTACGCGTTGCGACTGTGGTTTTCAGCTCAATAGGGCGCTACAAAATATTGTCGAAGAGGGATGTGGTGTGCTGCTTTATTTGCGTCAAGAAGGACGTGGTATTGGCTTGATTAATAAAATTCGAGCTTATCACCTCCAGGACGATGGCGCCGATACTGTAGAAGCCAATGAACGTTTGGGCTTTGCTGCCGATATGCGTGATTACGCGTTCTGTAAAGGGATGTTAGAGCATTTGGGCATTGATGCGGTGCGACTAATGACAAACAACCCACGTAAGCTGGCTGCGTTAAAAGCGGTTGATATCAACGTCATTGAGCGTGTGCCCTTGCAAGAAGGTAATAATCCGAGCAATCAACACTACTTGCAAACTAAGGCGAGTAAATTAGGGCACATGTTTGATCCTAAGTTTGTCAATCACACCAAGTAAAGCATCATCTATGTCATCAATAGATGAAAACGCCAACGATAGAATCGTTGGCGTTTTCATTCGTTAGGTCATTTATTGATATCTTTGAATGATCTCATCAATTTCACCCGATATTTTTAACTCAGCCAAACGTGTATTGATGTAGTCCTGAGTTTCTGGCTGCATTTGGGGCGAAAAGGCCAAATAGATCGAGTAGTCAGGGATAACTGAGTCGAAAGATTGGATCTGAAAATCTTCTAGCGACAAATTGAGGCGTTTTAAGTTGTACATAACGCGTGATTCCATTTCGACGAAGGCTGTATCTCCTGGTGTTCGGGTTATCACTCGATATGCGGCATCATAATCTTTAACGCGTATTTCATTCACACTACCATCCTCAAAGAATGGGATTAAATTCGGATAATCAAAACCGAGTAGTAATACGATAGATCGGCCATGCATGGTGTCCATATTCTTGAACTCTAACGGTTTCTCACTACTCGATACCAATACATGTTTTACAGTGTAAATGGGCTCTTCAGACAAGTTTTCTGATTGCACCTTGCCCCAGTTTGGGCTGCCGTAAGTTAGCCAGTTTGGTTCGCCACCTTCTTCTAATATGGAAATCATTCGTTTAAACGGATAAGTGTGATAATTCACCTGATAATCCGATTCAGCGAAAATGGCACTGACGATGTCAGTCACAATCCCGGAATGCATTTGCCCCTGTTGTTCTATTTGAAATGGCCTTGCTTGGTCGGCGATAACGTAATAGTTCACTTCAGCGGCAGTAGCATAAGTTCCTATCGCAATAAAACTAAAAGCCAATCTAAGTAGAAGTCTTTTCATCGTATCCTCGATTATTATTTGCGCGTGGCTATATTTAGAGTAGCGCAAGTTTATCGGAGCGATTTCATATGGATGAAAAAGAGCGATCTCAACGTCGATTTAGTATCGGCAACCAACTTATGTTGGCGGTGTTAACGTTGAGTTTAATCTTTACTGTCATCATTTCCGCTGTGAGTTTATATCGAGTTTTTAATGAAGATTTAGCCCATTTGCACGTCGAGCTAAAGCAGGTCGAATCCAGTTACTTATCGAGCTTTTCTGCCAGCTTATGGGTGGAGGATAGGGAGCTGTTACTCACTCAAGCAGAGGGCGCAATGCGCATGCCCTCTGTGGATTATTTACGTATCGCTAATGAAGATGAAGTTATCGTCGAACTGGGCACCGCTCTTTCTGAGGATGTCGTAGAAAGAAGTTGGCCGATGCAATATCGTGTTGGTGATAAAACCTATGATCTGGCGACATTGACTGTTCAGGCGGATCTGAGCTCGATTTATGAAGATCTTTGGCAACAATTTTTTTTCTTGCTTACGACAGAAGCGATAAAGATCCTATTGCTCATAATTGGCGTGCTTTGGGTCGCCTTCCGCCTCTTGGTCAATCCTCTCCAACTGCTTTCTGGCGCCGTGAGCGATTTTAGTGGCGGGAAGGTCCCAAGCAAAGTTACGCTCCCAAAGCGTTGGTGTTTTGATGAAGTGAGCGTGTTGGCGGAGAAATACAACCGAAGCGTTGAGAAAGTCCGTGAACATCAGACTGAGCTTGAAGAAGAAAGAGATAGAGCGGAAGTCGCCAACCGCAAAAAAAGTGAATTTCTTGCAACCATGAGCCATGAAATTCGAACACCGATGAATGGCATTATTGGTGTCGCTTCATTACTGGGTGACACCAAACTCGATCCTCAGCAAAAAGAGTTTGTAGAGATCATCGATAGTTCTTCTCACTCTTTAATGACGATCATCGACGATATTCTCGACTTTTCCAAAGTCGAAGCAGGTAAAGTCGAATTAGAAAATGCGAGTTATGATCTGCGCCGTATTTTGGATGATGTGATCAGCTTACATACCGTCAAAGCCAAGCAGAAGAATCTGCAATTGCTTAGCGATATTGATCCTCACTTGCCAGCGGAAGTGCAAGGTGATGCTGCACGCTTAAAACAGGTATTGAACAATTTGTTGAGCAACGCGATCAAATTTACTGATCGTGGTCATGTGAAGCTTCTTGTTGAGTTAACACGTCAAGAGCATGATGTCGCCATGATTCGATTTCGCGTCGTTGATTCTGGCATTGGTATTGCGAAAGAGAACCAACAAGCGATCTTCGAACGTTTCCAACAAGCCGATGGCAGTACAACCAGAAAGTACGGTGGTACCGGCCTTGGTTTGGCGATTGGTGCTCAGTTGGTGAACTTAATGGGGGGAGAAATCCAGCTGACAAGTGAGTTGGGGCTCGGTAGTTGTTTTGAGTTTTCGATTCCAGTTGTAGTAAAAGCACGGTCTACCTACTCGGAACGACCTAATGTTTTGACGTTTCCAAAAGTTGAAGATAATGAAACCAGCCTCCAGCATGACAATCAACCTTGGGTATTGATTGTTGAAGATACCATCGTAAACCAGAAAGTCGTGCGTATTATGTTGGAAAAGCTCGGCGTTCGAGTGAGCGTCGCAAATCATGGTGAAGAAGCGCTTCAGCTATGTGAGAAGCAAGCTTTTGACTTGGTGTTTATGGATTGCCAAATGCCAGTGATGGATGGCTTCATTACTACTGAGCGTATTCGACAAATGGGTGAGTGGGGGAAACACGTTCCCATTATTGCGTTGAGTGCCAATGTTATTAAAGAAGATCAACAACATTGCTTTGACGTCGGTATGAATGAGTTTGTCGCCAAACCTGTGACCAAAGATCGGTTGCATCAAATATTCGAGCAGTTTTTACCAAAAGCGCTGAAAATCAGTACGGGTCCCAAATAGTTAACTTGAAATTGATCAAGTTAAGTGCGTTTCTATTCTGCAATTGTAACTCTGTATGCTATAGTGCGCGGCTAGTATTTAAAGTACCTTGAGGCTGTAAATGTCGTTCAATCTATCCCTATTGCCGCCTGATGAAAAAAACAAAATCGAACTGGATAAACAAGCGTCGTTTTTGGTTTGGAAGCTCAGAGAGGCCAAATCTGGTCCTGAAGCAATAGAAGAACAGTTGTCCAAGATTAACGATGCTGATGAAAAAGCGTTTTTTCAGCAATCGGTCGAAAAGTACAAACGAGTAATGGGTGTCGCTTAACGCGAATCGTGACAACGGTATAAAACTATGTGGCGAATGAGGTAACCTCCCCATTCCTTTGCTAAGCGAAATTGAAAAGGTTTCGCTTTTTGCTAAAATCCTTCGCATTAAATTTGAATTTAGAGAGACATCCCGATGGGAAGAAGTTTTGAAGTGCGCAAAGCCTCTATGGCGAAAACTGCAGGCGCGAAAATTAAAGTTTATTCCAAATACGGTAAAGAAATTTACATGTGCGCGAAAAACGGCGGTAGTGACCCAGACATGAACTTGTCTCTTCGCCACCTGATCGCGAAAGCGAAAAAAGATCAGGTACCAGCGCACGTTATCGACAAAGCACTAGACAAAGCGAGTGGCGGCGGTGGTGAAGATTACCAACCAGCGCGCTACGAAGGCTTCGGCCCTGGCGGTACTAGTGTTATCGTTGACTGTCTGACCGATAACGGCAACCGTACTTTCCAAGATGTACGCCAATGCTTTGTTAAAGTTGGTGCGAAAATTGGTGTTGAGGGCTCAGTTTCTCACATGTTTGATCACCAAGCGGTATTCCAGTTCAAAGGCGACGATGATGAAATCATCCTAGAAACGCTAATGATGGAAGATGTGGACGTAACTGACGTTGAGCTAGAAGATGGTGTGATCACTGTATTTGCTCCTCACACAGAGTTCTTCAAGACGAAAACAGCACTAAATGGTGCGTTCCCAGATCTAACGATCGATGTGGAAGAAATCACTTTCGTTCCTCAAACTCACACTCCAGTAGCGGGTGAAGATGCTGAGAAGTTCCAGAAATTCCTAGATCTTCTAGATGACTGTGACGACGTTCAGCAGGTTTACCACAACGCAGAGCTATAATTTCTTAGCTTCCACCGTTGTAAAAAGGCTTCCCGAGGGAAGCCTTTTTTGATCGCACTTTTTGCTAGCAGCATTATGCGTTGCGATATTTGGAATAACACAGTGACATGATCACACCAAAACAGATGCCTTGCGTCAGCATGGCCGTGCCGCCGTAACTAAAGAACGGCAGAGGGCTTCCCATTACTGGCAACAAGCCGCTCACCATACCTGTATTGATAAAAGCATACAGGAAAAAGCTCATCGCTAATGCGCCACTCACAAGCCGACTAAAAAAGTGGTCAGACTGACATGCAAGCAACATGACGCGCGCGGTAATAAACAAGTACAGTGCGAGCAAGACTAAACTACCAACAAAACCCCACTCCTCGGCATAAGTCGAAAAAATAAAGTCCGTATGACTTTCTGGAATAAAGCCAAGTGTTCCTTGCGTAGCATTCATCCAACCTTTGCCTTTCATTCCGCCGGAGCCTATCGCAATTAAAGATTGGATGATTTGGTAGCCCGAACCTAACGGATCCGACTCCGGGTGCAAGAACTGAGTAACGCGGCTTTTTTGATACGTTTCCATGACGAAGAACCACAAAATAGGCGCCAACGTTAATATACTCGCGACAAAGCCACCGATTATTTTCCAGCTCATGCCAGCTAAAAATAAAACGAATAAGGCGTAAATGACGGTAAAAACTGCACCGTCTAAATCCGGTTGTAGCGCGATTAACCCAGCAGGAATCATTGTGATGAGTAAGCAGAATGCGATTTTCCTACTATCTGGTCTGCCACCTTCAATATGTAGCATCCACGCGATCATGATTGGAATCGAGAGTTTGATTAGCTCCGAGGGTTGAAAGCGAAAAAAGCCAATATCGAGCCAACGTTGAGAACCATTAGTGCTATCGCCAAACAAAGCGACAGCAAGTAGCAGCGCAACCGCAATAATGTAGAGATATGGAGCTGAGCGTTGATAGCTAGCGGCGGGAATCGATGACATGACCAATATACAAACCAAGGTCAGTCCGCAGCGTGCTAAATGCTTGAAGAGCATGGCCTCATTAAAGCCACTGGCACTCCAAAGTGTTAGTGTACTCAATAGCATGATCGGAATGATCGCCATCAGCAGTGGCAAATCGACCCTGGGGAAAAAACGCTTATTCATTTTCTACGACCTAATAACGCACCCAGTTCGAGCGCGAAAACAACCAGAACTCGAGAGTTCGAACTATTCCGATGCTAAGAATCCTATTTGGAAATAACAGACACCATGCAAAGGTGTGTATGAGAGGAGCGTCGATGTCGTCTGTTATGGGTAAGCTGCTTGGAAAGCTGTGGAATGGATAAATACACTAGACGCAGGTTTTAAGCCAGTATTTTTATTCCTATTGTGGTGAAAGACAGACGCTTACAAACAAGCTGGGATAAATGTTCTCTTTAAGGATGGAATGTCATTCATCGCAGCAAACAACCATTCACTCCACATAACTGCCATTGGTCGCATGCAAAAGCAGCGTGCGATTTTCTCCCTTAATCTGAAACCATCAAATCACGTTCAACTAAGGACAGTACATGATGGTTTCTCAATCTCGCTCAATTAAAGCTCTTAAACTGGCAAGTACGTTTATCGCCGCATTTGCACTTAGCAGCAATCTGGCTCTGGCTAATCCAAGCGAGCGCACACTCAGTCAATTCAACCAAGCTGCGCAGGGTGACTCTGGCTTAGTTGATACCGTTTACGGCGAATTATCCAAACAACTCGAAGAGCAGGGCGCAACGCCGGTGACCTTGGTTTACTTAGGCAGTGCGGAGACGTTGCAAGGTCGTGAGGCGTTTATGCCTTGGAACAAGATGAAGTTCACCGAGCGCGGTCTTGCCACAATCCAAAAAGGTTTGGACCTAATGGCGAATCAGCCAGTACCACTGCAAGAGCAACAACGCTTACAAGGCTTACCTGAATACCAGCTAGCTACCGCCATGGCAGCCACTACCTTTACCTCTCTGCCAGACATGTTCAATCACTTTGAGCGCGGCTACGAGCTGTACCTTTCTCTGCTCGATGAACCGAGTTTTAGTCAGCAACCTTTTGCGGCTACTTCATGGATTTACCGTTATGCCATTGAAGCAGCGCTGCGCGCTGAAGACGTTCAACAAGCCAAAATATGGTTAGCGCAAATGGAGCAGTTGGGTGACAGCAATTTAGAAACGCAAACCGCAAAAGCGCTGCTAGCGAAATATTAGGGAGGCGTCATGATCGTTTTTAATCAACTTAGCCGCGATTACGCCCTTGGCAACCAAACGGTGCGTGCATTGCGAGACGTGTCTGGTGAAGTGTTTGCTGGCGAAATGGTGGCTCTGTGTGGACCGTCTGGCTCAGGCAAAAGTACCTTACTTAACGTGCTTGGTATGCTGGATACTCAATACCAAGGTCAGGTGACATTTGCAGGCAGCCCATACCCAACCAGACAAATGCAAGCTGCGAAAATGCGCCGTGAAAAGCTTGGTTTTGTGTTCCAAAAATTCAATCTTGTGCCCGTGATGACAGCGTTAGAGAACGTGGCGTATCCGCTGCATCTCAACGGCTTTTCAAAAGCAGAACAAACCGAGCTCGCCACACAAATGCTAGAACACGTTGGTTTGGGCGAGTTTATTCATCACATGCCCGATAACCTATCAGGCGGTCAGCAACAACGCGTGGCAATTGCTCGTGCTTTAGTACACAAACCGGCGCTGGTGATTGCTGATGAGCCAACCGCAAGTCTTGATAGCCAAACTGCCAACAAGGTCATCGACATTATGAAAGGGCTCGGACACGAGCTTGGTACCACTTTTATTGTCGCCACACACGACCCTCGTATGGCATCCCGCTGTGACCGCACCATTGAGTTGGTGGACGGCAAAATTACCCAAACGCACGCAAGTGTGGAGGAGGTTTCATGGGCAAGCTAATTCCTGTTTCCGTTCGCCTTGCTTGGTTGAACCTGCAACGCAATCGCCGTCGCAGTTTATTGTCGATGCTGATCATTGCCATTGCGGTGTTTGCGTTAACCAGTGCGGGTGGTTTTGGTCTGTACACCTATGACAGTTTGAAAGAATCGACAGCGCGTGACACGGGGCATCTGACGTTAACCACGCCGGGTTACTTCGCCAAAGAAGAAGAGATGCCGCTGAGTAACGGTTTAACTCATGCGGACGACATCACCAAGCAATTGATTGGATTGAATGAAGTGCGAGGCGTGCAGCCACGAGTTGAGTTCAGCGGTTTGATTTCCAACGGCAACAAGTCCTCGATCTTTATCGGCATTGGCGTCAACGAACGCGAATTCGATATGAAAGGACCATTTTTGGACGTGCGTGAAGGGCAAACACTTTCCAACATTCATGCATCGCGTTATGACCCAGCAGAACCAGAAGTGATGCTTGGCGTTGATTTAGCGAACAACCTAAGCGTGCACGTTGGTGATTGGATCACCTTGCTGGCGACCACAACCGACGGTGCGTTGAACGCGTATGACTTCAAAGTTCGTGGCATCTATTCAACAGGCGTACCAGAGCTTGATAAACGCCAGTTGTACGTGCACATCAACAGCGCGCAATCGCTGCTCGGTTCAGACAAAGTCAGTGCGTTGTCGGTCTTTCTGTTCGATACCAGTTTAACTAGCCAAGTCGAGCAACAAGTGGCTTCGGTGCTGAGTAAGCAAAAGAAGAACTTTGGCGACCAAGATATTGAGATTACGCCTTGGCAAGAACGCGCGTTCTTCTATCTCAAAGTGAAAGATTTGTACGACCGTATCTTCGGCATCATGGGCGCAGTAATGGCGTTGGTGGTCTTTGTCGCGCTGTTCAACACCATGACCATGTCGGTCACCGAGCGTACACGTGAAATCGGCACCTTGTCGGCTCTTGGTAGCTACCCTCGCGAAATCATTGCTGGGTTCTTGCGTGAAGCTGGGTTACTTGCCGTGATTGGCAGCTTAATCGGCGCTTTGTTTACGGCGCTAGTGACCGTCTTACTGATGGTCGTGGATGTGCAAATGCCGCCACCACCAGGACGTACAGAAGGTTACCCATTGACGATTTACTTCTCTTGGGAGCTGGTGGCTGTCGCAGGATTCGCAGTATTGATGATTTGTTTGGTTGCGGCGTTTTTCTCAGCGCGCAAAGGGGTGAACAAGCCAATTACGGAGGCTCTGATTTATGTTTAATTTCAAATCACTATTACCAATTGCATTGTTGATGGTAAGCAGCGTTGCAAGCATGAATGCCAGTGCGAATGAAACAGCGCTAGATGCACAGCAAGTTGCGCAATTGATTGAAAAAGCCGACAGCTACCGCTTGCAAGATGATTCCTCCAAAGTGGTGTCATTGGTGCGCTTATATCAAGATCAAGAGTTAGATAAAACCCGTCTTTACCACGTGTACACGCGTCCAAATCGTGAATCGCTGGTGGTGTTCAAATCGGCAGTCGAAGCTGGGCAAAAGATGTTGATGATGGGCGACAACTACTGGCTACAAATGCCAAAGAGCCGCCGTCCGATTCGCATTACGCCGATGCAGAAGCTGCTTGGTGAAGCGTCTATCGGCGACATCTCAACCCTGACGTGGAGCCAAGATTATCAAGGTGAATGGAAAGCGACAGAAATCGTCTCGGTGAACGGAGAAAGTGTCGCGGCTTATCACTTTGTTTTAACTGCGAAAACTAAAGGGGCGAGCTATCAGAAGATCGACTTGTGGTTGTCTGAGCAAGATGCGTTTCCAATCAAAGCTGATCTTTACTTGCGCTCTGGCAAACTCGCCAAGCAAGCGCAATACGGACGTGCAAGCGACAATGGCGAAGACTACGTCAGTAAGATGATCTTGCTTGATAGCATCCAGCCGAGCAAAAAGACCGTTATCGAGTACCAAGAAATCGTGCCTTGGCAGCTGGATAACAAGTTCTACAACCCAAGCTATTTGCCGAAAGCCAATACGACTCAGCTTTAGCCTGAACTCCGTAAATAGAACCATGAAAACGAGCAAGGAAGTCACATGAAATCGCACCAGTCTAACCTTAACAAAAGCACCAGTTTGTTGATTGCTGCGTCGTTGTGTGTGGGCGCAGCAGCCCCAGTTTTTGCCAATGATGAGCTGAGTTTTGAGTGGGATTGGGCTGTCAGCTACGAAACTGCCAAGCAGCGTGATAGCGCATTTATGCAGGCGCAGGGCAGTTCTCGTGATTCACTTAATGCACTGTTGGATGTGCAGGTGAATTATCAGAACTTCAGTGGTTTGTTCGCTCTGTACAGCCAAGGTTTGTACCTCAATCAACAAGGTGAGAGTGACTGGTGGAGTGAAGCTGATAGCCAGTTGCTGATTCGTGAGCTGGCTTGGCTAGGGGAGTGGCAAGTCGGTGACACCACTCTTGATATGAGTTTGGGTAAGTTGCGCGTGGATTGGGGCGTGGGTTATGGCTACCGACCTTTGGATCTGTTTAAGCCTTATCGACAAAACCCGGTTGGCTTAGTCGCAGAAGAGGGCGCGGGCGTGTTTTCACTTTCACACTATGATATGGACGGCGAATGGACCGTCATTGCGACCGATTCAAGCTGGGGGCAACAAGACCAAAGTGCACTTGATCAAGCCGCAGAGCAACAAGGTGTTGGTATTCGTCGTTATGCGCTGGTGGGAGACACCGAGTATCAACTTATTGGTTATTACGATGATGTGCGCCGAGGTTTGCTTGGTGCTAGTGCCATTGCCGTGTGGGATGAATCCATCGCCATGCACGGATCAATGCTGTGGCAAAAGCAAAGTGTCGGGTATCAGTTTCAGCAGGGTGATCTTTACCAACCTGTTTCGGTTGAGGAGCAGGGCAGCGCATTCCAAGCCTTAATTGGATTGAACTGGGCAAACCAAGCCGGACACAACGTGATTGCGGAATATTGGTACGACAGCCGAGCATGGTCGAAAAACGAATGGCAACAAGCAATGGAGCGTGGCGAATTACTCTCTCAGATCCCTGATCCTAACAACTCTCTGTTGGCTAGCAGCGCTCTACTTGCGACAAGCTACGCCCAAGGGTTTCAGCATGCCAATATCGTTCAGCATAACGTAATGCTGCACTGGAGTTGGGATGTAGAAGCATGGGCTGCATGGAACGGCGAAGCGGATATGGGCTGGCTAAGTGATGTAACCCCTACGTTGGATGTGATGCTGTCGCCGCAAGATGGCGGTGTGATTGTCACGCAGTGGCTTAACTACCAATGGATTGATACTGGCGATCAAAGTGTAGAAGTGGAAGTTGCCGCACGCTTTTTAACCGGAGACGACCAATCTGCTTACGCACAAATCAATGATAAGCATATGATTGTATTTAATATCAAAGGGAAATTCTAAATGTATTCAGCTAAGTTAATGGTAGAAAGTGGATGGCTACGCAGTGTGGTTGTCACGACTTTATTCTGTTTGTTTATCTCGGTAATGACATTGTCTGTTTGGGGTGGTCCTTACTATGTACATGTATTGGTGAGTTTTGGTTTTGGTTACTCCGCCTTGTTCTTCTCTTGGTTAGTCGACAAGTTGTTTCCTAGCATCCCTCGTAGACTAGAAATTGCTTTGTCACTGACCGCCTGTTTGTTGTTTGGCGTCATTAATGCGCAGTTTTGGCTCGGTGAATACTTCGGCATTTCGGGCATGCTGCCAGTGTTGCTGATGGGCTTGTTATTCAGCGGCATGTGTTACTTTTATTTCCACTCACGAGAGAAAGAAGCGATTGCTCAGCGTGAATTAGAGAGTATCAAGCGTGAAAAGGCAGAGCAGGAACGTGCACTGTTGCTAAGTCAGCTTAAACAGATGCAAAGCCAGATTGAACCGCATTTCCTATTTAATACCTTGGCAAATATCAGCGCGTTGATGTCCCAGGACGTTGATAAGGCCAAGCAGATGTTGGATCAACTTACCGCACTATTACGTGCGACGCTAAAAAGCTCACGTGAAGAGCACACCACGATTGAGAATGAAATTGCCTTAATTGAAGCCTACTTGAGTATTCAGAAGATACGTCTGGATGGACGTCTAAGCTACAAAATTGAAGTAGAAGACGGTTTAGGAACAACAGAACTGCCACCGATGATGTTGCAACCTTTGGTGGAGAATGCCATTGTTCACGGTATTGAGCCAAAGCGAGAAGGTGGCGAAGTCAGTTTACTCATAAAGCGCGAACAACAGAACTTGCAGATTGAAGTTAGAGACACGGGTGTTGGCTTGAATCATGTCAGCAAGCATTGTGGTTCAGGGGTAGGGCTGAGTAACCTGAAACAACGCGTCGATGCGTTGTTTGCAGGCGAAGGACAAGTGTCGATCAGTGAACCAGTTGAAGGTGGCGTGAGTGTCCGTTTGAGTTGGCCAATGACAAGCAAGGAATAGTGGAATGAATACAGGGTTTACTGCCATTATTGCTGATGATGAACCGCTATTGAGGCGTCATCTTGATAAAAGCCTAGCTGAAGTGTGGCCAGAGCTAGAGGTGATAGCCAAAGTCGCAGATGGTGAACAAGCGTTGCAAGCCATTGAGCAAAACCAACCTGACATTGCGTTTCTTGATATTCGTATGCCAGTTTTGGATGGCATGACATTAGCACAAAAGCTCAATCAACTCGCCAATCCACCTTTGATTGTGTTTGTCACCGCGTACGATGATTACGCCATCAAAGCTTTTGAGCAAAATGCTGCCGATTATTTGCTTAAGCCTATCTCGGATGAGCGCCTCCTGACGACGTGTGAAAGAGTGAAAGCACGCCTTGCTAAGCGAGAGCAAGAAAGCAGTAATGTGCAGATGAGCAGCCTGTTAGAGCAGTTGCAGCAATTATCCGCGCCACAAACGCCGCAGTATTTACAGTGGATTAAAGCGACGCAAGGGGAAGATATTCATCTGATCGCCACGTCTGATGTGTTGTATTTCAAAGCGGAAGAAAAATACGTTTCTGTGTATGCCCAACAAGGACAAGGCAAAGTGCAGGAGTATTTGATTCGTACATCGTTGAAAGAGTTGATAGGGCAGCTTAACCCAGAACAGTTCTGGCAAGTGCACCGTTCAAGCGTGGTGCAAGTGTGCAAAATTAACAAAGTAAACAAAGACTTTGCTGGAAGAATGTTTGTGCATGTTGGAGAAACTAAGCTCCCTGTGAGCCGTGCATCTCAAAGTTTGTTCAAAGGGATGTAATCGCTAGAACTGCTCACTCTTTACACTGTAAACTCGCTACTCTTAACCTAAATTATCAAGGAAGATAAATGAGTTATCGCGTCACCCTCTTAAATGCGACGGGAGAGTTGTCTCCAATCGCTGAGTATTTGCATCAGAAACTTGATGACCTGAGCTCACAGCTTTCTAGTTACTTTGATTTAAGTAACATCGATTTAAGTAACCTCGATTTAAGTAACGTTGACCTGACCGTTAGCCCGTTTGATCGCAATGACGTACCGCAGACGGGGATTGGTGGCTATTGCTTAAGCGCCTATCGTGTAGAGATTCTGCTTGATACGCAACGTGCAGATATTAAAAACGTTATTGAGAAAGAACTAGCCGCGGTGCTAGCGCATGAGTTGCATCACCTGTTCCGTATGCGAGCGGGAGAGAATGGCGTTGCGCTTGGTGATGTGCTGATTATGGAAGGGTTAGCTTGTCATTTCGAACGTAAGGTGAATGGTGGCGTCACTCCGAGCTTGTTTGAGAACATCAAAGATCAAGATTGGCGTCCTTTCTATGCTGAGATGAAAGACAAGCTGACCAGTTTAGATTACAACTTCGATGCTTACTTTCTTGGCAGTGATGAAAGCCGCTGGCCGAAGTACATGGGGTATTGGGTCGGGTACAACCTTGTCGCGGAATATCTGGCTGATTTTCAGGGCTCTGAGCTGGATTTGGTTGGAGCAAAAGCCGAGCTTTTCTATCAATAACTCCGTTACTAAACTTAAACTAATAAGCTGAGCCTTCAAAACAAAAAGCGCCTAAGTCATAAGACGTTAGGCGCTTTTATCGTTTTATAGTGACGACTTCTTCGAAGAGGCGAGTGTGCTTATTCGCTGATCGTCACCTTCTCAATAATGATTGGATCGCATGGCACATCATCATGACCAAGCTTAGAAGTTGTTTTCACTTTCGCGATGCGATTTACGACATCCATACCCGCGGTCACTTTACCAAATACCGCGTAACCCCAGCCTAGGTTGGTGGTTGCGGTGTGGTCTAGGAAATCGTTGTCTTCCAAGTTAATGAAAAACTGTGCCGTTGCAGAGTGCGGTGCATCGGTACGCGCCATTGCGATAGTGCCAACAAGGTTCTTTAGACCACGGTTTGCTTCGTTTGCGATTGGGGCGCGTGTTGGCTTTTCTGCCATGTCTTCGGTGTGACCGCCACCTTGGATCATAAAGCCGTCGATAACGCGGTGGAAAATGGTGCCGTCGTAAAAGCCATCTTCACAGTATTTTTTGAAGTTCTTTGAGCTAACTGGCGCTCGTTCTAGATTCAATTCAATTTCGATGTCACCGAAATTGGTGGTCATGATAATCATCTGGTTTTGCCCTTATGGGTGCTTAGTTGGCGGCATTATAGCTAAGTCGCTTGAGGATAGCAGAAATAAAAACAGCGACGTTAAGGCGTCGCTGTTTCTACTATTAAGTATGGTTAAGGAAGTTAAACCGTGAAGCGTCCCACCAAGTCGTAAAGCTCGTTGGCTTTGTGATTGAGGTTTTGGCTGCCCGAGCGATTTTGATTGGCAAGGTGCGCCGATTGACTACTTTGCTGAGAAATGACTTCGATGCGTTGTGAAATCTCTTGTCCAACTTGGCTTTGCTCTTCGGTCGCGGTAGCGATCAGCGTGTTCATGTCCATGATATTCGCAATCGCTGCTTGAATATCTTGCAGCGCAACCGATGCAGCACGTGCTTCTTCTACTGTCGCTTCGCCACGTGCTTGGCTAGATTCCATCGCTTTTACAGCGGCATCCGATCCAGCTTTAAGTTGATCGATCATCTTGTGAATGTCACCTGTGCTGTCCTGAGTGCGGCTTGCAAGCTTACGCACTTCATCCGCTACAACTGCGAATCCGCGTCCTTGGTCGCCCGCTCGTGCCGCTTCAATGGCGGCATTTAGCGCAAGCAAGTTGGTTTGTTCAGCAATATCTTGGATGACTTCAAGTGAGGATGAGATGTTCTGCACGTCACTCTCTAGACGTGAAATTACAGTGCTTGCTTCAGATACCTCATTTGCTAGCGCTTCAACGGAGTTAGCGGCGGAGTCCACGATGTGCTTCGCTTGTTGTGCGTTGTCATCGGCGTTTTTAGCGGAATCGGCGGCTTGGTTTGCATTGCCAGAGATCTCGTGAGCGGTGGCCGTCATTTCTGTCATTGCGGTCGCGACTTGTTCCGTTTCCTCACGTTGACCTGAAGCCAATTCATCCACTTGTGAGGCGCGTTGAGACATGTTGTTAGTTTCTGATACTACCTCTTGTCCGACATGGCTGACGCTCTTAATAATTCCTTGCAAGCTCTCAACGAAGATATTGAAGTTATGCGCGAGCTGCTTAAATTCTGGCACGCTAGATTCTTCCATACGCGCGGTTAAGTCGGCGTCACCTTGCGCGAAAGATTGGATTGAGCTGTCAAACTGTTCGATAGGGCGCATAATGCTACGGTTGACGAGTACGGCAAAAATGGCCACGACAACGGCAATAGAGACACAAAACATAGCAATAGCGGCTAAGGTATTGTTTAGCTCATCGTTTGCTGTGTTTTCCATCTCTGTAATGATCGCATCGATATCATCAGTATAAAAACCTGTGCCAATCATAATATCCCACTTGGGAATGAACATGGAGTAGCTGAGTTTAGGTAATGCTTCGGTTTGCCCTAACTTAGGGAAGTAGTAGGTTGTGAAGTCACCCGTTTTGGCGTTTTTCAACAGGTCTTGGATCAGGTAGTTGCCTTTTTTGTCTTGTAGGTTATAGAAGTTTTCTCCAACCCCTTTATTGTTTTTTCCGACAACAACACGCACGCCTTTTGAGTCGTACGCAAAAATATAACCTGATTGGCCGAACTCTAGCTCTTTGAGCACTGGAATAGCTTCTTGCAATGAGGCATTACGATCCAATAACGGTTTGAGTGCGGAATGAGCCATCTGCACATAGTTTTTCAGTTCCGCTTTCTTCATCGCCATCATCGTCGTGTGCGTATGATTGATTTGTTGTTGGTTGTAGGTACTGGTTTGGAGGTAGGTAAACCACATCATACCCAAAGCAATCGTTAACACGGGAATGATGGAAAGAATATAAAGTCGCTTTCTTATCGTTAGATTCATAGGTACTTCCTTACGTCTCGGCGCAGCGTTACAAACTGGTAAACTTCAATAGTTTTACCAAATAAAAGTGTTAATAATTATTTTTGTACTGATTGCAGATTAACCGAGTTGGCGGGTGAGAAGTACAGGAAGTTGGTGATCGTGGACGAGAGAGACTCACATTTTTAAGCAGGATCACAATTAGCGAGAGCATTGGCCCGAGTTGCAGCGGGAGCTACCAGTAAGCCAGTATGAGACACGATACCTATTGTTGGCAAAGCGCAGGTAAAGCCAGTCGGCAATTGGTTTGAATAATGGCCAACGTAGTGGTGCATATAGCCAACCTCGTCCGACAAACTGCCATGCTCGGTGAGTCACATCAAGACCAAGTATCAGTTCATTGTTGTCATTCAGCGCATGCAAAATAGTATTGGCTTTTTGCGCGTCTATCTGTGGGTAATCAGAAAATTCATCGCTGTAGATATCGACAATTTTTATCGCTTGTTTTACATCTCGTCGCTTAAGTGCGTGCATTTCTTTGGCGCACAGTGGGCAAGTTCCGTCATAAAATATAGTGAGTTTTGTCATTGCGATCGTCTTACTTGATTTGTCTTACTGAATTCTACGTGGCGATTTTTCTTTTGGTTCATTATGTTGCAGGTAGTGGTTCCAATTCGCGCGTATGTTCTCATAGTTGTATTGGCAAAAGTCTTTGCGATCACGTAGGTAGTCTTTTTCAACTTCATCGAGAAGCGACTTGTACTGTTCCGGATCACTGCCGTACACCAAACATAAGGTAGAGAAGTAGCGTTGCAAATCAAAACTGTGCTCATCAATGTACTCACCGAAGTCGTAGTAGTCCGGTCTGTCATCGGACTCAAATGCGAACATGTCGGCGGCGCTAATGGCCATCTCTGCGCCATCTTCTAGGAAGTCAATCATTAAGATCGTGGCAAAATTATCGACGGCATCTTCTTCTTTTCCGAGAACAGGGATGTTTTGATCTTCGATGTAAGCATGCCCGGCTTCATGCAGCAAGGTGTGTAATAACGTATCTAACGCCCCTGTTTTTGGGGATTTTCCAAGGCGTTCTTCATACTGGTTATTGGAGAAGTAATTGAGTGATTCCAAATAAAAAGTGTAAGGAATGTGTATCGTGTGCGTATCGGGATCGTACATTGGGCCATCTTCTCCGCCGTAAACCAGTGTGAGTGGTTTGCGAAATGGAAAGTGGATCTGAGATAGCTCAAGAAAAATTGGGTTTACATCGCTGTTTTGGATAGATTGCAGGGCGATGTTTTCATGGGTTGTTTCCACGGGAGAATATTCAATACGGATATTTTCCGCTGCAGTGGCAGATGAGATGGCACAGAGTAATAGCACAGGGAAAAGCGAATGAATTTTCATGTAGGGCTCTTGTTATTTGAATAACTTACATAAAAATTATACATGTTTTTGTGTGATGCATAATTGGGATTGTTTTTATCACCCAGAATCGGGTAGTTAGCCTCGAAAGACTACCATGACAACACCGTACATTTTGGTTGCTGGGCCCTCAAGAAAGCCGATCAAAACACGTTTACTCAGGAGACGATAGATAAGTGATTGGCTTTTAAGGTTTATTTTTTGGTGAGGCCAAGTTGAATTGGCTTTGCTCTTTTGTCTGTAAAAATGCTATTCAGCAGTTAATCATTATGGAATGAAACCATGGGATTGGTGAATGTCACTGAATTGAAGAAAATTATCAGCAATATGTTATAATCCGGCTCCGTTGTGACGAAAACGTTTGTTGCAGCTTGAGAGTTTCCTTGGATTCGGCTCGTTTACACACCATGAGCCAGAGTTGAAAAACTACGACAGGAACAAGCAAACCCAATTGTTTTGAACGCGATCTCGGCGTTTAGAGGTTACAACGGGAAGGAACTTTGTTTGATAGTAATTGACACATTCTGTTTAAGTAAGGGAGCCCAACGTGGTTCAGAAAGTGTCACCCAGAATTTACTCACAACACTATACCCCAAGCAGTAACACACAGGTATTGCGAGGGGGCATTTGAAGGAGCTATATCGGCTCCTTTCACATTTAAGGGCTTGCTAACAGCGGAAAACTGACACATCGCTAAAGGAGCGTCCCTTAAACTAGCCTAAGGCGCATCTACACCAACTTTTGAGTATTTTCGAAACAGTAAAGCGAGAACATTTGCTATTGAATGAAGGTTAAATTAACACTCGATCATTACGGAGGATGAAGAGAACAATAATAAGAGGCGATATGAATCATTTAATATCTGTAGGTGCACTGGAGTCCTTCTTGGTCGCAATCAGTGTGCTTTTCCTGGGGCATTTTATTAATGCTAAGCTACCGATTTTAAAGAAGTTCAACATACCTGAGCCGATTGTAGGTGGCCTTATTGTGGCCTGCATGATTACTGCTCTTCATTTCAACGGCATCGACTTGGAGTTCGATTTGCCGTTACAAAATACGTTTATGTTAATGTTTTTTGCGACGGTTGGTTTGGCCGCAAATTACACTCAGTTGATGAAAGGAGGTGCGAAGGTTTTTATCTTCTTAGCTGTCGCATCGTTTTACATCATCATACAAAACGGCGTTGGCGTTTCACTCGCGGCGGCGCTCGGTTTAGATCCTTTGATGGGGTTAATTGCTGGCTCGATTACTCTGTCTGGTGGCCATGGTACAGGTGCTGCGTGGTCACAAACCTTCCAAGACGTGTATGGATTGGATAACGTTTTGGAAATTGCGATGGCATCAGCCACTTTTGGTTTGATCATCGGCGGTATCATTGGTAGCCCAGTGGCACAGCGCCTCGTAGAAAAAAACAGCATTGAATCGGAGTATGGTCGTGGTGGTCGGGATGCCAAAACTCACGAAAAATTCCCTGAGTTGGTGACCTACAACGAATACGAAGAAGATAAAGTAACGGCGAAAAAAGTGGTGGAGAAACTCTTCTTCCTACTGATCTGTGTTACGGGGGCGAAGTATGTTGAGCAATGGGTTAGCACGTATGAAATCTCATGGTTGATGATTCCAGACTTTGTTTATGCGCTGTTCATTGGTGTGATCATCACGAACTTCTTAGAGGTGACCAAGCTTCGTAAGTTAGATGCAGAAACCGTCGATATGCTCGGTACCGTTTCTTTGTCATTGTTCTTGGCGATGGCATTAATGAGCTTGAAGTTATGGAATATCTTTGACTTAGCGATTCCATTCTTGGTTATTTTAGCTGTGCAGTCTGTGGTCTTAGCTATCTTCACTTACTACGTTACGTTCAAAGTGATGGGACGCAACTATGACGCTGCGGTTATTGCGGGTGGTCACTGTGGTTTTGGCTTGGGGGCAACCCCAACAGCCGTGATGAACATGGGCTCTATCGTTAACCGATTTGGCCCGTCGCCGCAGGCATTTATGGTGGTGCCAATTGTGGGGGCTTTCTTTATAGACATCGTTAACTTAATCATTTTACAAGGTTACATTTCATTCCTTGGTTAAATTTAAGTTCATGATCTCCTAAGGTCGAAATAAAAACGGTCACAACACAGGTTGTGACCGTTTTTTTATGGCTCGATTTTGGCCGTTTATCGAACGACGGATTATTGAATGGTTCGGCTGAATTTGAGACTAGCTGTCCAACCAAGAACGCCGATGAAAGCGTAAATGCCAACGTTTAACCAGCCCGCCTGAGGAATTGCATTAAATGGGCTTGGTGCAACAATGGCGTGCAGTGGAAGGTAAAGCACTTCGGAGAAGAACTGATCTAGGCCGTAATAGCCAAATAGTGCGATTGGCATCCAGCGCAGCGCATAAATGGCGATAAACAAAATGACCAGTGGTGAATTCACTTTCTGAGAAATAGCCATTGCGGTTAATGCCAGCGGTAATAGTAGAATACCGGCGAATAACATTCTGATTAAAAACTCTCCCCAATGCAGCAGCACGTAACCTAACGAGGCTTGGCGGTACAACAAAGCCAATTGGTGATCAGTAGAGATGTTCAGCAACCACAACATCAAATCTGCTGCGAGCACAAGCGCCGAGCAAACGAGCGGAATCACCAATAAACCAAACCCTAGCTTCACTAAGTGAGTTTTTATATCGCTGACCGGCATACTACGCCAAAACATAATACTGCCCTCTGCGCGCTCTTTGCGCAGTGTTCTCGGGAAGTATTGAACGGCTAACAAGATAGACAGCAGTCCCGCCCCGCCGGTGAGCAACATGTTTACATCGTCACCAAGCTCTTTGTGAATGTCACTGACATCGCCACCAAAGCTCATTTGGAAAAACATATTGTGTTGTAGAGTGTCGTTACTCATTAAACTGACAAAGAGAATAAGTCCACACGCCAACACAAACAGTGGAATACGTAAAACAAGAGGGTTTTCTAACCACTCTTTTTGCAACATCGCGACAACTGAACGCATTACGCTGCCTCCTTCTGCAATGCTAAAAATAGATCCGCTAACTTCACCCCATGGATGGCCCCCATTGTTTCTGCTTGTTGGGCATACTGGGCAGTGAGTAACCATTTCGTTGAACCGAGCCCTTTTTGTGACGACAGTGGGTTCATCGCTTCAATTTGTGTGCGGTATTCGTCGCTGGCCTCAAGGATAAAGTAGTCTTCACTGATACTGTCCATCGAGGTTTGTAGTACAGGGCGGCCATGCTTGAGAATCAGCACATCAGTCAGTAAGTGCTCAATCTCTGATACTTCATGACTGGCGATGATCAACACGCGCTCGCCGTCGTGAAACCATTCCAATAAGTGACGATAAAACGTATCACGATACACGAGATCTAACCCGAGTGTCGGCTCATCCAATATGAGGATTTGGGTGTTAGTCGCGATTACAATCGCGAGGTGCAATTGCACCTTCATCCCTTTGGATAAAGATTTGATGCGCGCACGAGGTTTGATGTCCGTTTGACGAAGCAGCGTATCTGCTTGAGCGCGATTGAACCCTGGATGCACGCCTTCGGTATAGTTAAGCAGTTGAGCGACAGTCATCCAATCTGGCAGAACGTTCACATCCGAGATGTAGGACAAGCTCTGCATTATTTTGTCGCGTTGCATAATGGGTTCAAATCCGTTGATACGAACAGTGCCTTGATATTCATGTGCGCCGAGTAGGGCATTAATAAGCGTTGATTTACCTGCGCCATTATGGCCGAGTAAGCCAAGTACTTGTCCTGCATGTAGGTCGAAACTCACTTCATGCAGTGCTTCTCCTTGTTGCTGATATTGCTTGGAGACATTGTTTACACTGACTAATGCGCTCATTGGTCACCTTTCAAGTGTGGTTTTAGTTGTTGAATGAATTCGTCGAGTGACATATCCAGACGCTGTATTGTGTCGGCTATCTGCGGAATTTGTTGTTGAAGAAAACGTGCCTTCTCGTCTGCGAGCAATTTGAGCTTTGCCCCTGAAGCGACAAACATACCTTGACCGCGTTTTTTCTCCACTAATCCCTCATCAACAAGCAATTGATAGCCTTTCATGACGGTGAGGTGGTTAATTTTCATATCCGCAGAGATGCTACGAACAGAGGGCAGAGCATCGCCTTCTTGCCAGATACCTTGCAGTATTTGTTGAGTGATCTGGTCAGCCAACTGTCGAAAAATCGGTTGGCGATCATGCCAATTGGTCATGAGTGAATCTCTTGGCTGAAATGGTGTTATATATAGGTATAACACCTGGTGTGCCGGAGAGAAAGTAATAATTTAAAATAAAGCGTATGTACCAGCCTTCGCTTTTCCTAAATATCTACCTATGTGATAGCTAATTTGAATACTTTGTTATGAGCATAAATTAAACACTTCTCATAAGTTGAGAAGTGTTATTTTTCTAATCCAATCAAGGCATTTACCACCAGCTTGGTATTGGTATTCTCATCTAATGATAATCAGTGAGATTTTGGGCGCATCCATTTCTTACTTGATGAGAATTGATGGCAAATACACCCTAGAAAACAAAAGGTTCGAGAGGCAATCTGATTGACTTAGGCACCTATCTCACGTTGGGCGCTTGCTCAATGAATGAGAAAGAGGAGAGTAAAGAGGTCTCATGAATCAGGTAATATCTATCGGCCCACAAGAGTCGTTTCTCGTCGCAATTTGCGTGTTATTTTTAGGGCAGTTCATTAACACCAAATTACCAACCTTAAAGAAATTCAATATCCCAGAGCCCATTGTTGGTGGTCTAGTTGTGGCTTGCGTGATCACGACGATGCACTTAAATGGTGTGGATGTATCATTTGATTTGCCACTGCAAAACACCTTTATGCTGATGTTTTTTGCGACGGTTGGCTTAGCCGCGAATTACACCCAACTGATTAAAGGCGGTGCGAAGGTTTTCATCTTCCTTGTTGTGGCATCGGTCTACATTCTTATCCAAAATGCGGTCGGCGTATCCTTAGCAACCGCATTGGGGTTAGATCCACTCATGGGGTTGATCGCCGGCTCTATTACGCTTTCTGGCGGACATGGAACTGGTGCGGCGTGGTCGCAAACTTTTCAAGAAATGTATGGTTTGCACAATGTCCTAGAAGTGGCGATGGCTTCTGCTACGTTTGGCTTGGTCATGGGCGGGATTATTGGCAGCCCTGTCGCGCAAAAGTTACTCAACAAGCACAACTTAGAATCGGAATACGGACGCACCAACCAAAGCCATCAGAGTTTCCCTGAATTGGTGACCTATAACGAACATGAAGAAGATCGTGTCACGGCGAAAAGAGTTGTAGAAAGCTTATCCATTATTTTGCTTTGCGTGACAGGCGCGAGCTATCTGGAGAGTTGGGTGAGCAGTTTTGGCATCAAGTGGTTGATGATCCCAGATTTTGTTTATGCGCTGTTTATTGGTGTTGTCATCACCAACATCATGGAAGTGACCAAGGTGCGCAAGGTTGATTTAGAAACCGTTGATATTCTTGGTACGGTTTCGCTATCGCTGTTCCTTGCCATGGCTCTGATGAGCTTGAAATTGTGGAATATCTTTGATCTTGCGATCCCGTTCCTTATTATTCTTGCTATTCAGTCGGCCGTACTCGCGGTGTTCACTTATTACATAACATTCCGCATGATGGGCAGTAATTACGATGCCGCGGTGATCGCCAGTGGACACTGTGGTTTCGGTTTAGGTGCCACACCGACTGCGGTCATGAATATGGGCTCTATCGTGAGTCGTTATGGTCCATCACCACAAGCATTTATGGTAGTACCAATTGTCGGTGCATTCTTCATCGACATTGTGAACTTAGTGATTTTGCAAGGCTGTATTGCTTTTATTAAATAGCCCCCGCTTCTTTCAACTTAACATAACAAAGCCAGTCCCTTGAGATTGGCTTTGTTATTTGTAACACGAAATCTTGTTTCTCTGACTTCAAGCCGTGAAATCAATACGTTACTATGATGACATAGTGTTCAGTTTTACAGCAGCATGAGGTACCCACATGTCTGAAAAAATATCGACGTCGGCATTAGCTAAAATGCGCAAGGTTGAAGCCAAGCTGTTGTTTGCCGATCTCAAACGTGCTGGCTACATTGTTCGCCAAGACGAAAAATGGATTCTGACAGAAGAAGGCGCCAAGTTTGGCGGCGAGTATGTGGATCACCCTAAATTTGGCCAGTTCATCGTCTGGCCGACCAATTTACATATTGAGCTGACTTCCAGCTCAGGGAAAACATTAAGCGCCACGCAGCTGGGTGAAAAGCTGAAACTGAATGCGAAGCGCATGAACCAACTGTTGAGTGAGTTGGGGTGGATCGCCAAATCTGAAGAAGGTTGGAGTGTCACTGAAGCTGGTATACGCGCTGGTGGCCAGCAAAGAACCGATAAAGAGACACAAAATACCTTTGTCGTATGGCACGATGTGGTGCTGCGTAATAAGCGTCTTAAGCAGTCTGTCATTGAATTTTTAGGGCAAGATGCGGAGTCACACTCCACGGATAAATCTTACTCAAGCTTTCGCCAAAAGTTTGAAGCCAAATACCGAACATTAGATGGGCATTACGTGCGCTCTAAGGGGGAGTTGCTCATCGACAACTGGCTGTACTTGGCTGGTGTGGTGCACGCTTATGAACGTCAGCTGCCGATTGACCAAGATGTCACCAGTGATTTTTATTTGCCAGGCGGTAAAGTCTATTTACAGTTTTGGGGAAGTGATACTGGGGAGATGGCTGAGGCTGACCGTGAGACCATTCGTACTGTTTATGAGCAGCATCATTTCAACCTTATCGAAGTCAAACCGAGTGAACTAGACAAGTTAGATGAAGTGCTGCCTAAGCGTCTTCGTCAGTTTGGTATTAAAGCTTATTAACGACTTAAGCCCGCTGTTCAGATAAGAAAAAACCCGTGATCAATCACGGGTTTCGTATTTTTAGCGTGCATCTAGGCTGTCATCCTATGGATTAAAAACCTTTGATGTTTTCCGCTTCTAGCTCCGAGAAGTACTTCACAGTCTTCACTTTCAGTTCTTGTTGAGCTGGCTCGTCACATACGATCACTGCTTTAGGGTGAAGTTGAAGTGCAGAAACCGTCCATAGGTGGTTTACACAACCTTCTACTGCTGCTTCAAGTGCTTGAGCTTTGTTATGACCTGTTACCAGAATCATCACTTCTTCTGCGTCTAGCAGTGTACCCACACCGATAGTCAGTGCGTATTTAGGCACTTGGTTGATATCGCCGTCAAAGAAGCGAGAGTTCGCAATGCGAGTGTCTTCAGTCAGTGTCTTGATGCGAGTACGAGAAGACAGAGATGACGCTGGCTCGTTGAACGCGATGTGACCGTCGTTACCCACGCCGCCCATGAACAGGTTGATCTTGCCGTAAGACTTAATTTTGTCTTCGTAACGCTTACATTCTGCGTCGTGATCGTCAGTGTTACCGTTCAGTAGGTTGATGTTTTCTTCTTGGATATCAATGTGATTAAAGAAGTTGTTGTACATGAACGAGCGGTAAGACTCTGGGTGATCCGCAGGGATGCCAATGTACTCATCCATGTTGAAAGTCACGACGTTTTTGAAGCTCACTTCGCCGGCTTGGTAAAGCTCGATTAAGGCTTTGTAGGTTGCTAGAGGAGTGCCACCAGTTGGTAGACCCAGAACGAATGGACGCTCAGCAGTAGGTTTAAAGTCGTTGATACGCTTAGCGATATGCGCAGCTGCCCACTTACCTACTTGTGCTGCTCGAGTTAACGGGATAAGTCTCATTTTGTGCCCCTAGTTATTGGAATTTACGATGTACCGAAACATTAATTCGCATTATAAAATAAGTAATGACGAACTGCTATTGTTTTAGGTCAAAATTTTGCTTTTTCTTTAACCAGTGTTGATTTTATCGACTGTTTTTATATCTAAATGCTTTTATAAGCCGATTTTTTACAAAGAAATTGCATTATGAAACTGACGAATTGATAGATAAAATTTATGATCTAAATTAAGTTCTGTCTTCGCACTTAACCTTGTTTTTTAACAACCTACAGAGTGTGAAACCGCACACGAACTTCAAATATTATGGGATGGACATGGCACGACGCTCATTCCTTAACCATAATTGAAATGTGTAAACCAGTGAGGAATTCGGTATGAAAAATGAGTTAGATCCGAGCAAAGTACTACAGGCTTACGAATGTGTGATGAACAACGGTACACCAACCGAATTTGGCAAAATGTATGAAGGTGTAGAAGCGTTTTCCGATTACGACGGGTACAACGTTTTCTTACGAGGGAATGGTGTTGAGCTAAAGGTTGGCTTCCACAATACCTATCAATTGGAGTACGACCAAGAGCACTTGAAAGAGAGCTTTTTGAAAAAGATCGCGATGCTTGCAAAGTAGACTGGCAGCACTAAATACTAAAAAAGCCCTTGGGAGAACGCGCCCTTGGGCTTTAGGAGAAGAAATGAGCTTGTTTTGCTCGCTCAGTCAAACCAAACGAGCTTTCGCCTATTACCTACTGCTAGAAAAAGGCGAGAATTAGTTTATTTGGTTATTAATCGTCTTCGACCAAACTCTCTTCAATGTAATCTTCTGTCGCGTCAGGCTTATTACGACCATTTAGCGTGTGGAAGCGCTTGCGACCACGAGCAAGTTGGGTGTACTTTAGCCACGTACGCTCAAGTTTTGTTTTTGCTTTGCCTGGGTTTTCTAGCACCTTGATGAAGTGTTTCTCTTCGCTATTTTCAGGTGTTAATTCGCCTGACTCTAAGCCAAGCATAGTATCCCCATAAATTGTTAGGATTTCCTCTTCCGAGAGAGTAAAATCGCCAGACTTTGCAAAGCCGCGTGGGAATTTTACGTTGTCGTAAAAACGTTTTTTGCCATGACGGAATTCAGTGTCAGACATGTCAACAGCCTCTGTAACCGTTATTGATGAATGTAGTGAACTACGGCGAAAATTAGGCGTAAAGCTAACAAAAGAAAAACAAAACTTTTTTGTCGTCATGATTTTAATTAGTTGTTAATCTGGTTTTATATTAACCAGGAGATGGTTTATGGATGTAAAAGTCTTTCGAACATTTTTAGAGCTGGCAAGGGTTCGTCACTTCGGACGCGCCGCTGAGAATCTTTATATTACCCAAGCTGCAGTGAGCGCACGTATCAAACAATTGGAAAGTTACTTCGATACGCAATTGTTTATTCGTGATCGAAATAACATAAAGTTGACCTCTGCAGGTGAGCGCTTAATCAGTTATGCAGAGGTGATGGTCACCACATTGCAACAAGCGAAGCTAGAGTTATCGCTTGAAGATGGCAAAGCGCTGCAATTAACGTTAGGCGGTACGCCAAATATTTGGGACGCCTACTTGCAGAACTGTTTAAGTGTCGTCACAGATTCATTTGGTGGTTATGGTTTTATGGCAGAAGTGATGGGGCGGGAAATGCTCAGTCGCAGCTTGCTAGAGCGCACGTTAGATATGGCATTTGCGTTCGACCAAATCAAAGCTGATGAGCTTAACTGCAAAAAAGTGGCTGATGTTGTTCTCGTTTTGGTATCGACTGAGAAAGACTCTTTAGACACCGTTTTTGAAAACAAATACGTGTACGTTGACTGGGGGACGCGTTTCTCCTCAGAACATTCTGAACGTCACCCTAAGATCCCGGCTCCGTATCTGCGCACGTCAACGGCGCGCATTGCATTGGACTTTATTTTGGAGAAGGGCGGTGCCGCTTACTTACCCATCTCTCTGGTAGAGCCCTTTATTGCCAACGGGCAGCTTCACAAGGTGTCTGGCGTAGAAGATTGGTGTCGCCCTATCTATTTGAGCTATCGTAAAGCTAGCTCGTCTGTAGACGCGATTAAGCAAGTGGAAGAAATTGTCAAAGAGATTGATCCACTGACGGCTTACAGTTTTCAGCAAATTGGTTCCGGCACTTCCGACGAATAGCTTTGAGTGAAAAGTCAGAGAAATTAAAAAGCCGTCTTGGAAAATTCAGGCGGCTTTCTTTTATCTCGATGAATCGATAGTTATGGCAAGTCAAATAGCAGGGCGGTTGTGCTCCCGTTTGATGTATTGCGTAAAACAACCTTACTTTGCTGTTCGATCTTCGCGCCGTCGCCTGCCGTCAAGGTGGTATTGTCGATGCTAAGGCTCCCCGTTACTTGGTGAACGAATAAGTTTCTACCCGATTCTATCTCAAAGTTAAGTTCGCTATTTGGTTCAAGAATTAACTGATGTAATGTGGCATCTTGCTTAATAAGTAGCGTACCGTTTTCTCCTGTTGGAGTCGCGATAGTTGTTAATCCAGGCGTGCGACCAAAGTCTTTTTGCTGATAACCTGGTTTGGTTCCAAATGTATTTGGCTGAATCCAAATTTGTAGAAAGCGCAGCGTGTCGCGGTTCGACGCATTGTACTCACTGTGGTAAATCCCTTTCCCTGCCGACATGAGTTGGAATTCCCCGGCAGGTAATGTTTTCACGTTACCTTCGCTGTCTTTGTGCGCGATAACACCTTCCAGCACATAGCTGATGATCTCCATATCACGATGGCCATGTGTATCAAAACCTGCGCCAGGTTGGACTACATCGTCATTAATGACTCTCAGCTCAGAAAAGCCCATATGTTGTGGATCGTAATAGCTACCGAAAGAAAACGTATGTTTGCTATCAAGCCAGCCAAAGTTTGCTCGACCTCGGTCTGCTGCATGTCTTACCGTAATCATGGGGTCTCCTTAAGAGAGCTTTTTGTTCAAGAAGTTATCTAGCGCGGCCTTACCTGCGCCAGAAAACGCCAGTGAAACACTTGCTGCCAGTAAAGCTAAGCCAAACTCGTAACCGTTGTTTGCCATGAACAAACCGTTTTCAAAGTGGACGGAGAATATCGCTACCACCATCGTGAACGCTAAAGCAACGGCTGCCGGGCGAGTTAGCAGGCCAAGCAAGATGAACAAGCCGCCAAAGAACTCTGCGCTGCCAGCAAGGAATGCCATTAGCACGCCAGGACCTAAACCGATGGATGCCATCCACTGACCTGTACCTTCTAACCCATAGCCACCAAACCAACCAAACAGTTTTTGTGCGCCGTGCGCCATAAAGATAATGCCGATTGGAATGCGAAGTGATAGTGCGCTGTAACCTGCGTTTGAAGTGGTGATTTTCTGTAATAGTGCTTTCATGATTCTGTCCTCTGACTCTTTTCAATGAGTGGGAAGCGTGTGCTCCCGTGCTGTTGAGAACAGTTTAGGTGGTGGTGAGAATAAAAATAACGGGAGTATTTTGATAAACTCGTTCTAAAAAATTGAATAATGGATTTTTGTTATTTTTAAT
Organism: Vibrio sp. 1CM7H; assembly: GCF_023161645.1. Lineage (NCBI taxonomy): Bacteria > Pseudomonadati > Pseudomonadota > Gammaproteobacteria > Vibrionales > Vibrionaceae > Vibrio > Vibrio sp. 1CM7H. The sequence goes on from NZ_JALNTV010000001.1 coordinate 1,761,000, forward strand.
CAGTTGCTTGAGTGTTTTTTATGAGTTTTTTATGCCAGTTTTGTCGTGTTTTAAATCAGGTTCCATCATTATTTTCGATAAACATTTTTGCTGTTAAACAAAAAAAAAGAGCACAGGTTGCTGTGCTCTATTGCTTTCGCTATTAACAAGGGAGAAAGGTGTGTTAAAGAAAACCGTCAGAGGTTCATTAAGCTCTCTAGTGACTCCTCTACATTGTTGTAGTGATAGGTTCGAATATTACGTCCATCCGTGGCATTAATTTGAATTTCTGAGATCTCGTTATCTGAGTCTCGTTCGATAATTCCAATTGAATGATCTACGGATTTACTGGTAATAACCTTTTGGTTTCTTAGTACAATTACGCAAGTGTGTAAGTCCATGCCAATTCCCTTTAGCCGACGTTGTTGTGATGTTCTGAATCTAACTTTAGTGTACAAAAGCGCTAATGCCAATAAATCTCAATATTGAGTTCCGAAAATGGCTAATTGTAGGCGCTTAAGCAAGCTACAATAACATTATATTGAACGATGCCTGTGAACAATAAATGACAAAAGGCATGAGCAAGGAAAGCACTATGTTTATTCACCCCCATACCTCACTGACTTTCGAGCAGTGTCATAAGGCGCGAGTCGCGCGAGACAGCCGCTTTGATGGGCGATTTTATGTGGCTGTGAAAACAACGGGGATCTTTTGTCGCCCAATTTGTCCGGCTAATTTACCTAAAGAAGAAAATGTAGAGTACTTCACCGATAAAGCGCAAGCTCTCCAAGCGGGGTACCGTCCTTGTTTGCGTTGTCGACCTGATAGCGCGCCGGGTTCTTGGGCATGGAAAGGCGTAGAAACGACCTTTCAACGAGCGATTTCGTTAATTGATCGAGGGGAACTGCATCATCACTCGGTGTCTGAGCTAGCAGAGCGTGTTGGGATTTCGGATCGCTACTTACGTATGTTGTTTGAGCAGTATCTAGGCATGTCACCCAAGCAGTATGCGCAATATCAACAATTAATGTTCGCCAAACAGTTACTTCATTCCAGTTCTATGTCGGTCACGGAAGTAGGCTTCGCCGCCGGTTTTAATAGTACACGCCGCTTTAACGATGCTTTCCAAAAGTTTCTCAAACTGACGCCTTCTCAAGTCCGTCGCAAAGAGTTTGATGGTATGGGTAGCAATCGAATTGCCTTGCCTTATCGAGGTGAATTGAATTGGCAGCACATGTTGGACTTCTACCGTTTACGAGCGATTGAGGGGGTTGAGCAGGTGAGTGATGAGAGTTATCAGCGCAACGTTTGTCTGGATACCAGTAAAGCGTGGTTTAAAGCAACCAAAGGTGAAGGGTACCTAGAGCTAGCGTTTGAAATTGAAGACGTAACGAAGCTGCAAAACTTGGTGTCTGACATTCGTCGTATGTTCGATCTTGACGCCGATATTTGTACTGTTGAGCAGCATTTGGATTATGTTGCACCGGGGCTTGTGTCGAGTAAAGGTATTCGGATTCCTGGTGTATGGAATGCATGGGAGGCTGGAGTTCGAGCGATTTTAGGCCAACAAGTGTCGGTCAAAGCGGCGATTGGTCAACTTAACTTATTGGTGGCCACACTTAGTGGAGAGTCAGAAAAACGCTTTTTCCCGACACCAGATGCGATAGCGAATACCGACGTGAGCTTTTTGCGCATGCCGCAAAGCCGTAAAGAGACGCTAGTGCGCTTCGCCCAGTTCATGCAGGACAACTCAGAAGCCGACCCCCAGAAGTGGCTAGCCTTGAAAGGCATTGGACCTTGGACAGTCAGTTATGCTCAACTGCGAGGGCAATCTCAACCCGATTGCTTTTTAGATAAAGACTTAGTGGTGAAAAAGGCGATGCAGCGTTACCCATCACTGAATACGCACACTGCGGCCCCTTGGGGAAGCTACGCGACGTTTCACTTATGGAATCAATCATGAAAACATTTTATACCGAAATGCCGAGCCCATTAGGAACGGTGACCATCCAATCTAACACTGAGGGCTTGCTTGGCATTTGGTTTGAAACATGCACCACTAAGCCGAGTGAACTGGGAGCGCGAGACGATCAACACCCGATTTTGCGCCAAGCTGTTACCCAGTTGAATGAATATTTTTCTGGCCTACGTAATGAATTTGAGCTGCCTTTGGCGGCTACAGGCACGGATTTTCAAAATCAAGTTTGGCAGGCACTAACGACCATTCCATACGGCGAGACGTGGAGCTATCAAGATCTCGCCAACGCGATTGGCAACCCTAAAGCTGTGCGCGCTGTTGGGTTGGCAAACGGAAAAAACCCTATTTCTATCGTGGTGCCTTGTCATCGCGTTATTGGCAAAAGCGGTAAATTGACAGGGTATGCTGGTGGAGTAGAGCGCAAGCAACGTTTACTTGCGTTGGAGCAAGGTACACCACTTTAAGTAAGGCGATTCTCATATTGTGATTAAGCGAGCTACACAGGGGAAACGATAGTGTAGAGTTTCATATTCGTTATACGAATAGAAAAAGGATAATAAGGACATGCCTTTCAAAACGGATTTTGATGCATTCATGAGTGAGTGTTGGCAGCATCACGAAGCACAGCCCGAACAAACTTATGCTCAATTGGAAACGGCTCTGAGTGAGGTGGAAAACGTTAGCCACATCGAGCGAATATTCGCATTGATGCTGCACACCGCGATTGGGCACCTCCAGCGTCCAGAACCGTTTCTTGCTTGTTTAGAGCGCTTTGATAAACGCAATGTTGCCGAGAGTTCGGCATTGCAACGCAGTATTGCCGTTGCGCGCTACTTCGTAGATGGCACTGACAATATGGAATTATTGGAAGAGCAAGAACAACGCCGAGTTTACGCTCTGATTTCGAATGAACTTTCTGCGCTTGCTCAGCTTGAACTGGCGAGCCAATGGCTGGAGAAAGCCGCGCTAGGTATGACACCACAAGATGCTGAAGGGCCGCTAGCGCGCTCTATCGCAATCACGGCAAACAACTTGGCGTGTCAGTATGAAGCGCTGGCTGAGCGCACGGATATGGAAAAATCGAGGATGCTAGAAGCGGCCAAGCTCGCGTTGGATTACTGGAAAGTGGCGGGTGGTTGGATGAAAGAAGAACGTGCAGAGTATCGCTTAGCGATGAGTTTACTCAAAGCGGGTGAAGCCGGACAAGCCAAGCAGCATGCCGAGCGCTGCGAAGCCATTTGTCAGAAAAATGGTGGTGACGCGTTTGAGCTGTTCCATGCGCATGATTTGCTGATGCAAGTGCACTTCCATCTTAACCAGAAATATAAAGCTCAAGTGGATGTGGGGATGCAGCAATACTGCACAACGAGTTCGTTGACATGATCTCAACGTTGAATAAAAAAGCCCCGAGCGAATGGCTCGGGGCTCATATTTTGCAAGTTCACTCATTACACGATGTTGATTAAGCTATTTGCGCTTTTGCCTGGTATCGTCCTGGTTTATGGTTCATCGCCAAAATCAAGTTTGTCGCCACGGCACCTAGGACGGATAGAGCGATAAGGTGCACATCCACAATGAACAGCGACATCACTACGATGGCACAATCGAGTGCCATCTGAACTTTACCCGCTCGAATCCCAAAACGTTCCTGAAGGTACAACGCTAGAATGTTAAAACCGCCTAAACTCATCTTGTGACGGAAAATCACCAACATACCTATTCCAATTAACCCACCACCTAGAAGTGCTGCATAGAAAGGTTCGATTCGTGAAATTTCAATCACATGGTGCAGATGATCGACCGCAAAAGAAACAATCGAGACCGCAATGAAAGTATTAATGGTGAAGCGCCATCCCATGCGCACTACAGACAAAATATAAAAAGGGAGGTTGAGAGCGAAAAATATCTGACCAAAGCTGAAGTCACTCACTTTGGTAAGGAAGATCGCCAAACCAGCCGTACCTCCGGTGAGCAATCCTACTTTGCTGAAAAATATTACCCCAAGCGACACTAACGCACTGCCGAGCGTCAGAGCCAAGAGGTTCTCTCTTAGGCTATGATCTTTATCCATAAAATTTTTTCCTTGGTTTAAAAACCGCGCCGGAGACAACACGTCCATCCAACGCGATAAACAGTTGCCAAAATAGCAACTAACAAATCGGCCAATAAAATGTCGCGAAAAGTGATGAATGTCGAGTTTTTGGACAAGATTGTGCTGATGCTAGCCTGTTTAACATAATGTACACAGGTAGAAAAACAACAAGGAAAAGTTATGATTAAGACAGTCGGCACTACCCAAATCAACGCATTACATCGACTGAGTTGTCACTGCGGAAAAGTTGAGCTGGAACTTGCATTACCTAATGGTATTGAGAAGCCGAGACGATGTGATTGCTCCATGTGTCGACGTCGCGGCGCGATTGTGGCATCTGTGCCTCTGAATGGTATTCGTATCGTGCAAGGCGAAGACGTTTTGAAGCTGTATCAATTTAACACTCGCACAGCGAAGCACTTTTTCTGTGGCGAATGTGGTATTTATACGCACCATCAGCGTCGCTCTGACCCGAGTGAGTACGGCTATAATGTCGGCTGTTTAGAGGGCATCAACCCATATGAATTGGGAACTATCGAAGTGATGGATGGCGTTAACCATCCATCCGACCGTTAGGTTATATCGCAAGTTAAGCGCCTGACGCGCGGTGCTTTTAGGTAAATAAACCGCTATTCATCCACAAATGCACTGCAATACTGGCGGCATAACCCAAGGCGATGACGGGAGCCCATTTTAGGTGGCCAAAGAAGGTATATTGACCACGCGCGGCTCCCATTAATGCGACACCTGCCGCAGAGCCAATTGAAAGCAAGCTGCCCCCCACACCCGCAGTCAATGTGACAAGTAACCAGTTCCCCATCGACATGCTTGGTTCCATGGTCAGTACAGCAAACATAACCGGAATGTTATCGACGATGGCAGATAGAACACCAACCATCACGTTGGCCCAGACAGGGTTCCATTGGTTGTACATGACGTTTGAAACCAGTTCGAGATAGCCAAGTAAGCTCAAACCGCCGACACACATCACTACGCCGTAGAAGAACAGCAAGGTATCCCATTCTGCGCGAGATACACGGTGGAACACGTCAAACGGAACGACTGAACCTAAGCGTTTTAATGCGTGATCGTCGCCATTGGCAATTGCCATGGCCGCTTTTTTTGCCAAAGAATGTTTGAGTGTTTGGCGTAAGAAATAACCGAAAAATTGTAGGTAAGCCAAGCCCATCATCATGCCCATAACGGGTGGGAAGTGCAGTAAAGCGTGGAAAGAGACTGCGGTGGCAATCGTCAGAATGAATAGTGCGACAATACGTCTCGCGCCGCGTTTCAGTTCTACGTGTTGGTGAATCGTATTCGGTTTGGTGTTTGGAACAAAGAGTGACATCAAAAACGCAGGAACCAAATAGTTCACCAGTGACGGGACGAATAACGGGATGAATTCAGCAAAGCTGACATGCCCGGCTTGCCACACCATCAGGGTCGTAATGTCACCAAACGGGCTGAATGCACCGCCAGCGTTGGCAGCGATAACAATGTTGATACAGGCAAGATTCACGAATCTAGGATTATCACCAGAGACTTTCATCACCACAGCGCACATCAAGAGGGCTGTGGTTAAGTTATCGGCAATCGGTGAAATAATAAAGGCGAGAAACCCCGTCAGCCAAAACAGCTTTTTGAAGCCAAAGCCTTTGCCGACCATCCACGCCTGTAAGGCATCGAAGAGTTTGCGCTCTTCCATAGCATTGATGTAAGTCATCGCTACTAACAAAAACAGCAGCAGTTCCGCGTATTCCAACAAGTTGTGTTCTAGTGCGGATTTGGCGATTTCTGGCTGGTTGTGTTGAGCAAAGGTGTAGCCAATCAGAATCCAAATTAACCCTGCAGCGAGCAGCACAGGCTTGGATTTTCTCATTTTCAGATACTCTTCCAACATAACCAGTATGTAAGCAATCGAAAAGATAATGAGAGCCGCGTAACCGACACCAGAATTAACAAGGTTCAGTTCATTGGTGGGGGCAGCAAAGGTGGCGCTAGAGAACAACAAACAGCAGAAAGCCACAATTGGATAGATTGGCATAGACATTTCTCCTTTGTCTGGTTGGAGAAATATTAGCCACAAATTAATGAGTTAGTTGTGAGAGAGCTCGAATTAACAGTAGGAGTTAGGAAATGATAGTGTGCGCCACTATTTTCTGAGTGACGCAATGCTTGCTGCGCCAAATAAAACCACAGCGGCATACAAACCGTAAGTTAACCAATGGCTAATCTCTAAAAAAGGAACGAGTCCTTGACCTGCCCACATACAGCCTCCGTTTAATGAGCAATGTTGTAATATTCGAGCCAATTTAAAGGAAATGAACAATGTTTTTTGTGAGTGACGGCAAATTCTGAAGGATTAGAAAGTCAAAAATTGGTCAGTGAGAGAGAAATCTCATTTTTAACTGGCTAGCTCTAACCCTTTTGAGTTAGAGCTAGCTATATCGAGCGCTGAATGGATTTAGCGCAGCAGCCATTTTCTCAACGGTGAAGCCTCAATTGCTTTCACAAGCAGTATGGTTGCGACAATCGTTGCAAGATAAATAAACACATCTTTCGCAAGGTATTGCAACCCGATAAATCCAGCGACATTCATCATAATAATTATCACAAGCAGATGGCTAACATAAATGCCTAACACGCTAGGAGATAGTTTGAATACCCAAGGCATATCGCCAAAATGTGGGTGGACTAACAGCCACATGAAGACACCCAGGGCCCAGATAACAGTACCAAACAGGAAGTCGTGAGAATTAAAAGCGACCTCGTGTTGCATTAGCCAATAAGCTTCACCAAAATGCAGCGCCATACCAAGAAGAATGCATCGAATCGTATTGTTTCGCGACCATCGCCACTGTTCTTCTCGTGCTAGATAACCCAGTGTTACCAGCAAAGTACTGAAAAACGGCCCATTACGAGTAAAGAAAGGCGCTGGCAGATCGGTAATAGTCGAATAACTGCCAGCAAACACGCCGTATATGTATAGCAATACGGCGGTTGGCAGTACCAATTGAGCCATATTGATATGCACGAGGAAGGCAATTAAGGCAACGGCAATGACCAGAGCTGGAATAAACCACAGGTGAACGAGCCCGCCTTCGACGAGTGAATTGAGCGGGGTCGACATTAAGTAGCCCCAGTAGCCCTGCCTTTCGGCGAGATACCCCGCCTCAGCGACAGTTTGCCACTGGAATGGCATCAATAAACTGAGCACGCTCCAAATGAGCCAAACCTTCATCAGTGGTTTGGCGTAGTTTTTTAGTGTTTCGATAGGTGCGCGGCTTAGTTTGGGCTGGATAAGATAACCAGAAATGAGAAAAAACAGTGGCACAGCAAAACGAGCCAATTGGTTGAGCATATAGCCAACCCACGGTATTCCATCCCATTGCCAGTATGTCAGGGCCATCTGGCAGTGCAATCCTATAATTGCAAACATCGCAATAATACGCGCAAACTCTAAGCTGGCTATTTTTTGTTTCTTTGCCATTACATTACTTACCTAAATAAAAAACTTAGGTGAAAGTAGCAGGTTGTGGCTGAATTAATGCGTGAAAAAGTCAACAGACTCGCGCTTACACTGAAGCTGTGTTTAAATTTAAGACTTACTTCAAACTTCTTAATTATTAACCCATTAACCAACTCAATACGTGATTAGCGAGTCGAAAATGACACTAATGCATGGTTAGACCAGTTAACTCTAGATTGCAAAAAAGAACGATCGTGCTAAAAATAAGATTATGCAAAAAGGAAAAGTGACAAAAGAGTTTATTCTGCAACGGGCTTTTGAGATCGCCAGCGAAGACGGATTAGAAAGTCTTACGATTGGTGAGTTAGCCAAGCAATGCGGTATGTCGAAAAGTGGTCTGTTTGCCCACTTCAATTCGAAGTTGAATTTACAACTATCGGTATTGGAGCACGCCAATAAAGTGTTCGCTGCTCGGGTTATTGAGCCTGTTCGTGAAGCAGGGGATGGCAATATCGAACGTAAAATTCGAGGGTTGCTCGACTCTTGGATGACTTGGAACCACGCATTTCAAGGAAGTTGTATGTTTCTAGACGCTTGGAATGACACGGCAGATAAAGATTGCCCACTTCAGGCCGGACTGCGTAAATCCATAGACACTTGGCTGAGCTATTTGGAGATCCAAATAACGAAAGGCAAAGAGAAGCAAGAATTTGCAGCAGACTTAGATACACGCCAAGCAACGTTTGATTTATACGGTCTTTATTTGAGTGCGCATGTTTTTTACTCAATTAAAGGTGAGGAAGAAAGCTTGCGCCTGTTTTGGCAAGGGATCGACAACTTATTTTCTCGCTGGAAAGGCTGATACCAGTTATTCGCTTTCCAGGTTTGTAGACATAAAATCATAAAGAGCGGCTGAGTTCGCTCTTTCTTATCAGCATAAAAAGCACGACCGTTCTATTTTTTGTGCGTGGCTGATAGTTAAGGACATAATCATGAGTGAAAAAATTTACTTTAATACATCGCAACGTTTCAGTATTAAGCGCAGTTTGGTGAACATCAGTACGCGTTTACACCACACACTTGCCCCGTCACATGCAAAGAATACCGCGCGTAAGTTGCTCCTGACACCTGCTCGCACAGCACCTAAAAACACCGAACCTCAAGGACTTGCCAAAGGTGAAATTAAAGGGCATGCAGGCATTATCAAAACCTACACTTTGGGCTCTGGACCTATTTGGGTGTTAACTCATGGTTGGTCTGGCACCGCAAGTCAGTTTTATCCGTTGATGGAACATATTGCGTCGAAAGGGTTCACCGCTTTGGCATACGATCATCCAGCACATGGTGAGAGTGAAGGGCAGTATGGGCACATTCCGGGTTTTGTCAAAGGGTTAGAAGATGTGTTAGATACGGTAGACGATATTGTTGGTCTAGTTGGGCACAGCATGGGCACCGCTTCTGCTCTTGAGTGCAGACATAGCAAATTAGAAAACAAGCCTTTACTGCTTATTGCACCGGTATTGAATTACGTAGAGAACCTATTCGGTAGCATTGCGCGTTCAGGTTATTCGATGAAGCTTTTTAATGCCGTAGTTTCTGAAGTTGAAGATCAATTTGGTTACCCATTACAGTCAATTGCTCCGCTGAAGCGTTTGGCTGAGCGCTCGTCTCCAGCCATCATTGTTCATGATGAGCAGGATAAGTTCACTAAGTACAGTATCTCTGCACAAGCCGCTGAAGAGATTGAAAATGTTGAGTTAGTGACAACGCAAGGTCAAGGTCATGGCCGAGTGATGAAGTGTGCACAAGTCTTCAGTAGTTTTGACCGTTTACTCGATCGTTCTTGGTAATCTTCATTCTTACTAATCGGCTCGATCCGTTTTGGGCTAATTCGATTTGAAAGCAATACCTCGGACTGTTTTTCGTCAGTGGTATCGCTTTTCTCATTATGAGATAAAAACAAAAAAGGACAGCCGAAGCTGTCCTTTGATCGTTAACTTTACAGAAAGTCTGCAAGGTTGGGCTTAGTTACAGTTAGCTACGCCAACTTCTTTCCATACGCCCCATTCGCCAGATTGGCTAGGATCGTCACCCTGAGTCCACCATTTCGCTTCCCAAGTTTTACCTGCATGAGTGACTTGGTTGCCGCCTGTGTACACTGCGCTTGCATCCCATGCGTTGTCACAGGTGCCTGGGTTTGGATCGGTGGTATGCTGTGCAACAACAACCGTTGCGCTTGCCGTTGAAGACGCTTTGCCGTCGCTCACACTTACGGTAAAGCTCAGGCTAGTGTCTTGCGGGTATTCAGCAGCAGTGAAAGTTACTTTAGAACCTTCAACCGTTGCGTTCAAACCTTGAGGAAGCGTCCAGTTGAAAGTAAGAGTATCGTTGTCTGCATCGCTAGAGCCTGACGCATCTACAACCACAACGTCACCAGCGTTTGCTGTTGCTGGAGCAACAACTTGCGCTACTGGCGCATTGTTCGCTGGGTCAACCACACCTGCTGGCTTCACAGTTACTACAACAAGGTCAGATGCCGTTGCACCTTCGTTGTCAGTCACCGTTAGCTTGAAAGTTAATTGCTCCTCAACAGTAACTTCTGCTGCATCAAAGCTTGCTTTCGCTGTGCCTGCGCCTGCTAGTACCACTGCTGTACCAGAGACTTGCTCCCACGCGTAGCTTGCGATAGTGCCGTCAGAGTCTTTCGATAGGCTGCCATCTAGAACCACACTTGCAGGGCCAGTTACAGATTGATCTGCGCCAGCAGCTGCGGTTGGTTTACGGTTTGGTTGAGGAACCACACCGCCAGCCATACCTTCGTGCATTGCGTTGAGAATGTCACCATTATCCGCGTCGATTTCCCAAGAGAATAGACCCGCAAGACCTAGAGACTTCGCGTAGTTACCTTTTGCTAGCACTGAGCGATGGTCATCAAATGTGATCAACTCACCCGTTGTGCGGTTCCACACCCATGGTGCTTCTGCTTGTGCATCATAGCCGTACTCGAAACCGTTAATGCCAGTGTTGTTGGCACCTAGCATAAATGACTTAATGCCTTTGTAGTCGATTACGCCATCTTCCCAAACACCTTGCGCTGTACTGCCCTTCAGTTTACCTGTTGCAGTACCTGTCATTGGGTCATTTGGATCGGTTAGCGTATCTGGAGTTACGCCTTCCCAGCCACGACCGTACATTGCTGTACCAAGTACTAGCTTGTTCGCAGGAACGCCTTGAGCAAGAAGAAGCTGGATGCCGTTATCTGCTGTGTAAGCAGGACCTTTGTACGGTTCGCCGTTCTCATCAACGCCACTACCGTCACACTGACCAGGGCGCATGAATGAACCACAGTAAAGCGCAGTTTGGTGACCAGGAACGTTGTTCCAACCGCCATAGAAGTCGTAAGTCATCGCGAAGATGTAGTCCATGTATTGAACCGCATCTGCATAGTCTACGTCTTCAATCTTGTCGTAACCGACACCGATAGCTGACGTTAGCTCGTAAGTACGGCCTGTCTCAGCTTCTAATTCATCAAGCATTACGCGCAATTCACGCATCAGTGCGATGTAAGCAGGGCCATCGTTTACAGGGTCGCCCTTATCCGCGGCTGCACCGCCACCACCAGGGAATTCCCAGTCGATATCAACACCGTCGTAGAATTTCCAAGTTTTCAGGAACTTCTTAACCGATGCGACGAATGTGTCTCGGTTTTTCTTGTCTACGAAATCGAAGAATGGGTCAGACAGTGTCCAGCCACCGATAGATGGGATGATTTTTAGATCAGGGTTACGTTGTTTCAATGCCATTAGCATTGCGTAGTTACCCTTGATAGGTGTGCTGTATTCATGACCAGCTTGTGGGAAGCTCTTCTGATAAGCAGCCCAAGGGTCGTGGATCACGACTTCGTAGTCAGGCACGCCTGTACAAGCGGTTTGTAGTGCATTGAAACTGTTGCCGCCAACAGACTTCACAGACTCATTTGGGCCACAAATTGGGATAAAACCGTAAAGGATGTGAGTCAAGTTGTCGACTGGCATGTTATCGACCGTGTAGTCACGACCATAGATGCCCCACTCAACAAAATACGTACCCATCACGACGCTTGGATCGGTATTATACGTTTTGTTGTTTGGATCAACATTCATCGTCAGTGGCTTCAAGTGAGAACCATCGGTATCTGCAATCGTGATTTCAGCTGGTGCGCTTTTCGCACAACCTGTCGCATCACACGCCTCGATTTCCATTTGGTATAGGCCGCCCTGACCATATTCAAATGTCGCTGTTGTTTGGCTACCAGTGATTGGGCCGGTTGCTACTTTTGCACCATCAAAATAGACGTTGTAAGTATCACCTGGCGTGCCACTCCACTGGTTAAATTTAACAGTGATCTTCGCTTGCTCATGGTATTTCACCATGTCGTAGTAGCCTGACGTGGTTTCCATCGCGAGTTCAATTTTAGAAAACTGAAGGTTGTTGGAACCGTACATATCGATACTTGGTGCGGTTGGAGCCGCAACTGCAGCACCTGATAGTGCTAAAGCAACGCCAGCTGCACATAGGTTAAATCGAATCATAACTTCTCTCTCAATCCTTGGATTCATGTTCTACCTAGAACATAGGCTGCTCTTGCACCAGATAAGATGATTGGATTTACTCCATGTGCAAAAGCATCACACTCAGCATTTCAGAGAGTTTTTTTTCGTCAAAAAAAATTAAGACGGTTTTCGAGGCACTTGAGAGAACTTAACTAAAACTCGCACTCTGTTACACAGAAAGTGTCAGACTGAGTCAATAATTTATAAAATCTCAGCAGAAACTAAAATTATTGTTTACTCAGTATCGGGTGGGATAAATGCGATGAATACCTTATTTCATTGTTTATTAAGGTTTTGTTTCATCGAAGTAGAAAGATAATTGAAAGGAGAAATAGCCGTGAAGACGTGCTAGTCACGGCTGAAATGTTCACTTAATGCAGCGCGACGTTTTGAAGCCGCTCCGGTTTCTGAGCCTTGAACGGTATGCTCAAATCCCTTACGGATGAATCGTTGGTCTGGAATAAGAGGCTCAATGCGGCGAATCTGAGGTGAAAGGTGAGAGCCCGAGATCTGGTACGCGGTTTTTCCTAATCCAGTGTTCAACGTGATGACCTTTCCATCGAATTCAAATTCTGTCGTGATGAGTCGATGGTTTCGATATACCCCATCCTCGGTGAAAGTCAGACGTTCTGTTTGGTAGGGTGGAGCGCCGATCTCAATCCACTCGCCGTAGACTTTTTCCGGGTCAATATGGTCTTGATAGGATAGGTGGATTTGATAGCTGAAAAACGTCAAAAGACCCACCCCAAAAACGGCAAATGTGCTTTTGAGGACTTTGGATTGGTGGCGAGCCCAAAATGAAAGTTTTGGTTCCTGTCTTGTTTTCCGCCTTCGGCGAGCTGAGTCCGTCATTGGTCTACTTTTCTTCCCTTTTTTAATATGGTGGAAACCTTCCTTCTCAAAAACAAACAATCCCGCGATTAAGACTAAGAAATTATGATCTAATGTCCACTTTTACATTCGGATACACTCTTATTGATGGTTTTATTGTTTGCTGGCGTTAACTAATTCACCGACTTTATCTCACTAATTACGTCGTCTGGTTAAGCCTAGAAAAAGGTGGCCTCGCTCAGTAGCAAAGGATGTGCTTTATAACGTTGAGCTTAATGGCTTTCAGAGCTTGAGTAACAGGAAGAAACAAGGTAAAAAAGAGCGGACTTTTGATAAGGAAACCAATAATGAGTATTAAGGAAAATAGCTATTTTGCAGGTAGTGTAAAATCACTAGGCTTTAACCAGAATGATCAGGACGTTAGCGTTGGTGTAATGCTTCCTGGTGAATACACGTTCGGCACTCAAGCGCCTGAGCGTATGACGGTTGTAAAAGGTGCACTTGTGGTCAAGCGTGTCGGCGAGAGTGATTGGACGACTTACCAAAGTGGTGAGTTTTTTGAAGTGGAAGGGAACTCCTCATTTGAGCTTCAAGTGAAAGACGCGACTGCGTATTTATGTGAGTACTTCTAAAGCGTCCTTTTTGCCTGTAACAAAGCCACCTTCGGGTGGTTTTTTCGTCTATGTCCTTCACTTATAACGCATCTTTTGGTTATTTGGGTATATACTTAATAAAAATGTACCCATCGACCAGGGAGGAAGTGATGGCAGTACAACGCAAGCATTCTGATCTCCCTCCTCGTTACGAGGACAAAGATCTCACCAATGAGCAAAGACATCGTTTTACCGAGGTCGCCAATGCAGCCCATAAGAGACGTGAATTCTATCGACGTGCTCTAGGAAAAGGCTTAATGGGCAAAGTGAAGGACCGTGCGTTTAAAGGCCAATTCGGTCGCCAGCAAGATAAGCCGAGCAGAGTGCTGCAAGCTGTGTGGCTAATCGTATTTCTGGTGCTGGGGCTATGGGTGATGCATGTATTCGCTTAACCGTTAGCAAGCTTCTGACACAGCCGGCGTTTCAGAGGCTGACTTCTCTTCGGTATTGCAGTGTTCGTAATACGCGTATTGGTTTTTCCCTGTGTGTTTAGCCGCATACATTGCTTTATCTGCGCACCGAGTCAATTCAGATAAATCCTTCGCATCTTGTTTGTAGATAGCAGCGCCCACACTCATTGTTAACTCGTTAATCATATCGTAGCTTCGGTAGCCTTTTGGGAATAGATTCACAATACGCTTCAAAATGCTGTCGAGGTCATCTTTACTGTTTATGTCGTACAGCATGAGCACAAACTCGTCGCCCGCAAATCGAGCGATGGAGTAGTCGTGTTTGTCGGTTTTTCTGTCTTTATGGCGAACATTGTTTTTTAATCGAGTTGCAAAGGCTTGAAGCACTTGGTCACCAATATCGTGTCCGTAGGTATCGTTAATGTGTTTGAAGTTATCAATATCTAGGAAGACCAGAGCAGTGATACGGTCATCAGATGAATGGTTGATCTCATCGAGCTTTGCACGTGCCCAAGTTTCAAAGCTCCAGCGGTTGGCAAGCCCTGTGAGTTGGTCAAAATACGCCAACTCTTCAATCCCTTCACGATAAAGTGTTTGAATGTAGTTGAGGACTTTTGTGTAGTAGTACGAGAATGTGTGACACACAAATGCAGTTGCTATCAGGGTCAGCATAAATCGTCGTTCTATGATGTCACTGGCTGTTGGTAGCCGATCTAAAAAAACGACGCCAAAAAAGATCAGTAAGATATAGGTGCCACTAAACAGCAGACCGACTTTAAACTCATTGATCAGCACCAGAGTAGCGACAATGGGGTATAGCCATAGCAGTTTGCCTGAGGGGGCATCGTTATACAGAAGTAGCAATAACCCTTCGAACATCAATACTGCACTCAGCCATAGGTCGGCATATTGATGATGTCGTTGAACCTTTATCACATAACTGATACCTAAACAGGCTAAGGCACACAGAGCATGGAAAAAGCTTAATCCCCAATTATCCTCAAACAATTGAGCAATGGAGCCATAAGTTAAACATGCCGCGGCGATACTGGAGCATAAAAAGACAATTTTCTTTTTTCTTGTTGAGCGGATATCCGCCATTTCCTCTAAGCGTGCTCCAGCTAATGTCGACATTACGTATCCTTGCTTAATTAACGTGTACGCTTATTCTAGGCGGTATTTTAGCGATGAATAGAACAACAAAGTTTCCAAATGTGATGTCAGTCATTTTTAGTATGGGCCTAGAAGTGTGGTTTGGTGAGAGTGCTCAAAGCGCAACAAAGGCTTATAAAGTTTTCCATGGCGGATCTTTATGGCTTCAGATGGTTCGATTAATAATTCAAAGTAATGCATTTCCACCGCCGTATTTGCAGGATCTATCCTGACTCAACTCTGTTGGGAGTAGCATGAACTGCGCCTTCTACCTATTGAGCTCATTGTTCGTCAATCGACGATCTCTAAATTCCGGCAATGAGTTTTTCGTTGTGAAAAAGCATTAGAAATATTTTTCCGAAACAGATCGAAATATTGTTGTCGTTGTGACCAATATGCGACTAGAATCCGCGCTAAATCACGACCTCATATCGAGCTTCATTCGAGTTACTCTTTTTCCAAACTGCTTCACACATTTTGTGAGGCAGTTTTTAGTTGTAGGAAAGGTTAAAAACATGCCTAAAAGCCAAAACATCAACCAACGAATGTCCATCGTGGCATTGGCTTGGCCGATTCTTGTCGAAATTTTGCTACGGACGGCTTTAGGAACCAGTGACGTGTTCATGCTGAGTGGCTACTCAGACAAAGCGGTATCCGCTGTTGGTGTGATCACGCAGATTACCTTTTTCTTAATCATCGTTTCGACGTTTGTCAGCAGCGGAACGGGGATTTTGATTGCCCAATACAACGGCGCTGGGCGCGCGCAAGAGTCTGTGAACGTCGGCGTTGCAAGTATTGCGCTGTCCGTGATTGTCGGTGCGTTCTTGAGTGTGATTGCCGTGCTTGGCGCGATATTCCTGCTCCCGTATTACGGTTTGGAGGCACAAGTCGAGCAATACGCACGTGAATATCTGCTGATCAGCGGTGCGATGACGTTTAACGTTACGATTGGCGTTGTTTTTACGACCATTCTGCGTAGCCATGGCTATTCACGCTCTCCAATGGTGGTGAACTTGATCTCGGGTGTGTTCAACATCATTGGTAACTATATTGCGCTTTACCAGCCATTCGGTTTACCTGTGTATGGTGTGCAAGGTGTAGCAATAGCAACCGTCGTCAGCCAAGTCATCGGTACGTTAATGTTATGGTTTATTCTAGCTCGCAGCAGCATTGAACTACCAATGTCGACCATGAAACAAGTGCCCGCAGAAATTTACAAAAAGATCTTAAAAATCGGCGGTATGAACGCGGGTGAAGTGCTGTCTTACAACGTGGCGCAAATCTGCATTGTGTACTTTGTGGTGCAAATGGGGACGGCATCGTTGGCAGCTTTCACTTATGCGCAAAACATTGCCCGTTTCTCGTTTGCTTTCGCGTTGGCAATTGGTCAGGCAGCGCAAATTCAGACTGGTTACTACATCGGTAAAGGTTGGGTGAGCAGCATTTTAAAACGTGTACAAATCTACTTCTTAGTGGGATTTGTGGCATCAACGGCGGCAACCACGCTGATTTACCTGTTTAGAGAAGAGATTCTGCGCGTATTTACCGATCAACCAGAAATACTCGCATTGGCAGGCTCGTTAGTCATGGGCTCAATTTTGCTCGAGGCCGGACGTGTGTTTAACCTGATTTTTATCGCGGGGCTGAAAGGCGCGGGTGACATCAAGTTCCCAGTGCAAATGGGGATTTTGAGTATGTGGGGACTAGGCGTGTTTTTCTCCTACATCTTTGGCATCCACATGGGTTATGGCGTTTTAGGGGCTTGGATGGCAATCGCTCTCGATGAATGGGTGCGTGGTATCATCATGGCAAGGCGTTGGCGCTCTCAGGTGTGGACCAAGTTTAAGGTGAGCTAACGGTTTGCTGTATCACGCATCACGCTTATTCTGTTGTTAGAAACCAAAAAAGGCACTGATAGTCAGTGCCTTTTTGTTATTTAAAATCTGGAAGAAGTTAGAATTCGCACTCAGCTTTAAACACCATGCGCTCTTTGCTGTATGGATGAGCCAGCTCTAGCATCTCAGCATGCAGGTGTAAGCGATTCGCTTTTTCGCCGTATAAACCATCACCGACCATCGGCATGTTTAACCCCATGTGATGAGCACTGTGTACACGTAGTTGGTGAGTTCGCCCGGTTTTCGGATACATGTATACCTTGCTGCGTCCATCTTTGACGTCAATCAGTTGCCAGTAGGTATCTGCATGTTTACCGTGCTCAAAACACACCAGCTGACGTGGGCGGTCGTCTGGGTCGCCACGCATTGGCAGTGAAATTTCCCCTTCAGGCTCGTTTAATACGCCTTCGAGCTGTGCCATATAACGTTTTTGTACGCCGCGAGCCATAAACTGTTTTTGCAGACTTTTGTTCGCGCGCTTAGTTAAGGCAAACACCAAAATGCCAGAGGTCGCCATGTCGAGGCGATGAATCACAAACGGCCCTTCCACATCAGGGAACATCGCTTGTAGGCGAGTATAAGCAGAGTCTTTGATGGTTTTACCCGGCACTGAAAGTAAGCCCGAGGGCTTGTTGACGACGACCATAGCGTCGTCTTGGTAGATTATCTCTAGCTCTTTGTCGTCTGCCCAATTCTCCGCCAATGGGTTAGGTTCGACATCCAGTCCTTGCATCATATGGCCCAAAATCGGCTGACATTTGCTATTACACGATGGGTAGAACTTTTTGTGTTGGCGAACTTCAGACTTTGGCGACACACCCCACCAAAATTCTGCCAGCGCCAGCGGTTTGAATCCGTATTTAAACGCGTATTGGAGCAGTTTTGGCGCAGCACATTCCCCTGCACCTGCTGGTGGTACTGGGTTTGTGGTGTCCGCAAAAATGTCCACCAAGTCGCGTGTTTTGCCATGGTTGTTTAGAAAGCGGTATTGTTTATGCAATTTGTGCTGCAAAGCGTTGGAGAGCGTTTTGCGCTGTTCTTTCAGATGAGCAAGTTGCTGCTCTAACTCGTCCAATCGCGCTTCTTTGATTGCAAGCTTTTCATCCCACGCTTGCTTTAAGTATTTGAGAACGTTTTTCTCGGCGACACTTTGCTTACCCAACTCATCCAACAAGATTTTGAGATCATCGGCATTGAGCGTTTGCTCGCCCTGTTGGCGCTGTCGCTTGCGTGCGGCGCGGCCGTCAATCATCACTTGGCGCTGTGTTTGCTCTTCTTGCTGATAAGCGGCTCGGTCGGCTTGGATTTGCGCTTTAAGCTCCGCCAATTCCGGATTCGCGGCACAGGTTTTGTACTCCGCATTGGCGGCGTTGATGGCATCTGTCTCTGCGCGGAAGAAGCCTTCATCGGTCAGCATGTCGTATACAGGAGGGACAAATCCTGGAATCAAGTTTTGGTCAGCAATTTTGCCAGAAAACGCACTTAAAAAGCCGAGATCGCCTTGAGAGCTTTCTACTAGTAATACGCCAAACATTTTGCCTCGCCCCGTTTCTTCATTAACCAAACCAAAATCGTGTTCGAAGTCGGTTTGCGCTAATAAGTGCTGTTGCAATTGCTTTGCAGCCATAACGCAAAGAGGATGCGGCGTGTAGTAGAACGGAAACGTAAACTGCGTTGGTAATTCATAGTCAGAAGTATCAGCAGTAAAACGAGTAAAACAATGTTCAGGCGAGTGCATGGTGGGTATCCGCGCGAGTAAAAAATCGAGCGAGGATTGTACCTGTTTGAGTCAGGATTGCCATGTCGGTGTTGGCACTCGCTCTTGGATTAAGAACAAGAGCGAGTGGGGAAGAGCTTATTGCAGTTTTTGTAATGCCAGCTTCCACTGTGCCGGTTTGTCGTAGTAGGCCGAGTGCGGCAAGGTCAGGTACTCGCCATTTACTTCTGCAATCAGGGTTGGATAACCACCAACGTGTAACTGGCGCATCAACTGTCGGCTAGAGCGAATTTTCTCATCTAGATCGGCTTCGCTTAACGTCATGTTTTGCTCCCACACACCGTTTGCTAAACCTAGCGATTCTGCAATGGCTTTGAGCGTCGGTGCTTCATTCACTTTTAACCCGAGCTGATAATGCGCGGATTGGATGGCCTTTAGCATGTGCCATGGATTCAGCCCCATTTTCTCCGCACTCAAGATCGCTTGTGTGGGTAGATAAGAATCAAGAACAAACGCATCTTCGCTTTTCACGCGTTGCAGATATGCTTCACCAAACGTTGCTCCGGTTTCGGTTGCGATACGAGCGTCACTGTTGATGATGTGCTGACGAAATTCAGGCTCAATTGCGCGCTTCTCAATCATGCCGCCGGGATGAAGCTCCACCTTAAATTGAGAGGTGTCCATCAAGGCTTCGATGAGTGGTGATGCCCCGTAGCACCAACCACACATGGGATCGAAGAAGTAATGCACGGTTACCATGACATTTCACCAGTATGCACTTTCGCACCGATTTCTAGCGCGATTGGCAATTGAGCTTCTGGGTATTTCGCTGACATGGTGTCAATGAGTTGAGCACTGTTATTGCTGTGTTTTTTCGCTTGCTGAAAATCCTGCAAGTATTGTTGCGAGTAGCGAATGGTGTCTGCGTTCAGCTTTGTGCCTGCTTTCATGTGACCAGGAATGACCACTTGAGGTTTAAGCGCAAGCATCTCGCTAAGCTGCTGCTCCCAAGCATTGATAGCGGTTTGGTCAGCGGCATCTGCCATCCATAAATGCACGTTTGAGTACACGGCTACGTTACCTAGAATCGCTTTGTTATCTGGAATCCATAGGTAAGGGCGGTGTGCTGATGTGCCATGGTTACCACGGATTTCAATCTTATGACCTTCTAGCTCTAATGATGCTTTGTCGTATGCGACAGGGATTACTGGTTTTACCGGTGCGTTTGCGCCAAGCTTTGGTCCCCAGTACGCCAACTTTCCAGCCAACTTCTCTTTAATAATTTTTTGAACCGCTGGCGTTGTGATGATCTGCGCATCAGGGAACTGTTGGTGTAAGGCCTCTGCGCCAAAATAGTAATCAGGGTCCGCTTGGCTGATGAAAATGGTTTTAAGCGTTTTGCCTGAGTCCAACACTTTAGCGGCAATACGCATCGCGTCAGCTTTGGTGAAGCCAGTGTCGATAACCATGGCGTCAGTCTCACCGTATACCAAGGTTGAGTTTACGTGGAAGCTGTTACCGTCGGCGTTGTAAACCTCAAGAGTAAGGGGAGAGTGGTTTGCCGCTAGAACAGGGCTTGCCATTAAAATGGATGCAGCAATCAAAGTGAATTTTTTCATAATAAGCTCCTAAAGAATTTGGGGCCAAGCGACCATGGCTTGGGAACGGGAGCTATATTAGGAAATTGATACGCTCGGAAAAATACACAATAATGTGCATCACTATTTCTTATTTCGAGCAAATGTATGGACAGAGTAACGGCAGCAAAAGTATTTGTGGATGTGGTGTATTCTGGCAGTTTTACCGCTACCGCCGAGCGGTTAGACATGTCTCGGCCAATGGTGACTCGTTATGTAGAGGCGATGGAGAACTGGCTGCAAACTCGTTTGTTGCACCGCACCACGCGCAAGGTGTCGCTCACCACCGCAGGGGAACGCAGCTTGCCTCAGATTGAGCGCTGGTTAAAACAGGCCGAGACGTTGACGTCGAACATTGCCGTTGATGGTGAGCTGTCCGGAAAAATCCGTCTCGCGTCTAGCACTTCATTTGGGTTCTCACAGTTGATCCCAGCAGTAAACAGTTTTATGCAAAAGCACCCCAAAGTGCATATCGACATTGATCTGCAAGATTCAGTGAGTGACCTAACCGAGCAACGCATCGATCTAGCGATCCGAATTGCGTCAGATCCCGATCCTTCTTTGATTGGTAAGCCGATTGCGGTGTGTGAATCGGTGTTGGTGGCATCACCGCAATACTTGCAAACTCATCGCGCGATCGCGCATCCGCGAGATTTATCTTCACACGACTGTTTGGGTTACAAAAACTTTGAGCGTCACGTGTGGCATTTGTCTCAGGGCGAGCAGTTCGAATCGGTGGGAATTGAGTGTCGCCTAACCAGCAATGAGGCCACGGCGTTATTGCATGGTGCTTTGCAAGGCATGGGTATTTCGATGCTGCCAACCTATTTGAGCAATATCTATCTGCAATCGGGTCAGCTTGAGTCGGTGTTGCCGGATTGGAAGCCAAATGATCTCAACATTTACGCGCTATATTCATCGCGTAAACACTTGTCTCCGGCGGTGAGAGCCTTCATCGATCACAGTGAAGATTACTTTAAACAGCACCATTGGTAATCGCGAAAGGCCTCGTCATCCCGACTTGAGATTCATACAAGATCCTGTACCTTACATGGATATATTTTTCGCAGCGTCATTTAGAGTTTTAGTTAATGTCACAAGTTCGCATCAAATTTATTGCTTCCGATATGGATGGCACTTTGCTTGACCAATATGGTCGTTTGGATCCAGAGTTTTTCGACCTGTTTTTGCAATTGGAAGAGCAAGGTATTTTGTTCTCCGCTGCGTCTGGTCGTCAGTATTACAGCCTGCGTGACACGTTCGCGCCAATCAAAGATCGAGTGTTGTATGTGGCCGAAAACGGCACCTTGGTGATGTACCAAGATAAAGAGCTCTACAGTTGCACCATGCCTAAAGCGGAAGTGGCGGAGATTGTGAAAGCGGCTCGTGAAATTGACGGAGCGAACATCGTATTGTGTGGCAAGCGCTCGGCGTACATCGAAACGCATGATCAGCAATCACTGGAAGAGTTTCAAAAGTACTACCACCGCTGTGAATATGTGCCGGATTTGCTTGAGGTCGAAGACGAGTTCATCAAGGTAGCAATTTGTCACTTTGACGGTTCGGAAGAGCTCCTGTTCCCGACCATGAACGCGAAGTTTGGCGCAACGCATAAAGTCGTAGTGAGCGCCAAAATTTGGCTGGATGTGATGAATGCCGAGGCCTCTAAAGGCGCGGCCATTCAGCATCTTCAAGAGTCGATGAATTTTACTCCGGCAGAAACCATGACGTTTGGTGATTACCTCAACGATCTTGAAATGCTGCAAGTCAGTGAGCATTCGTACGCGGTTGCCAACGCGCATGAAGAGATTAAGAAAATCGCTCGTTATTCTGCGCCAAGCAACCAAGAGGCAGGGGTACTAAAAGTGATTAAAGAAAAAGTGTTAGCGAAGTAACGTTCATCCATTCAACGGTACTTTCTTCTTAACGTAAAAAGCCCCGCAGTGCATGCGGGGCTTTGTTTTTTTGTGTGGTGGGAGGGGGTAGTAATGTTCCCGTTTTTTAGCGCACGTACTTAGCGGTTGCGCTGACTAAAAAATGCTGCAGCTTTCCGTCCGATTTTGGTACCCACAAGTCGTTGTGGTATTGGTAGATACGGCCATTGACGGTCAAAGACAAGGTGTTATCACC
Source organism: Vibrio sp. 1CM7H (assembly GCF_023161645.1). Classification (NCBI taxonomy): domain Bacteria; kingdom Pseudomonadati; phylum Pseudomonadota; class Gammaproteobacteria; order Vibrionales; family Vibrionaceae; genus Vibrio; species Vibrio sp. 1CM7H. Next base: position 1,783,535 of record NZ_JALNTV010000001.1, read on the forward strand.
CGTTTGTTCCATGCGAATAAACTGATCCGAAGTGACCAAAAACGGCTCTTGTTCTTCAATGCTCTGTCCCGTTGCCAATACGAAGTAGCCGAATCGGTTGCCAGCATCCGGATCGGTTGAGTAGATTCGATGCCCAACGAGGCTGTAGTCGTCGTTGAGTGCCTGCTCAAGCGTTTTTTGCCCGATGGTTTCGTGCGATGGGATAAATACCCAAGCCAACACACCTGCCGCAATGACTGCTAGTAGAAGCAGTACTTGCATGAACTTTCTCATCATAAATACCGTTTAACGTTGAAATTTCATTTTGTACATGCGCTTATCCGCTATGCTGATAAGAAAGTCAACATTGTTACTGTCTTTTGGGTATTGCGCTAAGCCCATGCTGGTTGATAGTGTCGCGACGTTGTCGGAGTTTAGTATTGGCGCATCAAATACCGCATTGATATGCTCACGAACGCCTTCTTCATCAACATGCTCCCCTTCGAGGATGACGGCGAACTCATCGCCTCCCATGCGATAGACGGTAAAATCATTCAACGCCATAGATTTAAGCCGTCTAGCAATTTCACGCAGTACGGTGTCTCCCACTTGGTGACCGTGTGTATCGTTGACACTTTTAAAACCATTTAAATCTAAAATCCACAGAGAAAAAGGCCTTTTCTCTTGAGTGAGCTCATTCAGGTTGATAAATAGTGCATTGCGATTTCCAAGATGAGTCAGTGGGTCGCTGAGCGCCAGTTTTCTATGGAAATGGGATTCACGATAAAAGAAATAAGTCAGAGACAGGATCGACAAAACGAATGTAGCAAACAGCATATACTGCGCTTGCATTAACCGTTGCGTTTCTCCTTTCTGTGCCTCATAGACTTTGCTGCTTAGGCGAAAGTTCTGATTAACGAAATCGACCAAGCTTAAGTACAGTGTTTGAGTGGATCGATAAAATTGAGCCGCAGCTTGGCTATCGCCAGTTCTTGCTTCAACTAATTGTGCTTCCAGACCCTGAAATTCCTCAAAAAGATCAATGAAATACTGATGCATATTATTTCGAGAGAAAAAAGTGTAGGCTTCATTACTACTAATTAATAAATCGAATCTACTCCAGGCCAATTCATATTGCAGCTCTGCACCTTCGATATTTAATACATTTTCATCGACTCGTCTCGCTTCTCCGACAAGTTCCGAAAGCTCTTTAGAGAGTTGGAATAAAAACCAGGTCGCTTGTTTTTGCTCATTATTAAAGTTTTGTGACAGTGCGCGTGTCTGCTGCAGAAGCAATACATTTGCGAGAAGCAAAGAAGTGGCAAACACCACAAGCAACATTTTACTGGTTGTAGAGTATTGTGGTGCTCTCTGCTTTTGATGGGTGGGTTCTGATAACTTCATTCTTATTATTTTGCTTTCATCTCATTTACTTGCCAGACCATTTGCGCGTGATATTTATTGTAGTTGAGCTCAGGATAGAGACTAAGAGAGTATATTACCCAAAATGGCCCCTTATTCCTGACTTTTATATAGTGTTGATCTTGTTGGTAAGCCAGTATTGGTTGGTATCTAAGAATGTCTTGTCGAGACAGTGTCGAGTGATAGTCATTCAAGCTACTGACATCAACTTGTTCTGGCACTTTGCCATAGACGTGGGTGAGTAGCGTGCTAAGTTTGACCCCAAGAAATTCAGAAGAAGCAGGGATCCAAGGCAGCGTGGTTGTGTAGCTGGTGGTTGGTAAAGATTGAATCTCTTCCAGTTTTAATGTGACACTAGGTTGTTGGCTACTGCTAAATACGATCGTACTTGCAGATAAGAATGGCGCAACAAAAAACAGACCTAGCGCGACTATCTTTTTCATCATATGCCCTTTGAGTTTTATTCTTTTTGCTGAGCTAGGACAAAGGTGCTAGCGGTACTTTATTTGTAATTGTAATAATAGAGCCAACCGGATGAGATTTTATAATATGTTATGTTTGAAAAGTAACTGTCGGTTTACTGTACGTCAAGGTTATTAAGTGACTTCTTAATTAAAAGGTCAGAAATATGCGTTATTATTTCGCTCTATAACGAATTCGCGTCAGTTCGCAGATTTTTAATGGAAATTAATCCTATTTTCAACCGATGAATTGTATTGTGAATGAGAATTAGAAGGGTTAATGATTGAGGTATAAGCAAACCCGATTTCATCCTTACATTGCTCTCTATCTTTATTCCAATGTTATTTAAGATTGGTATGTTAATACGCACCAAAAATAAAGCTACCTAGGTAGCTTTATTTTTTAATTCATCAAGTTACTTCTATGAATTAGGCAAACAAATACTTCGCATGGAAGTTGAGATGATCGTCAATAAAGCTTGAGATGAAATAATAGCTATGGTCATAACCAGATTGCATTCTTAAGTTCAGGTTTGAATCATGAACTTTTGCTGCAGCAACCAGCGCTTCTGGCCTAAGTTGCTCGTTAAGGAAGCCATCAGCATCACCTTGATCAACCAAAATAGGAAGTGGTGATGGTTTTTGCTTGAGAAGCTCACTTGCATCGTATTGCTTCCAGCTCTCAATATCTTTGCCTAAGTAAGCAGTAAAGGCTTTTTGTCCCCAAGGGCATTGGACTGGGTTACAGATAGGGCTAAACGCCGATATTGAGCGATATTGTTCTGCGTTTTTCAGACCAATGGTTAATGCTCCGTGACCTCCCATGCTGTGCCCAGAAATGGATTTTACTTCTGAGACAGGGAAATTGCTTTCAATGATCTCTGGTAACTCTTTCGTCACGTAATCGTACATGAAGTAATGCAGTGACCAAGGTGCTTGAGTCGCATTAAGGTAAAAGCCAGCTCCTTTACCCAGGTCATAGTTTTCATCGTCAGCGATACCTTCGCCTCTTGGACTCGTGTCCGGAGCAATGATCGCAATGCCAAGCTCGGCCGCCATACGAAATGCGCCCGCTTTCTGCATAAAGTTTTCATCGGTGCAGGTTAAGCCCGACAACCAGTACAAAGCGGGTACGGGGTTCGATTTAGTGGCATTCGGTGGTAAGAAAATCGCAAAGCGCATCGTGCAGTTTAGGGCTTTGGATTCGTGTGTATATTGTTTGTGCCAACCGCCAAACACTTTGGTTTGGCTTACATTTTCAATGGTCATGAATAAACTCTCTAACAACAGAATGAATTCAGGCTCCCCAAAAGGAGAGCCTGAGGCAGCATTATTGATCCATATGAATAACAGTACGGATGCTCTTACCTTCGTGCATCAGATCAAACGCTTTGTTTACGTCAGCCAATCCCATTGTATGAGTAATGAACTCTTGCAAGCCAAACTCACCAGCCATGTAACGGTTTACGATTTCTGGAAGCTCAGAGCGGCCTTTAACACCACCGAAAGCCGAGCCACGCCATACACGACCAGTTACTAGCTGGAATGGACGAGTTGAGATCTCCTGACCTGCACCCGCAACACCGATGATCACCGATTCCCCCCAACCTTTGTGACAACACTCAAGTGCCTGACGCATCACGTTTACGTTACCGATACATTCGAATGAGTAGTCAACACCACCGTCAGTCATTTCAACAATCACTTCTTGTATAGGCTTGTCGAATTTCTGTGGGTTAATCACATCGGTTGCGCCTAGCTGTTTTGCAAGATCGAATTTGCTTTCGTTGATATCGATACCGATGATGCGGCTCGCACCCACCATGCGTGCACCGATGATCGCTGAAAGACCGATACCACCCAGACCGAATATCGCAACCGTGTCGCCTTTTTCAACTTTTGCCGTATTCATAACTGCGCCCATACCGGTTGTTACGCCACAACCTAACAGACACACCTCTTCAAGTGGTGCATCTTTGTTTACTTTCGCTAGCGAGATTTCAGGGAGTACCGTGTACTCAGAGAAAGTAGAACAACCCATGTAGTGGAAGATGGTTTCACCGTTGATAGAAAAGCGGCTTGTACCATCGGGCATCAGACCTTTACCTTGTGTTTCACGCACTGCCTGACAAAGGTTGGTTTTGCCCGATTTACAGAACTTACACTCGCCACATTCTGCGGTGTAAAGAGGAATCACGTGGTCGCCAACCTCAACGCTGGTAACGCCTTCGCCAACCATTTCAACAATACCGCCACCTTCGTGACCAAGAATCGAAGGGAAGATGCCTTCTGGATCGTCGCCTGACAGAGTGAACGCATCAGTATGACAAACACCTGTTGCGACGATGCGCACTAGCACTTCACCCGCTTTAGGAAGCTGTACATCCACTTCTTCCATTTTCAGTGGTTCGCCAGCGGCCCATGCAACCATTGCCTTGGATTTGATGTGAGTTTGACCAGGTTTGATTTCAACAGTCATTGGATTTTCCTTTATATTCTCAGTATATGGAGTGACGTAATAAGCGTAGTTAAGGTTTGCTTACTGCGCTGCGTCGTTTTGTTGGTATCTATTCTAGGTGTTTCAATAAAAATGATAATCCGTCCATTTTGAAAATGATTTTTACATATACGTAATAATGGTAAGGTAAGCAGATTATAAGAGTGTGATGCCTCCTCAACGCGGAAGGGAAAGCGGAAAAGGCAGTTGACCTGAAGTTAGGTAGAGGGGCTAGAGTAGAACGCAATCAACCCATCAGCGAAGTAAGAGTGATTATGAACAAGACGGATCTGAATGCCTATTTAACCAAGCTCGGTTTGCCAAGAGAGCTACCTGCCGATTTAGAAACATTACATAAAGTACACGTGGCGCAGCACCGCAGCCTGCCGTTTGAGAACTTTGATATTGCGTTGCAGCGCGGCATCTCTGTTGAGATTGAAGACATCATTCAAAAAACGGTGTATCACTCTCGCGGTGGTTACTGCTTTGAATTGAATGGCTTAATGCTTGAGGTACTCAATACTCTCGGATTTGAAGCACGCAGTTTACTAGGACGTGTGCATGTGTCGGGCACACCAACGGGCCGTAGTCATCAAATCACGTTGGTAACGCTGGATGAACAAGCATGGATTGTCGATGTGGGCTTTGGCTCCAATACGCCGCGCGCGCCATTGCCGTTTATCCTCAACCAAGTGATTCAGACGGACTTACAAACCTTCCGCTTTGTCGAAGATGCTCAGTTTGGTTACTTCCTTCAAGTGTTGTCAACGGATGGAACGGACACATGGAACAACCTTTATAGCTTCGATTTAGAGTTTGTGTTTGCGGGTGATATCGCGTGTGGCAACTTTTTTACCTCCACTTTTCCTCACTCGCGTTTTACCAGCGCAAGAGTCGCGGCGAAAGCAACAGAAAGTGGGTTGGTGACATTGCTTAACTACACACTCAAATACACCAGCCAAGGTGAGCAGATAGAATTGGAGTTAGAGCCGGGCCAAGCCTATCTGGATGCATTGAAAGAATACTTCGGCATTGAGCTTGATGCGCAGTACGGCGATCTTCGTCCGTTGCCTGATGCGTAAAATTCTCCCGTTTTCAAAGCGTAGCGCGACGAGAACATTTTCATCACTATTTGTCTAAAAGAGGTCGACAGGAATACAGCATGGCGAATTGGGAAGGGGTCAGCGAATTTGTTGCTGTGGCGGAAACCAACAGTTTTACCGGAGCAGCAGCTAAGCTGAAAACATCGGTGGCACAAATCAGTCGTCGGGTATCAGCACTTGAAGAACGACTTGCGGTGAAATTGCTGCATCGCACGACGCGAAAAGTCTCCCTGTCTGAAGCCGGACAACTCTATTACCAGCAGTGTAAACATTTGGTGGAAGGGTTAGAACTGGCCGAGCTTGCCGTCACGCAAATGCAGACCGAACCGCGCGGTTTGCTGCGCGTGACGGCTCCTGTGACGTATGGGGAAATGAACCTCGCGCCACTTTTGCATCAGTTTTTGGAAAAGTACCCGCGTGTGGATCTTGATTTAGTGCTGACCAACCAAAAGCTGGATTTGATTGAGCAAGGTGTGGACGTGGCGATTCGTCTTGGCCGCTTGCAAGATTCCAGCATGATTGCTAAACGTCTTTCGTCGCGCCAAAACTATGTGTGTGCCAGTCCGATGTATTTGGAGCGTTTTGGTGAGCCACATACGTTGTCGGAATTGGGACGGCATCAGTGCTTGGTTGGCTCGGTCGACTATTGGCACTTTAAAGAAAATAAACGCGATAAGTCTTTACGCGTGTCGGGACGGATTAAATGCAACAGCGGTTTTGCTTTGGTGGACGCAGCGAAACGCGGTCTGGGTTTAGTGCAGCTGCCGGACTACTACGTGCAAGAGGCGTTAGACAGTGGTGAGTTGGTCGAGGTGCTGACCGATTACCGCGATGATCGCGAAGGCATTTGGGCGCTGTATCCGCAAAGTCGCAATTTGTCGCCAAAAGTGCGGTTATTGATCGACTTTTTGGCGCAAGAGCTTGTTGATTAGCGGTTTAAAGTGCCTCATTACAAGGTATGTTGCTAAAACGCCCGGTGGTGCCGGGCGTTTTTATTGGGATGAGAGCTGGAATCGAAAAGACATGAACCACTATTGATTGGATTCCGCGTCTTCACGTTTAATCACTTTGTGCCCGTCTTCCGACACGCCTTGTTTCCAATAGCTGCTGATGTAGATATTTTCACGATCAACTTCTTTCTCGTTGCGGAAGTATTGGCGCAGCGCACGCATTGAATCGAACTCACACGCACACCATATCGAAGCGTCCCCATCTAGCCATTTTTGTTCGCGTACCGCTTCTGCTAGGGTTTGACCTTCTGTAAGCCAAATTAGCTCCATACCAGCTGGTGCGTGCAGAGGCTGGATGTCTGCCGCAGACATCACACTGATCACGGCATAGCCTTTTGCCTCTTCTGGTAGCGTACGAATTTTCGCTGAAAGAGCAGGAAGTGCTGTCATATCGGCGGCCATAAAGAACCAGTCAGCCTCGGTATTCAAATTAGAGATACTGCCTGGACCTACGATATTAATCGTATCGCCTTTTTGTGCGGCCATCGCCCAACGCGCGGCAAAGCCACACTGTAAATCTTGTGTGGTGTGGCGGACAAAATCGACTTCGATGGTGTGTGTTTCCGGATGGAAACGACGAATAGTATAGGTTCGCATTAATGGTCGGTCATCGTCGCTTAGCGTGCTCAAATCGGTACCGCCCATCTCATTGAACAATAGCTTGATGTAGCTACCTTCGCAGTCGCGTGGAAACTGGCTTAGCGCTTCACCTTGCAAAGTAATACGCTGCATATTTGGGGTAATTGTCTCTGTATCTGTGACAACAATCGTTTTAGGTTGAGGCTTCTTCTTCATCTTTGACTCTACTCGATAATTATTCTCTTTCTCATTTAAGGTTATCAAGATCTCTCATAAGAGGGTAGTGTCTTTATATAAATTTACACTGTGAATTGAGCTGGATTATTGGAGTATTGCAGTGGTACTGGGGACTGGGGCGAGCAAAATACGTAGAAAAAATAAGAAAGGGCACGCCAACATGCCCTTTCGAACTTAACGATGTAAAGGCTTACTGAGTCTGCTCAAGTAAATGTGTTTTTAGGAATCTATCCATCGCTTGGTAACCATCAAGACGGTTCTCCAAAGAGCGGAATCCGTGCCCCTCATTTTCCTTCACGATGTATTCGACCTCGACGCCTCGTTCACGCAGTGCATTAACGATTTGGTCTGACTCGCTCTTCACCACGCGTGGATCTTGTGCTCCCTGCAGAACCAATAAAGGTGCCTTAATTTGGTCGACATGGAACACTGGTGAGTAGGCTTTCATCATTTTCGCGTCTTCAGGATCATTCGGATTGCCTACTTGCTCGTGTAACATTGCAAGGAATGGTGCCCAATAAGGTGGAATGGAGTCCATAAAGGTAAATAAGTTAGATACGCCAACGTAGTCGATTCCGCACTTATACAAATCAGGAGTGAATGTCACCCCCGCCAGAGTTGCGTAGCCGCCATAAGAGGCACCATAAATACATACGTTGCCATCTTGTGCGTAACCTTGTTCGGTAGCCCATTTGACACCGTCGGTAATGTCATCCTGCATGGATTGTCCCCATTGCTTAAACGACTTCTCCCAAAACTCGCGACCATAACCAGTTGAGCCCCTGAAGTTCATTTGCAGCACCGCGATACCGCGGTTAGCGAATAATTGCACCTCAGGCTGAAATCCCCAGTGATCACGAGCCCATGGACCGCCGTGTGGGAGCACAAGCAAAGGCAGATCTTTGGCTTCTCGACCCTTCGGCAGCGTTAGGTAGCCATGAATGGTTTCTCCATCGCGAGCGGTGTATTGGATAGGCGTCATCTTCGCCATATGTTCTGGCTTATGCCATGGAGCGTTTTCTGCCAATTTCTCCAATTTGTCTGCTTTACGATCGTAGAAGTAGTAATTCGGTCGATCGACATCGCTGTAGGTGACGACAATCATTTTACTTTCATCTCGCGTCGCACTGGTTACAGAAATTTCCACATTTGGCAGTTTCTCTGAGAGGCGTTCGAAGGTTTGTTGGTAGGAATTATCTAAGAAGTGATAGTGGTTTTTATCTGTCACGTAAGAGACTGAAACCAGCTTATTAAGCGCTTCAGAGTAATGAGCGCTATTCACGTCAACTTCCGGGTGAGAGAAGATTTCTCGTATTTCTTTATTGGCTTTTACATCGTATTCAACGATGGCTGATTTATCACGCGTAATTCGTGATGCCACATATAAGTTTTTGTTGTCCGGCGTGAATGAAATGGGGCTAAAGCTCTCTTTGAAAGTGAGATTTTTTAGCGGCTTAAATTCATCTTCAACCGTATCGCGATATAAAACGGAGGTATTAACACCATCTGATGTGGTGATGACACGAATGTTGCCATCGTGATCGGTACCCCATGAGCGCACATTGCCCGGGTTTTGCGCGACGAGAGTATTTTCGCCTGTTTTTAGATTATGTCGATAGACATCAAAGACTTGCGGGTTACGCTCGTTACTCGAAATCAAAATGTCATCGGGTTGATTGTCTAGCGTGTCGATGACGTATGCCACAACACCGGATGTCGGTGTGATGGTTTTCTCTTCGCCTGTTTTGACATTAACCGTCACGAGATAAAAGTTCTCATCTCCTCCCGTATCACGAGAGTAAATTACGGTGTCTTCGCCAACCCAGTAGTAGTATGCGATGTCACGCCCTGTTACGGATGTGACGCGTTTTATCTGATCGGGGTTATCTGTGGGATAAACAAAGACGTTCTTACGGTCTTGCCATGGCTTCATCATTGAGATGTAGTCACCAGCAGGAGAGATTTGATAGCTAGAAACTTCGCTGTTTTTAAAGAAATAATCCACTGGATACTCGGGTGGAATCATTTCAGCATTGGTTGTGGTGGATGTTTGACTGCAACCCGCCAATAATAATCCAAAAGTGGCAGCAAGAATAAGCTTGCGAGTGTGCATTGTGTAACGCTCCTTGTGTAAAGGACCTTAAGCTCATGAGCTTTTGGCCAGGGTGATAGATTCATCGCAGTTACTGCGAGCAAGCAACGAACATTAAAATAGCTGTGGCTTATGATTAGTGTGCTTTTAATAAATAGCGCATTGCTTCGCTACTATGACCCTGGCATTGTCCAAAAGTGGCGTTAGATTGTGATTATTGATTCAGTATCTACCTGAACTTTGTATTAGATCACGGTTTTACGGCTATTTTGTCTTCTATATCATTGGGATAGTCGACAGCAGTAAAAGCGCTGCCATCCCATAGTTAAACCCTTTTACACGCCTAGATGTGGTCAACCAGCGTTGAAGTTGCATGCCTGCCGCGGTCCAAAATGTTACCGATGGCAAGTTAGCTAAGCAGAAGATACCCGCGATAAAAGTCAGCTCTAGCCATGCGCCACCGCTGCTGTACACGGTAATAGCCGTTAACGCCATCGACCAACCCTTCGGGTTCACCCATTGGAATGCCACCGCCCCTAAAAAAGACATTGGGCGAAAATCGTGTTTTGCTTCGGTTTTGCCGCTCGTGGCGATTTTGTACGTCAAGTACAGCAAATAACTCAAGCTCAATACTTTCAAAATGGAGTGAGTAATCGGGTAAGCGTTGAAGAGACTCATCAAACCAATGCCTACTAAAATCAGCATGGCACCAAAACCGAAGGTAATGCCCAACATGTGTGGAATGGTGCGTTTAAATCCAACATTTGCCCCTGAGGTCATCAACATAATGTTATTGGGACCCGGCGTAAAAGTGGAGATAAAAGCGAACAACGCCAAAGCGCCCAATTGATGATATTCCATAGATTGTTCCTTGAATCAGTTCTCGATAAGTTGAGAACAACTATAAGTAGAACTGAGGTCAATATTGTGCTTTTATTTGATGATTAGAAATTAAATAAGCAATGAAACATCATTATGGATAGATTTGACGAAAGAATATTGCAAGTGCTCAAGCGAGACGGAAGAATCTCCAATGTGGAGCTGTCGGAACGCGTTGGTTTATCTCCGTCTGCAACCTTACGCCGAGTGCAAGATTTAGAGCGTAAAGGCGTGATCAAAGGCTACCGAGCGGTGCTGGATAATCAGCAACTTGGCGTAGGTTTTGTCGCTTATGTGTCGATTGGTTTGGCCTCGCACTCTAAGCAAGCACAGCTTGGTTTTGAAGAACACGTGCGCTTTGTGGATGAAGTGGTGGAATGTCACAATATTACGGGAGCCAATGAATATTTAATACGCGTAGAAACGCAAAGTTTAGCCGCATATAAAGCGTTCCATGCCGATGTACTGGGTGAGTGTGAGCACGTCAAGTCGATCACAACCATGGTGGTAATGGACACACCGAAAGACGAACGTTAGTCGGTCAAGATTGGCATGGTTTTGTGGCACATGAATTTGAAGTGACTCGAAAGAGTCAGTCGAGTATGAGATAAGTACACAACAAATGCTGGAAAGCAGATGGCACTCTTACAATTTCCACCTTTATTCTCACCTTCGAAATAATCTCATCCTGCTAGTTTTGCTTAAACCGCTTGTGTTCATGAGCGGCGAGTCAGCAAATTTAAGGATGAACGATGAAATCACATGTAACACTTCCTCTTTTGAGCTTAAGCGCTGTTGCCGCATTGAGCTCATTTAACGTCAACGCCCACGGCTGGGTAGAATTTCCAAGTGCTCGTCAGAATACGTGTTATTTAGACGGTGGTTTTTGGACCAATGAGATCCCCAACCAAGCGTGTAAAGCGGCTTTTGAAGAATCTGGTGCTTACCCGTTTGTGCAACGCAGTGAAATTGCAGCAAACGTACCAAATTACCGAGATATGGAGCATGTTAAAGCCGTAGTCCGTGACGGCGAACTGTGTTCTGCCGGCGATGCCGCTAAGAAAGGTTTGAACATTCCTTCTCCAAACTGGCAGCGCACCAATGTTACGCCAGATGCAAATAACCAGATTGAATTGGTGTTTTACGGCAAGGCGCCGCACAACCCATCATACTGGGAATTCTATCTCACCAAGCCGACCTATGATGATTCAAAACCGCTTACTTGGGGGGATTTAGAGCTGATTGACACCGCAGGTGACGTGTATGTTGATGCGGAAAAACGCTACCGTATTCAGGTGACTTTCCCAGCTGATCGTTCCGGCGATGCGGTGCTTTATACTCGTTGGCAGCGCATTGATGTCGCTGGTGAAGGTTTCTACAACTGTAGTGACATTACGTTAAACGGAACGGGCACGACGCCACCGACTGACCCTGTTGATCCAACCGAACCGGGCAACAATCTGACATCTCTGGGCTACTTTGTTCAGCAAGGTTTTGGACCAGTAGAAGCGGGTGACACCATCCGTTTCCGTACGTTTAATGCGACAGGCAATGAAATTGTTGATATTTCACTGCCAATCAGCGCAAACAATACGACGACTTGGGCGGCAGAAATTGCGGATCAATTTAACGCGCAGCAAACGGGCGATTGGTATGTGGGCATTTGGCATCAAGAGATGAACCACTACATGTTCGATAGTAAGAACGTGAATGCGAACCAAGTATTAGCGCCAAGCGCAGACTTCAGTTATGCGTTGTCACTGATCAAAGCGGATGTACCGCCACCAGTTGAACCAACCAACTTATGGGACAAGACGGCCGTTTACGACCAAGGTGATGTGGTGACGCACAACGGTAAAGAATGGACCGCTCAGTGGTGGACGTCTGGTGAGGAACCAGGCACAACGGGTCAATGGGGGGTATGGCGTTAAGCCAGTTATTCGGGCCCTGAATAATAAAACCCTTCTCATGTGAGAAGGGTTTGTTTTTTCAGTCTAAAGCGACCACTTTGGCGGAGTGGTTGTCTTGAAAATCAGAGCATATATCGTTATTCGCTTGCTCTCCACTCGCTCCAGTTGAGCATCGCGTAGTCTGCCAGTTTGAGCATCGGAATGTCTTCGTGTGTATCACCGTAGGCATAAATAGATTCAAACTCGTCGAGCGAAAACGCCGCCTTAACGCGCGAGACTTTTCTTTCTAAACTGCAATCACCTTGTTGGTAAAAGCCACTCAGTTTTGGCTGCTCTGAGATCAGTTCACTGCACAGCAAGTGGTAACCGTTCGCTTCACACCAAGGCGTGAGATACGCATTGAGTGATGCCGACACCACCACAATGGTATCGCCTCTGTGTTGATGCCACGCCAATCTTTCCATCGCTTCTGGCCGTAAGTACAGCGGGATCACTTCATGGGAAAACTGAGCGCCAATCGCTTCAATTTGCTGCGTTTTTTTCCCTGAAAATGCAATAAAACTGCTGAGCGGACGCATAACACGAGCGGGTAACACTCCGAGTTTGTACAGCGCATAAAATGGCATGATAGCGACCTTTCCTACTCGTTTGCGCAGGCCATAAGCAGAATAGTGGAGGAAAAGGCTAAACATATCCTCTCGGGTGATGGTGCCATCAAAATCAAACAGTGCCAGTGACGGCTTGGTAGTATCGAGCAAATTCAGCGCCTATTTTTCGATTTAAGATCGTTTTGTGTTTATTGATAAAACACTGCCAACCAAATGGTTTCTTGCGTTGGGTCAGTCCAGCTCACTTTGTGTTTGGTATGAGCCGGAATTGTCACGTGATCGCCTGCCTCAAGTCGTTTCACTACACCTGATTCAAAAGTCAGCTCTCCAGCTCCTTTAAGAACCAATACCCATTCATGTTCTTCTTGATCGTACCAGCCACTTTTGGGCGAGGTTTGCCCTGTTGAGACAATGCGTTCTATACGCAGATTTTTGTGGGTCAGCAGGTCTTCGAACACTTCCTCGTCGAGGTTATTCGGTAAGTCTTTAAACAGGTTCATGGCCTTTCCTTAGATAATGATCAGTCCAAAAGGCGCAAGCAATTGCTCTTGTTGCCAATCACAAATTTTAACACCAAACAGAGAAACGCGGCGAACATCCAGCCCGTCCAGTTCGACATGAGTCAGATCACACTGCTCAACGTTAAAGGTTCCCCATTGTTCTGGCGAGAATTCGCAGCGAGATAAATCCGAGCCTTTAAGAGTTGCCCCCGCGAGGTTCGCTCCGTTCCAACGGTTTTCAAAGAGGTCACATTTTTCTAGTAACACTCGCTCGAAGTTACAGTAGGTGAGGTTGCAGCCAGTAATAAAAGCAGAACAGAAAAACATGGTGTTACTGACGCGATTAGCAAAGTTCGCACCTTGGAAGTTTGCCCCTTTGAGATCGCACTTACGCAGCTCCAAGCCCATACAATTTGCGCCGTTAAACAGGCTCATCGCCAACATACAGTTCGTGAAGCTGGCATCTTTTAAGTTCGCGAAGCGAAAACTACACCCTTCTAGCGCTTTGGATTCGATAAAGCGACAGTCGATGAACTTAGCATCGCGCAGATCGGCATGGTCGAAACTGCACATATAAAAGTGGCAGTTTTTAAAGGTGGCATTCTGAAAATCGTGGTGAGAAAAGTTTTCTCGTTCAAAAATGAGATCGGTTTTTAACATGTCTTCTCCTTAGCTGCGAGCAGACTAGCACTCCAAGTGACTGATTTTCCAGAAAAATAACTTCTTGTATTTCAGTGTTTTACAAACCCCTCAAATCGCAATTTTAAGGGGTCAAACGAGCGTTTTAAGTGGGTTGTTTTTTGAAAATAGAAGACGTAGAGGAAGAAAAAAGTTTTTGCTGGCTACGAGCCCTAGCGAGAGGATTCGTGTTTTTGAGTAGGCATGGCTTCTCACACGCACAGTTTGCATTACAGAATTGTATCCGATTTGCATAATTTGTTGATCGGTATGGCGTTTCTCTATACAAAAAACCTATATTTTTCACAAATTGATTTCCATCAAAATAGTAGGGTTTCTATGTGCTAGATTGCGCGCAGCTCAAAAAAATATAGATGCCCGTGTGCTTCAAGGCGATGAGTTTACTTGAAATCTAAGGCCAGTCAGCAGGCACACCTTTGGGTACGACATAACGAAGCCCTATAAAAGGAAATAAAAAATGAAAAAAACAATCTGCAGTCTAGCAGTGGTTGCTGCACTCGTGTCACCAAGTGTTTTCGCTCATAAACAAGGTGACTTCGTTCTTCGTGTTGGTGCGGCGTCTGTCGTTCCTAATGACAGCAGCGATAAGATTCTTGGTTCTCAAGAAGAATTGAAAGTGGATTCAAATACGCAGCTTGGTTTGACGTTTGGCTACATGTTCACAGATAACATCAGCCTAGAGCTTCTAGCAGCAACACCATTCAGCCACGATATCTCAACAGATTTGTTAGGTCTTGGTGATATCGCGGACACCAAACACCTTCCACCAACGCTTATGGTTCAGTACTACTTTGGCGAGCCACAAAGTAAGTTCCGTCCATATGTTGGTGCAGGTCTCAACTACACCATGTTCTTTGATGAGGGGTTCAATAGCACGGGTAAAGGCGCTGGCCTTTCAGATCTTAAGTTGGATGACTCATTCGGTCTAGCAGCGAATATTGGTGTGGACTACATGATCAACGATCAATGGTTCCTCAACGCTGCTGCGTGGTACGCAAACATTGAAACAGAAGCAACTTACAAAGCAGGTGGAGCGAAGCAAAAAACCGACGTCAAAATTAACCCTTGGGTATTTATGATCAGCGGCGGTTACAAGTTCTAAGAAAAACCAGTAGTTACACGCACATTACTATTATTGGCATGACTTTGGGGGCGGTTACGGGGACTGCCCCTCTTTTTTATCCTCGTTTTGATTGCACATCATTTACTCAACTTAGCAACACGTAAAATTGGATCTTTACCTTGCAAATCATTTTATTGTCCGAAGATCGAAAAGTCCTACACTGATCACATAATTGAACAAGTGGACAATATAAATGAGCGACGACATCGCAAAGCATTCTTCCTCCAGATCTAAGCTGGTAAAAACTCTTTTCTTTACTCTATGTGTTATCGCATTTGGTGCGATGTATTGGTCTTGGCAGTATTCAGATAGTCATCCAAGCACGGAAGATGCCTACGTTAGGGCAAAAATTTTATCGGTAGCCCCTCAAGTAAAAGGCCAAGTGGTTTCTGTGGATGTCAAAGACTTCCAATCTGTTAACAAAGGTGATCTACTGCTGAAGATTGATTCGCGCCCATATCTGTTGGCAGTGAAGCAGGCAAAAGCGGCATACCAATTGGCGGTCCAGCAACATGACGTTGCCGATAAGCAGGTAACTGAAGCCGTTGCGGGCTTAGATGCGGCGCGCTCTAACCTGACAGAAGCGCAAGTGGAGTACAAACGTACGGATTCCTTGGTGAAACGCAAACTGGCGTCGGACCAAGATTTAGATACGGCGAAAAACAAACTCGCCAATGCCCAAGCGAGCCTAGAGCAAGCGCGCGCGACGGTAGAAAAAGCCATTGCGAACCGTGGTGAAGAAGGCGCAGAGGCTGCGGTCGTTCAACAAGCGGCCGCTCAGTTAGCGCAAGCGGAGCTGAACTTGAGTTACACCGACATTACGTCACCAGTGGATGGCATTGCCGGTGAAATCAATACGCACGTAGGCTCGGTCGTTAGCGTGGGTCAAACGCTGTTCCCTGTGATTTTAAAAGACAGCTATTGGGTACGCGCGAACTTTAAAGAAACCGATCTTACTCATATTAAACCTGGCATGCATGCGGATGTGGTGATTGATATGTACCCAGACGTGGTGTGGAAAGCAACGGTAGAACAACTATCGCCTGCGAGTGGTACATCGTTCTCCTTGATGCCACCAGAAAACGCAACGGGTAACTGGGTCAAAATCAAACAGCGTTTCCCTGTACGTTTGGCATTAGAAGTACCAGCCGATGCGCCGCAACTTCGCGTGGGTGCGAGCTCAGAAGTCACCATTGATTTGCAAAGTAGCATGCAATGAACCATCAAATTACGGCAGACAAACGGGGAATTGCCACCGTCGCCGTGATGCTTTCTGCCATCATGGTGTTAATCGATATGACCGTTGCGAACGTGTCGCTATCGCACATGATGGGCGCGTTGGGCGCAACGGCAGACCAAATTACTTGGGTGCTGACGGGTTACAGCATGGCGGAAGCGATCTTCATTCCGATGACCAGTTTCTGGGTGTCGCGCTTTGGTGAACGCAAAGTCATGCTGGTTGCTGTGATCGGTTTTGTGATTGCCAGTGCGCTTTGTGGGCAAGCACAGTCTCTTGAAGAGATGGTGCTATTTCGCATTATCCAAGGCGCTTTCGGCGCGTCGGTGATTCCATTGGCGCAGTCGACGTTAGTGCAGATTTATCCGTATGAACAAAAAGGCAAAGCGATGGCAATTTTCTCCATCGGCATTTTGCTTGGTCCTATTTTGGGCCCAGTTGTGGGTGGCGTGATCACCGACAACATCAACTGGCGTTGGATTTTTTACATCAACTTGCCATTCGGTTTGATCTGTACCTCTTTGATTTATCGTTATATCCACATCGACAACAAATCCAAACCTAACTTTGACTGGTGGATCATCGGTTACATGGCGTTAGGTGTGGGCGCGTTGCAGTTTGTGTTGGATAAAGGGAACGAAGAAGACTGGCTCAACTCACGCATGATCCAGACCGCGATATTACTCGCTGTCATGGGGTCGGTGATGTGGATTTATCGCAGCTGGAAAACCAAAAGCCCAATAGCGCCATTATGGCTGCTTAAAGACCGAAATCTAATGGTCTCGTCGTTGATGATTGCCGTGGTGTCGATGGCGATGTTTGGCCTGACGACTCAACAACCGATGCTGTTGGAAAGCTTGCTGGATTATCCGGTCTCAACCACTGGCTTATTAATGGCACCGCGTGGATTGGCGTCAGCGGCGATGTTAATTTTGGTGATTAAACTCAATCCGCAATTCGATCCCAGAATCAAAATAGTCTTTGGCTTGAGCTGCATCGGGATTGGTAGTTATTTGATGACGCAATACTCACTGCAGATCGATACATTTTGGATTGTGATGCCGAGTATGATTCAGGGCATGGGGCTTGGTTTAACCTTCTCGACGCTGTCCACCTTGGCGTATTTAACGATTCCGAAAGAGCAATCTGTCGCAGCGGCGAGTATTTACAATCTGTTCCGTACAATTGGTAGTTCGTTTGGTATCTCTATCGCTACCACGTTCCAATATCGTGATAGTCAGCAGCAATGGCATGCGCTGGGAGAGGGTATTAATCCTTATAATCCTAACTTGCATGACTGGGCGGCCAATCAGGGGCTTTCCATTACCGACCCGGTTGCGTTAGACCAATACCAACAGATGTTGCAGCAGCAATCGCAAATGGTCGCGTTTGTGCACACCTTCCAGCTTGTGGGAGTGATGTTCGTGATCATGATGCCGATGCTGGTTTTCATCCGGTCGCGTGAATAACAACAAGTTCAGGTGAACCGTGTAAGAGAAAGCCTCTCAAGTTGTGTCAGCTTGAGAGGCGTTTTTTATTGGACGGTGTCAGTGAAAGAAGGACGTTTACTCAAACGTCACTTCGTCAAAATGCGGATTGGCTTTGAGCGCGCGCATTGCGACTAATTGTTCAGTCGGGAAGGCGGTGTGCTCACCATCCATATCTAAAAACAAGCACTCTTGTCGCTGCATGTCGTAGCCTGTGTCGAACGCGTTGCCCTGATGAGTTTCACCATTTTTTAGTGTGATCTCGATAGGGAGCTTAAACATACAGGCGATTTCAATAAAATCGTATTGGCTGCAAGTCACCATAGTTTTCTCCTTTCAAACCGACGCAGTATTCAGAAGGTTTGAGAACCGTATCCTTAAATAGAAGACGTTTGATTGAAACTGAATCTTCATCTTACACCTCATTTTGGTCACGAAATAGACATACACGCACGTTTTAATAAACCTACTGTTGAGCGTTCGCAAGTGAGACAAAACTACGATATGTCTGAGACGATACTTAAGCGCACATACCTAACGAGTGAACAAAAGACACAAAAGCCAAGTTCACTGATTCCGCCTCAAACCTACCATGCGCAGTTGGCGCACCGTGTTCACCACTCGCCTCAATTTGAAAACGGCCGCGTTAAAAACGAGATGCCAAATGTGCCTAGTCCGCAATCATTCTGGCAGGTGTGTTGGAGTTATCTTGGTGGTAGAACGCCGTTGAGTCCTAACGAACATCTGCCACATTCCCCAATTCAACCCACGCAGTTTGCGCAGCGAAGTGAATCGATGCGCCTTACTTGGCTGGGCCATTCCACTATGCTGGTGGAGGTCGATGGCATTCGAATTCTGACCGATCCGGTCTTTGATTACGCTTCTCCGTTCATCGCAAAAGCGTGGTTTGAACGCAATATTCCCAATACCCATGCCAGAGATTGTTTGCCGATTCCTGAAATTATCGTGATTTCGCACGATCATTACGACCATTTAGAAGCATCGACCATACGTTTCTACGCCGATAAACCCGTGACGTTTTATGTACCCTTAGGGGTTGGCAAGCATCTGATAAAGTGGGGCGTTTGCGCAGACAACATCGTGGAATTCGATTGGTGGGATAGCGTGCACTATGCTGGAATCGAACTGATTTGTACGCCTGCTAACCATAATTCGGGTCGTACTTATTTCGATAAAAACGCGACCCTGTGGGCTTCTTGGGTCATCAAAGGCAAAGAAGAGACGCTCTATTTTAGTGGCGATTCAGCTTACGATTCGCACTTTTCCGAGATCGCACAGCGATGTGGACCAATCGACATTGCCTGTTTGGAAGTGGCTGCCGATGTGAAAGGCCAAGGTTATCCGGTCGAAAACTGGGGGCACATGCAGGCTCATCATACCGTGCAAGCGTTTCACGATTTAAATGCGAAAAAACTGTTGCCAGTACATTGGGCTACATACGAACTGTTTACTCACCGCTGGGACGAACCGATTTTAGATTTGCTTGCCCATTGTCAAAAAGAACATATAACGCTGCTGACGCCAATGCCGGGGGAGAGTTTTTACGTTCATCAAGAACATATAAATAAACAATGGTGGCGAGAAAAAGAAATATGTGAGCCAGCTAGAATTTTGACTTAATAATATGATCTTAATTCAATAATTATTTTGGAAATTAACCTTGTTATTTTCAGAATATAACAAGGTTTTTACTGGTCATTGAAATTAAAAATTTCCATAGATTCACTTTCCAATTGTGATCTCACGCTTTTATAAATCGATTGGTGTCATTTTTTGATACTTTTCATCTGAAAATTTGCGCTCTTATCAGAAAAGTTTTAGTAAAAATCTTTGCCATCTTAATTTTACTCTTCAAAACAATTATACTGACTATTATCTTGATAAGCCCATAGAGCAATGGCTATAACTTGTTCTGGGTGGGTAAAATGTATCCAGTTAAAGAAAAGTAAAAAATCTAATGGATAAGACATGTTTTACGCCAACAAGATAGAATATTGAGACCAAAATCACAAGAGTAGGACTCTCTTGAATTTATCATCATGGATGCTGAATAAATAAAATACAGGCATTGTTCGATGAATAATTCTGCAACGTATTTACTTGCTGCTTTACGAGAAAAAATAAAAGAAAAAGGCATTGGATATTCCGAGCTTTCTATTGGACTTGGAATCCCGCTTTCTACCATAAAAAGGCAGCTTCACAATACGTCTCTTGGTTTAGATAAAATCTTGTTGTACGCCACGCACCTTGATACGGATTTGGTTGAGTTATCCATGCGAGGTAAGCAGCTGCAGCAAGAGAGTGAACAGTTTATCACTGACACCAACAGTGAGATTTTCCATCAATATCCTCACTTATTTGATTTTCTTTATCTTTTGCGTCGACCTGAGTGGTCTTTAGAAGAGATCGCACGGAGATACCAGCTGAGTGATACTTCCGTTGCGCTCTATTTACGCGCGCTAGAAATGATGGATTACATTGAACTGAAAGGGGATAAACACTATCAATTTAAAGATACAGGCCGCTTTATTTTTGAAGAAGGTTCAAATTTAGACACGCTATTTGCACAGCGCTTTCGTGAAGAAGTGTTTAGCCACGATATTCGGCCCCCAATTTGTGTTGGACGTATTGCGATTACCGAAGAACAAGAAGAAAAACTGGCAAATGAAGTGTACAACAAATTAATTGAGTTTGATGTTCAAAATAAAACCAGTGAGAACAGTCAACGACTAAAAAACGTTTTACTCACTTTTACGCCTGGTAATCAGATATTTTTGGCTGACACAATTCCGAATATTAATGGCGATTTATTAAAATCCATCACTATCGCTAAAGAAAAATAAAAGAATAATTATTGGAAGCTCGGCTTATTTAGTGCGAGCCGGGCTTCTGCACACTAAAAAACTCATTTATATAAATGAGGATATAAAAATAACGTAAATAATAGGGAAAAAGTATGTTTAAAAAGAGCACACTTGCCATTCTGATCGGGGCTACTATTTCGCTTGTTGGATGTGGTTCCAATGATAAAACTGAAATCCGTTTACCACAGGCGCCAACTTCAGATTTTACTAACGTGATTGATCGTACTGGTAATCCAACTTACCTGCGTGATTACGACAGTTATTCGAACCTGAAGTACAACGCACTCACGGACAACGGCGCGTGGCATGGCCATTTGCTACCTGAAGATGCGGCGGGTTATGGCGCTTTCGGCGGTATTATGCAAGTGACGCAAGAGTACGCGCATTTTATGTCTGGCCAAACGTTTGACAAGCTCACGTTGACCGACAAAGTGAGTGGCCAAACTTACGATTTATCGAACGCAGAAGCGAAAGTCTATTCCATTCCTGGTGCATTAGTGCAGGTGTTGGACTTGGACGATATTCACGTGCAAATGGTGTTGCGCTTCGTGACTGACCGTTCTTCGCTGGTGGAAACGCTCATCACTAACAAAACTGATCGTGATATGAACTTGGCGTTGGAGTGGGACGGCGAGTTGGTGAAATACGCGCTGTCGACGCGCAAAGACCAAACTGTGGCGCAGTACTACCCAGATTACAAGCGCCAGATTTCGACCATCGAGAACGGCATTAAAATTAACTTTAGCGAGATGAAAGACAACTGGGCGATCCGTAACGACCGCGATGCCGAGTTCCGCATTACTCGTTCTCTACCGACTAAGACGTTCACCAACGAAACCTCATTCAGTTCTACCGCGGAGATGAGCCTACCAGCTGAGCAAACATCGGCGGTTTATACGGCGTATTCTAACCTGCACAATGCGAAAGAAGTGCAGTCAGAATCGTTGAAATTGCAAGATGTATTGGCGAATCCAACTCAATACATGGAAGCGTCGAAAGCGCGTTGGGACGGCTATTTAGCGAATGGTCTTATCAACAAAGAAGCGACAGCAGACCAAGCTCGCGTAGCGGTAAAAGCGATGGAGACCCTAAACGGTAACTGGCGCTCTGCGGCGGGCGACATTGAACAAGCGACAGTCACGCCATCGGTCACTGCGCGTTGGTTCTCTGGTAACTTAACATGGCCGTGGGATTCGTGGAAACAAGCGTACGCGATGGCGCATTTCAACCCAGATGTTGCGATGGACAACATTCGCACGGTATTCCAAGAGCAAGTTCAAGCTGATGACAAGATTCGTCCGCAAGACAAAGGCTACTTGCTGGATGTATTGACGTACACCAAACCTGTTAGTCGTGGTGGTGCTGGCTCTGAAAACTGGAACGAACGCAATACGAAACCATCGTTGGCGGCATGGTCTGTGATGGAGGTGTATTACGCTCTCGTGAACCAGTTTGATCGCCCAGAAGACGCGCAAAAATTCATTGATGAAATGTATCCGAAGTTGGTGGCATACCACGATTGGTGGCTATCCAACCGCGACCACAACCAAAATGGTGTGCCTGAATACGGCGCGGCAGTAGACCCAGCACACAACACGGAAGAAGGCGTGATGTACGTTTGGGTAGAAACGCGTGATCCTAACTTCACGACCATTATTCCGGCAGAAGACATCATCGAGCAAAACGGTAATTCTTATAAAGTAAAAGGCATGGCGTCTTACAATAAGATTCTTGATGAAGTGGATTACATGACGATTCACGTCGGCGCACAAGAAGCGGCAGGCTGGGAATCGGGCATGGATAACGCGGCTCGTTTTGGTTTTATCTACAATATCCACAACATGAATTCGCAAGCTGAAGACATCAGCAATCCAGACAAAAATGTGGATCAACTTGGTCGCTACGCGGCAAGTGCGTACGGCTTTGATAACAGCATCAAGCTGGAAGGCGAAGAGTGGGTGTACAGCAATACGTCAGCGGAAAACTTAGCGAAACTCGATCTAGCGAAGAAAGATTGGGAAGTTCGTTTTGCAGAAAACCGCACCAACAATAACGCTGCGGACGGCGAGCTGCTTGGCTTCTCTATGCTGCAAGAATCGGTGGATCAAGCCTCTTACATGTACTCAGACAACAAATACTTAGCGGAAATGGCGAAGTTGGTGTCCGATGGCGTAGAAGGTAAAGATCGTGCGCAAGAATTCCTTAACGGCGCAGAAAAAATCAAGACGTACATTAACCAATGTATGTTTGATGAAAGCACAGGATTCTTCTACGACATTCACTTAAATGTGGCTGAAGATGGCACTACTCCTGCGCCTCTTGCAAATGGCTGTGCGGGTTTGCCGATTGTAGAGCGTGGACGTGGCCCTGAAGGTTGGTCGCCGCTGTTTAATGGTGCAGCAACGCAAGAGCATGCCGATAAAGTGATCGCGGTGATGCGTGATCAAGACGAGTTCAACACGCCAGATAAATTCCAAGGAACGGGTGTGCCTTTGCCGACCGCATCGCAAACCAACCCTGCTTACGGTAAAGATGTGTACTGGCGTGGTCGCGTGTGGCTAGATCAAGTGTACTTTGGCTTCCGTGCAATGGAAAACTACGGCTACAAAGAAGAAGCGATTGCAATGGCGAATGAGTTGTTTAACAACGCAGAAGGTATGACGGGTGACATGCCAATTCGTGAAAACTACAACCCAGAGACGGGCGCGGTACAAGGTGCGTCGAACTTTTCTTGGTCTGCGGCGCATTTGTACATGATGTACAACGGATTCTTCAAAAACTAGATCGCACACATTAGGCGCTTTGGATGACCCCCTAGCATTCGTAGCGCTTAACGAACGATAATTCAGTGATAAATAAGACAAACCGGACTGTATTGGCAGTCCGGTTTTTTTATGTCTCTTGTCACACAGATTTTAGTGCTGGGTCAGGGCGCGTTGCCAAATCGAAAGCATCTCTTCACTAAACAAGTAAAAGCGCATGTCGAGTGCCGCGTATTCCGGTCTTTGGCAAACGGCCATCGCGACTTCTGCTGCTTCTTGGGGCGGGTAACCATACACTCCGCAAGAAATC
The DNA here is from genome assembly GCF_023161645.1 of Vibrio sp. 1CM7H. Taxonomy (NCBI): domain Bacteria; kingdom Pseudomonadati; phylum Pseudomonadota; class Gammaproteobacteria; order Vibrionales; family Vibrionaceae; genus Vibrio; species Vibrio sp. 1CM7H. Next base: position 1,807,315 of record NZ_JALNTV010000001.1, read on the forward strand.
GCAGGCAGTGCCACACTTTGGCAATGCTTGTCGAGCGCGAGATCCAGCGAACGTTGATATGCAGATTCCAACACCGCTTTTGGATCGGCGAATTTATCGTAAATCGGGCCAACGGCATGAATGACGTAACGCGCGTTTAAATTGCCAGCCTCAGTAATGCGTGCGTCACCAAACGGGCATCGAATACCGTCGACATCATCAACGGCATAACACGCATTGATAAGCGCAGGCCCTGCTGCGCGATGAATGGCACCATCGACGCCACCTCCGCCGAGCATTCTCGGGTTTGCTGCATTCACGATGGCATCGACATGTGCGGTGGTAATGTCGCCTTGGACTAACGAGATCGCGTTCATTTTTTTGAGCCTTCTACAATGATGAGAAACAAATGGTCAGTAACACAGTTAAGTGTAGCTTACTCATCAATCACTTGAGGTTTTAACTCGACGATATTTCCTTCCGGATCATGTATATAGAGTGATCTACCGAACCCTTGTGCGCCATACCGCTTCGCAAACTCTTCGGTTTCAATGCCGTTCGAACGCAGATATTCCAGTATTTCATTTTCGGAAAAAGGCGCTAGTTGCAGGCAAAAATGGTCAATATTACGACCATTTTGAGCTGGTGGCTTTCCGCCAAGTTGCCCTAACTCGCTGTCCACCGTCACCACATCAATCAATGCGTTACCAGCCCTGAGCTGGGTTAAACCAAGCTCCATTACTTCGCGCTCGACAGGGCAGCCCAAAATATCTCGATAGAAATGCAACATGGCGTCGAGGTTGCACGTTCTTAACACGACATGATCAAGGGCTTGGATTGCGATTGGGTTGTTGGTGGGCATGCTTCACTCCTTTTGTGCGGTTATGGAAAAGTATACGACCTGAACGTCCATATTGATCGTTAAGCCATTTTTAACATATGCGCATTTAGTCATAAAGAGTGCGTTTAAGAAGAGAGAAAGAGTTTTTGGCGAAACGCCTTGATGTGCGACCGAGTCAGGCGTTTAGGCCTGTAGCAAATTGGTCACGCGCCCAAGCTCGCAAACATTGATGGGAAGTGCTGGATTCATCTCGTTTATGGAAAATCAGCTTATAGCTGACTGGCTCGGAAAACATTGGAGTTTGAATGACTTGCAGATTCAAAGCCGATTGCCATTTCTGCGCCAAAGACAGGGGAAGCACGCCTAAGCAATCGTGTTTCGCCACATAAAGCATCATGCCAGAGAGCGATGTTGTCATCATTTCCACATCACGCTCTTGCAGCCCTGGCTGGTGAATTTCGGTGTTGCTAACTGGGAAGTCTTCGTCTCCGACAAACCGACAGTGCTTTTCAGAATAAAACTGTTCTTGTTCGATTTTTCCTGCGATACGTGGGTGATCTTGACGACAAATCACCACCATTGGCTCTTCAAAAATTGACTCACTGATAAATGATGGGTCATGAATGGTCGTTGGGCTAATAATCAAATCGATCTGTTTAAGTCGTAGATCGTTCAATAACGAAGGTAAATCCGTATCGGCGCAAATGCTGATCGTGTTGGTTGGTGTGATGCGGTGGAGCAGCGCTTCGTTACAGCTCAGGCGGAAAGTGCTTTGATCGGAAATGGCATCATTGATCATCGCAAACGCCTGATGAAATTTAGGTAGCAACTGATGCGCTACAGAAGTGAGTTTGATTTGTCGCCCATCCTTCACAAATAACGATTTGTTGGTTTCTTTTTCCAAATGCTTCATGGATGCGCTAATCGCTGGCTGAGTTAGCCCTAGGTGCTCTGCGGCGCGAGAGTAAGATTGATATTCAGCAACAATTAAAAAGGTTTGGATTAGATTAAAATCCATACGATACCTAAATAAAAATAATCACTAGATTCAGTGGGCGTCTCTTTGATTTTTGGGCTAGATGTTCGCCCTAGGCACCCACCTTGAAATAAGCCTCCTTAACGCACTTACGAGCTAAGGAGGCGACAGAGTAGTGGTTCGTTAAAACGAATTATTTGACTACTTTGATTTCAGGCATTTGATACTCACCACTTTGGATTGCATCGTCTGCGCCGTAAAAACGCATGATGGCGTAGAACGGTTTTTCAGGTACTGGCAAGAAGTTTGGATCGTCTGCTCGGCCTTTCTCGTTCGCACTCATGTAAATGGTGTAGTAACCGTCTTTGTCCGCTTTCATGGTTCGGTCGCCACGGCTGTGACGGTTTAGGTCGTTTTTCGCCATCAAACGGTTGTCGTTGCCGTAAATAGTAACAGACCAGAATTCGCTGACGTTCGGCGCTTTAAAGCGCATCACGTAATCATGCTTCGAACCATCCAGTTTTTGACCAGTGCTGTCGAAATCTGATTTACGGTAAGACGCTTCGATAGGTGGTAAACCCCACTGACCAAGGTAAGTACCTTCTGCAAAAATATCGCGTGGCGCATCACCCAAGGTATCGCGTGTACCAAGCAACGTACGAGCATCTGTCATTTTAGGTGCAAGTTCGACGAGGTGTTCCATGCCTTTCTTCTCACCAACTTTTGCCAGTTTTAGCTGCTCAGGTGTGAAGTCAGTTTTGCATGGTTCAACGCCGATAGATTGGTATTTGTCCAACCACTGTTTGTCTGCATTGCCCATCGAGCCATCACATAGCACGAAGTTCACGCGTTCAAGCCATGTTGAATTTTTTGGATCTGGGTACGTTCTTTGTACTGGTTTTGGCCCGTTCTTACCTAAATATTCCGATAGGGTACGAATGTTCCATTGGTCCATGTAGTTAAGCGCGACTTTTGCGTCTTCGTCATTCACTGCCATGATGCGACCCATCAGCTTCACAAGATTGCTGTCTACGCGAACCACTTCGTCGACAGACGCTGGCACTTCACCTTGCCAATCTTGTGCTGCAAACATGAACTGGCCGCCTTTTGTGCCGCGAGTACGAGAACTGAACGCTGCGTTGGTGTAGTGGCCCATGTCCATTGTGTGCAAGATCCAGTAACGGCCTTCATCCATATCAGGCACGCTCACAATGACAGGTTCTGCAGCAACATCTAACCAGCCCATAAGGTGAAGCGTATCGTTATTAATGGTTGGGTGAGCGATGTAAGAGTCATCAGCTAGAGCACGAATATTCTGAAAGCGGTTCAGTGGATAGTTGTTTTCTACCGCCGTGTGATAGAAAAACTTGTACGCTTCATCAATAGAGTAGCCGTAGATATAAGCATCTTCTGCAAGATCAACATTGGTGTTAGCCGCAAATACAGAGCTGGCTCCTAGCGCTGATAATCCCAATAGAGTAACGAGTAATTTTTGTTTCATGGCTGGTTTCATCCATTTGTTTGTGAGGATATGTTTCCAGCTAAGCTTAGTCGTTAACCCGTTTATTACAGAAATGAATTGTGAGTGTTTAGTCTATATCAAAAGTGATATGCTTTGAGAAAAGCTAAAGAGATAACGTTGATGAACTTTGATTACAATTTGCTCAAGGTGCTTGCGGTGATTCTTGAAACACGCAACACCACAACGGCTGCGGAGCGTTTGTGCACCAGCCAGCCAGCTGTGAGTCGAAGCTTGCGTAAAATTCGGGATTTGTTTAACGACGACATTTTAGTGCGTAAGGGCACCAATATGGAGCTCACGCCGAAAGCCGAAGAGATCAAAGCGCAGCTTTCTGGGATCATCAACGACATCGACAAGCTAGTGAATGTTTCTCATAGTTTTGATCCTGCGACCGAAAGCTGTGTTCTGCGTGTTGCGATCAACTCGTCCATTGCGCAATGGTTTTCTGCCGCGTTTACTCAGCTGCTAGCCAAAGAAGCGCCGTTTATGAACTTGGTGATCGAAGACTGGACGGAAACCACGCCAGACAAAATCGATGCGGGTGAAATCGCTTTTGGCATCAACTATTTCCCTATGGAATTGCCGAAGCATCTGGTTCAGAAAAAAGGCGGGCGGGACGACTTTGCTCTGGCCTGTCGCGCGACGCATCCGCATGGTGGCAAACGCATGTATTTGGATGACATTTCAGAGTACGCGTACGCGGTTCACATCATCCAACATTGGAATGAAAAAGAAGATCACATCTCGCGCTTATTACAGCCTTTTTCAGTTGTCCCAAGAATTCAACTGCGTACCACGCACATCAACACCATTTTGAATTTGGTTGCGGATAGCGATGTGCTGTTTCCTTGTTCGCGTCACTTGATCAATCAGTTAGATAAGCGTTTTTCTTTTATCGAATTTGATGACGCGCTGCCGAAATTAGAGGGTAACTTCGGTTACGTTTACAGCGTAAAGCGCCGTAATGATCCGTTGATATTGTGGGTTAACAATACCGTTGAATCGTTGATGAAGTCGTTAGGCATTGAGTCGTAACAATGGTTGGTGAAACGGTTTGAACAACCGGGTTCAGTAACGCACTGATCCCGGTTGTGTTGCATGATGTAATTACTCGTATTCAGAAGCGTAAGTTTCTTCATAAGTGTGCGAGTAAAGCTCGAACAGGTTGCCGAATGGGTCTTCTAGATAAACCATTTTCGCAGGCTTGTTATCGTCTTCTGGGTGGTAACGCATGATGTCCATACGAACTTTGCCACCAAACGCTTCAGTGCGCTTGATTGCACCTTCAAAGTCGTCCGTCTGCAAACAGAAATGGAAGATACCGATGCGAGAAAAATCCACTTCATGGCGCCCTTGACGCTCTTTCATTTCAAATAACTCAAGTCCGATGCCATCGCTTGTCACTAGATGCGCAATGTTGAAGCCTTTAAAGCCCTTACCAAAGACCGCAATACACATTCTGCCAATTGCGGTTTCGCGTTCTTCAATCACTTTCGTGTTACCCATAACGACTTTTAGACCAAGCGCTTGCGTGTAAAACTCAACCGCTTTATCCATATCTCCGACCATAATACCGACATGATTCATTTTCATTTGTTTGCTCCCAACATGTGTGCTTAAACGTTGTTTTGTTTCGATGTGGGAGAGTATATGGTGCGGTTTTAATCACATGAAATTATCATAAATTATAAAAATAATAATTTTATGTAATCAATGGAGCAGAGTTCGAGCTAATTGGCTAATGCCTCAACTGCTTGCTGTACCGAGGTGAAGTGAATTTTGATGATGCACCTTTGTGCGAGACTAAACTCATGCGACTGGATGAGCGACGTAACTTCCTCGACGGACAGAGTGCGTTCTTCCGGTTGTAAAACGGTGGTGTTCGAATCGTTGTATTGCAACCCGAACGTGTTGCCATTTGAGTCAATTACGTAATCATCTGGCCCCAAAATGAGCGCTTCGCATTCGGAATCAAGATCGGCATGAGAACGCAAATAGATAAGTTCATCGTCGCCATCGAGTTTCAATAAACATGGCCATGTAACCATGGGGCCTCCAGTGTAGTGGCTAAAATTGTTTCAATGTCTGAAAGGGCAAGGTGAGCGCTGATATTCAAGGTGTTGGCCTTAAACCGCAGTCAAAAATTACGTGTGTTGAGCAATAATCGAAAACAGCTCGTCAACCGTTCTTGCCACGTAATCTGGTTGCACGCTCCAATGCTCTGGCATCGCGCCACTGTACGCTGCTGCAACGGCAATCACCTTACTTTGGCCACCCAACTGCTGTTCGATGTTGCGTGCGAATTGCGTGTCGGCTTCATGGTCACCGATGTACATCAGCTGTCGATTTTCTGCGTGACCAAAAATCGACTCAACGCATTTGATGCCACTGTACGCATCGGGCTTTTGGTGCCCATTCGAGACGTCATCATACCCGACGATGGATTTAAACGGCGCGCTGATGCCGTTGTCGGACAGCACTCGACGAATATTGCTTTGTGAGTTTTGAGAACAAATGCCGTGAGGCAGCTGCACAAACTCTTTAATGACGCCATCAATGCCTTCAAACAGGGTTACTGGTGTTTGGTTTTTCTCTTGATGCTCTGCCCATAAACCGCCAGCTTGCAGCATTTCATCATGGGACATGCCGTAGTAATCCACGTAGAGCTCTTGCCAGTTTTTCGCCGCGTGGTTTGCGTAGTGATAGTTGGCTTCTGAATGGAGATATTTCGGTAAATTATCGCCAGTTAAATGCGGGGCAACGATGGATAAGATCGCTTTGGTGATGTCGATGTTTTTCGGTACAGAGTTTACGAGTGTCCCATCGTAATCCCACAATATGGCGTCTAATTTCATTCAACGTTCTCGTTGTTATTGATGGTTAAAAACTGGAACCGGGTTGCTGCAAAAATGCCAACTCTTCAGGTGTGCTTTCTCTACCCAAGATGGCGTTGCGATGTGGGTAACGTCCAAATTGGTCGATGATGGCTTTGTGTTTTAGCTCAAAATCGTAGTTATTTTCAAGCCCTGATGCGCGAAACAATTTCTCAGCTTCGACATGAATGAGGCGCGATTCGCTGTGCATAAACGGCATGTACAAAAAGCTTAGGTGATCAGGCGCTAATTCTTGATTGTGCCCTAACCGAATTGCTTCTTGAGCCAATGCTAATGCGAGCGAGTCTTGCGCAAACGCTTTTGGGGTGTTGCGATACACATTACGTGAAAACTGGTCGAGGACGATGATTTCGGCCAATCGTCCTTGTGCGCTGTCACGCCAATTAAACAGTTCACAACGAGCGGCTTGTTCTAGTACCGAGGCAAATCGTGACGCAATATGTTTGTCCAGTTCTGGGTTGTTTTCAAACCAGTTTTGAGGCGTTAGCTCCTCGAACCAGAACTTGATGATTTGTTGATGCATGGCGCTTCCTTTTATTGTGCCTTAATAGCAAAAAGCCAGAAGCGTGGCTTCTGGCTCTTGGTGTGTTATCGACCGTAAGTCTCTACGATGTAACGTTCAAAATCGTCACACATTTGTTCGTCAGAGATGACGTTGCTTGCCAGTTCTTTACTGCCGTCGACGACTTTAATCGTCGCGTTCAGTGAAGCAACTGGTGCTCGTTCTCGTGTTGCAAGTGAGTCGATTTTCTTCTGTTGTACTCCCCAAGCTTGCTCTGGCGATAGATTACATACATCTGCCAAGTACTTAGCATTGAACCCCTCGCCAGTTAGGCTGAAAATGGTTTCGTTGTGTGACAAATGATTGCCCGCGTGCCAGTAGTGTTTTGCCAGCAGTGGGCCAATTTCTGGGTTATCCGTCAGATAGCCAAACTGCTCAAGGAAGTATGCACGGGTCTGATACACCGCCATGTGCGCGAGTAGATAACCTTGGTATGCACAAGCCGCTTCGTCGGATAGCAAATGCGGAATCGCCATCAGTGGGCGAGGGCTGCATTCCAAACCAAGGATCTGTTTTTCACAATCGCGAGCCAGCTTAGTGATACGCTCTGGCGTTAACTCATCATCGCTCAGTTGATATAACGCGCGCTCAAAGTAAGGCACAACCAAGATGCTACGTTCTTCATAAGCTTTGAATGGCTGACGACTGTTGATCATCGCTTGAATTGTCTCATCAGGAACCGAATTCCCTTCATCATCCAGTGCGTACTGTTTTAGCCAATCGGCATCGGTTAACAGGCTGTCACAGAACATCGACTGAGTTTCTGCATAAGCCATCGACGTCGGCGCAAACTCCTGAGAAAAACAAGGCGCGTTCATTTTTACATTCGCAAAGTGTGCTGCGTGGCCACCTTCGTGGAACAGCGTGTTTATGCCATCGTAGCCGCTGCCCACTTGGTCTGGTTTGGCATTGCTGGTGAAGTTCACCTGTGCTGCGACCCATTCGCCTTGATTGTAGAAAGAAGGGATCGGGCCGTGGCAGAACCCGTTCGGGTACTTACCTTTGCGGTCTAACAAATCCAGCGTTAGCGTCGCGCCAGAGTAATCAATATTCAGACGACCAAACGATTCTACCCAGCGTCTCAGAGATTTAGAGAACGGCACGTACGGGTCAAGGTCACGCATGACGTCACCCGCGAACGAGTAAACAAAGTTGAAGCCCGTTAGTGCGCTTGCGCCTTTCTCTTTCGCCAAGTTTTCTAAGCTGTTTAGGTGCGCATCTCGCGTGCGTTGTTCGAAATCTTCCAAAATCTCAAACAGCTGCTCAGAGCTCATCTTTTCCGTTTTTTGCACGGAGTAATCAAAGAAGGTCGCATAACCAAGTGAGCGAGCGAACTGGTTGCGCAGTTTGATCAGTTCTATAAAGCCGTTTTGCAGTAGCCATTGTTCAAGGTTCAGCAACGCTTGATGAGCCGATTGGCGAACTTCTTCATGATTGTTGGTGCGAATGGTTGAGCTCAATACTGGCAGTGAACCTTCCACTTGCTCGCCGTTTTCATCGGTAAACGTTTGTACGTGGTTCTGTTTTTTCTCGAACAGCTCAGCTTCAAAGGCAATGAGCTGATTTTTCAACGCTTGTGCCTTTTCGCCCTCGATTGCGTGAGATTCAAACATCGCCAGCCAACCAGAAAGACCCGTAATGGTTTGCTGTTTCTCTTGTGGGTCGGTAATTGAGTCCGTGGCTTCAAGCTGTTGTTTGATGGCAGTAATTTGCTCGGCGTTGCTCAAAAAGCTTGTCCATGCGGTTTGTGCTTGCGTCGAGCCATCATGGTCATCGCTGATCCCCATGTAAGTTTCCCAAAAGAAATCTTCTTTGGTGCGGTGAATTGCGAGGTAACGTTGATTGAGGTCGTTGAGATAATCCGTTGCGGTCATTTTGATCCTTCAAATGGTTGGGAGTAGACCCCTAATTATTGCACGCTTGTTGATAATAAAGGAGGGACAAATTAATTTGCTGGTAGTGTACTGCGTAAACGTGATTTTACTATTTGTTTACATTTTAATGAGTTAGCAAGAGTTGTTACGAGTTCGGAGTGCGCAGTGTTAAGACTGGCACGGATTTTACAGTTCATCAGGTAATTAATCTGCGAGGCGCTCTCGATGATCTTTGTCATGTGTAATAATATTTCTATATCGCGGCAGTACATATGGAAACGATATGATAAATAAGACAAAAGTTACGCTATTGGCGCTAGGTACGATTTTGGTTGGATGCTCTTCAGTCACGCCGCCAAGAAATGATGCGGTCGAGAACATTCAACAAAAGTGCTCTGTAATTTTAAGCAGTGATGTTTCAGGTGAACAGCGCTGGCAGACATACAACGGCTTGCTTGTAGAATATGCTGTGCATGGCATTAAGACTCAGGCGCAGTTAGAACGCTTTGAAGCGTTTGTGCAGCGAGTACAAAATGATGAATCTGGACAGTTAGTTACCGAGCTGATTGAAGTCACCGATTGGGGATGCTCAAACGGCAATTATCTTGAAGAGATGGGCTTGTTTATTCAAGAAGTTCAAAAGTAAAAAACCGAGCGTTAAGTCGCTCGGTTTTTCTGTTTATGGAGCGCTTTGTGCGCTGGCCCGTCAGGACGCTTACTCCTCTGGGTACTCGCCCATACCTTGCGTTTTACCTTCCGCTTTCCAATGCTCACCGGGGTCAAATGCTTCATCGCATAAATCTACGGTGTAGCCCATTTCTGTGATTTCCTTTAATGTGAGGTTATCTGCAATTTTTGCGACTTCACCCGATTTATTACGTAATTCCATGTTGTTTCCTCCTCTGTAGGTAGACGAGCGGTATCGATGCACAGTGACGAATGCATCGGTGACCTTTGTTCTAAGTATATAACTCTCAGCTCAAAATGAGGGTTTAATCCATTTTTATCGTGTGGTTAATTGAGTAATGCTTTGAGCTGCTTCAGTTATTTTTAACTGCATCATCGCGACAGTTGGCTATTTGTGATTTATTGAACGATTAAATTGTCAATCTGGAAAATCGAAATGGTTATTCTCGACCACTCCCTAGCACAGCAAATTGTCGATCGAACCATGTCCATCATTGGTCACAACGTAAATGTGATGAACTCAGCAGGCGTCATCATTGGCAGTGGCGATCCCAACCGCGTTGGGCAAGTGCATGATGGCGCGGTATTGGCGTTGAATCACGGCGATTCGCTAGAGCTGAATGAGCAGCAATGTTTGACGTTGCAGGGTGTCAAACCCGGAATCAATATGCTGTTGAAATTGCATGGAGACGTGGTCGGTATTGTTGGTGTGACAGGCGAGCCGGAGAAAATCCGAGATTTCGCCAAGCTGGTCAAAATGACCGCTGAACTGACAATCGAGCAAGCCGCGCTGGTGGAAAAATTTCAGTGGGACAGACGTCATCGCGAAGAGTTTATTCTGGCTTGGATCAATGGCAAATTGACCGATGAAGAGCTGAAAGATTGGGCGATGCGTCTTTCTATCGATGTGACTCAACCACGAGTGGCAACGGTGATTGAAGTCTCGACGCCGTCCGCTTCAAAAAGCATGAAGAGCGTGCGCAATATTGTTGAGCTGCTTGAATATCCGGAGCGTAACAACCTGGTTGCGATTGTCTCGGTGAATGAAATTGTGGTGTTGAAACCGTGTCATTCCGCCAAGCAGTGGGATAGCCAAATCGAAAGTGAACGCATTGATAAGTTGATGTCGCGTTTAAGCGATCACGATTCGCATACGTTTCACATTGCGCTTGGGCAGTTGTTTAATGAGCCTAAAGATGTCGCGTTGTCATACCAAAGCGCGAAGCAGGTATTAGCCATTGGCAAGCAGTTCTACCCAGAGAAACGTAAGTACCTGTTCGACGAACTTCGTTTGCCTGTGCTGTTAGCGCCGTTGGCGGATATTTGGCAAGGTGAACAAATTATTGATGGCGTGAAACGGTTGAAAGAGAAAGACAAATCCGGGCAATTATTGAAAACCCTAGATGCGTTGTTTGAATGCAATGGCAATGTGACGGAATGCTCTAAAATGCTGTTTATTCACCGGAACACTCTGCGTTATCGGTTAGAAAAAATCACCGAGATAACGGGGCTACCAACCACCAATTTTGTGGGGTTAGCGGAGCTTTATATTGCGACTCGGCTCTCAAAAATGGCGTGACATTGTGCATTTGCACAATACTCGTCATTTTTTGACCACATCATTTGTCACTCCGCCTAAAGGAATTCGAAAGCAAACGATTAATAATTCATGCGTCCCTACATGTTGAGTGAGCCAACACGGACTCGCTCAGCAAAATAAGAATAAATGGAGTTATCATGAACCTTATATTAATCCTGCTCGGGGTGATCGCATTTATTGTGCTCACGACCACCAAATTCAAATTACATCCCTTTTTAGCGCTGATCATCGCGGCGTTCCTTGCGGCATTTGCTTACGGCTTACCGGCAGATAGCATTGCCAAAACCATTGCTTCTGGCTTTGGCGGCATCCTTGGTTACATTGGCTTGGTTATCGTTTTAGGTACCATCATCGGTGTTATTTTGGAGAAAAGTGGTGCGGCGATCACCATGGCCGATACGGTTATTAAAGTGTTGGGTGAGCGTTTCCCAACATTGACTATGAGCATCATCGGTTACATCGTTTCTGTTCCGGTATTTTGTGATTCAGGCTTTGTCATTCTGAACTCGCTCAAAGAATCACTCGCGAAGCGTTTAAAAACCTCAAGCGTTGCGATGAGTGTAGCGTTGGCTACTGGCCTATACGCGACGCACACGTTTGTGCCGCCAACTCCTGGCCCGATTGCCGCTGCGGGTAACTTAGGCCTGGAATCTAACCTTGGTTTAGTGATTGGTGTGGGTGTGTTTGTTGCAGCGGTTGCGGCGTTAGCGGGTATGCTGTGGGCGAACCGATTCCAACATGTTGAACCAGATGGCATTGAAGCCGTAGAAGAAATTCAGCAAGACTGGCAAGCACTCAAAGCGTCTTACGGCAAATTGCCAACGGCGAGCCAAGCATTCGCTCCTATTTTTGTTCCTATCTTATTGATCTGTTTTGGCTCTATCGCGAAATTCCCAAGCTTACCGTTGGGCGAAGGTTTTGTGTTTGATGTTCTGACTTTCTTAGGACAGCCACTAACGGCATTGGTGATTGGCCTGTTCCTTTCTGTTCGCCTACTCAAGTCAGACAACAAGATTGAAGAATTTGGCGAGCGAATCAGCCAAGGTATTACGGCTGCTGCGCCTATTCTTTTGATTACCGGTGCGGGTGGTGCATTTGGCGCGGTATTAAAAGCCACGCCGCTAGGTGAATACTTAGGTACGACGCTATCGGCGCTGGGCGTGGGTATTTTCATGCCATTTATCGTTGCGGCTGCGCTAAAGTCGGCGCAAGGGTCATCAACGGTTGCATTGGTGACTACATCGGCTTTGGTTGCGCCTATGCTTACGCAATTGGGGCTCGATTCAGAAATGGGCCGCGTATTAACGGTGATGGCGATCGGTGCAGGTGCGATGACGGTTTCTCATGCAAACGACAGTTTCTTCTGGGTAGTTTCGCAGTTTAGTCGCATGTCGGTGGGCTTAGCGTACCGCGCGCAAACCATGGCTACGCTCGTTCAAGGTGTCACGGCAATGGCATTGGTGTACATTTTGAGCCTCGTTCTCTTATAAGTCTCTGGAAATACGTATGAAAGTGGTAATTGCACCTGATTCATTTAAAGAAAGCTTAACCGCCAAACAAGTGAGCGAGGCGATCAAAACAGGTCTTGCTCGCGTATGGCATGATGCTGAGTTTGTTACGGTTCCGGTCGCAGACGGTGGCGAAGGCACGGTTCAATCTTTGATTGATGCAACTCAAGGCGAACAAGTCTTCACAACGGTGACCGCGCCATTAGGGAATGATGTTGAAGCGTTTTATGGCATCCTCGGCGACGGCGAAACCGCGGTTATTGAAATGGCGGAGGCCAGTGGGCTGCACCTTGTGCCGAGTGATGCTCGCGACCCAAAACTGACCAGCAGCATTGGTACCGGACAGCTGATCAAACACGCGCTAGACAGAGGTATTCAACGCTTAATCATTGGTTTGGGTGGCAGCGCTACCAATGATGGTGGCGTGGGCATGTTGACCGCGTTGGGGGTGGCGTTTCTTGATGAATCTGGTCATGCAATTACCCCAAATGGAGACGGGTTAGCGGCGCTTGCGTCCATCGATATTTCTGGTCTTGACCCTCGTTTAGCAACTTGCGAAGTGTTGGTAGCGTGCGATGTTGATAACCCACTCTGTGGTGACAAAGGCGCGTCGGCTATCTTTGGCCCACAAAAGGGAGCGACGGCGTCAGACGTCACTCTGCTCGATAACGCATTGCGCAAGTTTGGCGAGTTGACGGAACAAGCGACGGGTAAGCACGTACTGACTCGTGAAGGGGCGGGTGCTGCTGGTGGTATGGGAGCGGCCTTGCTTGGGTACACGCCAGCACGTTTGCAACCGGGAATTGAGATTGTGCTTGAAACGGTCAAACTTGCTCAGCATGTTGCGGATGCGGATATCGTATTTACAGGCGAGGGTCGAATCGATCATCAAACCGCACATGGCAAAACGCCGATGGGCGTTGCTCAGGTGGCTAAGCAGTGTAATTTACCAGTCATTGCATTAGCAGGCTGTGTGGGCGACAACTATCAGGCGGTTTATGAGTGCGGCATTGATGCGGTGTTTGCTTGTGTACCAAGGGCGATGAGCTTACCTGAGGCCATGAAAGAGGCCGACGTCAACGTTGCCAATTTAGCCGAAAACGTCGCGAGAATGTGGCAAATTAAGTCGCACTGAGGGCGATAACGATACGAAAAAACTCCACCTTTGCGTGGAGTTTTTTGTTGTTACCAGTCTACGTATGCGGGCATAAGTTCATTTAGCAAGAGCGAGTTAACGAACATGCTTTGCTATCAACTTTGCCAGTGTTTGCATCGCGTGAATCCAATCGGTTTCACTACCAAAGTTTGCCACGCTGAGGCGCACGCAATGTCGATATTGTCCTTGAGTGCCAAATACGGTACCGGGAAGTAGGCTGATTCTGTGTTGATTACACGCTTGATACAACGCATAGCTGTCCGTTTCTTTGGGCAGGCGCAACCAAAGCAAGAACGAACCTTGCACGGCGTTGATCTGGTATCGTTTTTTTAGAGATTCGTATTCATCTAAGTATTGATGAAGCATCTGGATAAATCGACGCATGTTGTTTTGATAAACCCGCCCCATTCGCGCAGTATGCGTTCGATACTTGCCTGACGTTAGAAACGTTGCCACGGCAGATTGCATCAGGTTCAAACTGCCCATGTTCTCACACAGTAGATATTGCTCAATTTGGTCTCGATATCGGCCCGCCAACATCCAACCGATTCTCAAACGCGAATCGAGTGTTTTGGATAACGAATTCACGTAAATCACGCGTTGCTTGTCATCGAGCAAGCTCAAGCTTGGCAACGGCTTATCATAACTTAACCCGCCAAACACATCGTCTTCGATAATAGGAATATTGCCGGACGCCAATAGCAATTGCTGGCGCTTTTCTAGCGGCATCATGGCTCCAGTAGGGTTGGTGAAGTTTGGTGTTACGATGATCGCTCTTATGTCCCATGTCGCCATTGCTTTTGCTAAGGCTTCGGGGCACATACCGTCTCGTGGGCAACTCGGGATCTCCACCACTTTGAGGCCGAGTGATTCGAGCATCAATAAGTTGCCAAAATAACAAGGAGACTCCACCGCGACGATATCGCCTTTTTGTGTCGTTGCGCGCAGCGCTAGGCTTATTGCTTGTTGAGCGCCGTGCGTCACCATGATCTCATCCAATTTGGCTGGCGTGCCCAAATCTTGCGTGATTTTCGCCAGTTGTTTGATTAATAGGTGATCTCCGGGTGGCAATTGGTAATGGCTCGGTACATGCGTTTGCTGGCGGCTGTGACGGCCAATCTCGGCGTACAAGCTTTTGATCGCGGGGGAATCAATGTTTGGGTGGGCAGAGCCAGCGGGCAAACGCTCTTGGTATTCAGGATACGTGAGGATTTCTTTGCAGATCGAGAGCAAATCCACACGAGTCGGATCCGGAATTGAGCGAGAGGTCGGCAAAGCGACTTTCACTCGATAACCCGATTTGGGAACCGAGTACACCAAGTTTTGCGCTTCCAGCTCTTGATATGCACGAATCACGGTATTTTTGCTGACGTTTAATTCTTGGCTCAACGAGCGAATGGAGGGCAGTCGTTCATCCGTTTGATAAACGCCACCATTGATGGCTTGTTTGAGGTGTTTTTCCACCACGAGGTACTTATTCCCTTCACCGCTTTCCAATAAATCTGTACCCATAAAAACACTTCCATCTGTCACTTTTTGAAAACACTGTACCTAATTACATTAACAGTATCTCAAAACATAAAACAAGCGTGAGTGAGGCGATCATGTTAATCCGAGCCATCCCTTTTGTATTTGTCATCCTTTGGGCTTCTGGATTTGTTGGTGCGCGTTTTGGTTTGCAGTATGCCGAGCCAGCGACACTACTTTCTATCCGTATGGCATTCAATGTCTTACTGTTTTTGGTTCTTGTGGCGGTATTGCGTAGAAGGTTGCCGACAGGAAGCGATTTCTGGCACAGCTGTGTGGTGGGTGTGTTGATCCATGGCTTCTATTTAGGCGGCACTTATTTCGCTATTGATTTGGGTATGCCTGCAGGGCTGAGTTCGTTGTTGGTGGGCATTCAGCCGATTTTAACCGCGGCTTTGCTGGTGGTGTTTGTTCGTGAGGAATTTAAACCCTCGCAATGGCTGGGTTTGGCTCTTGGCTTTGTCGGCATCGCTATGGTGCTGATGGGAAACATGGAGTGGCAGTCTGAGCAACATAAGTTCTTAGCCATTGGAGTCTGTTTACTGTCTTTGGTTGGTATCACGTTAGGGACGCTGTATCAGAAAAAACATTGCCAGCAGGTGGATATGGTTGGTGGTGCGACGGTGCAATATTTGGCCGCACTCATCATGTTTCTGCCTGTTGCGATGCAGTTTGAAACCATGCAAGTTCAGTGGGAACTGGAGTTTATTTTGACCGTGTTGTGGTTGGTCGTCGTGCTCTCTTGTGTGGCTATTCTGCTGCTGCTGTACATGGTGAGAAATGGCGCGTCTTCGAGTGTGGCGTCTGTGTTTTACCTAGTGCCGCCAACAACAGCGATTCAAGCTTGGCTCGCGTTTGGTGAGTCGTTTGATTGGATGGGCATTTCTGGCTTTGTATTAGCGGCCACGGCGGTCTATCTAGTGGTTAAAAAGCCAGAGCTGACGATAAAAAAATCGGTTCAAACAGAATATACCTAAATTGGGTAGGGACATTCACGTGCCAGTGAGTACAATTCTGCTTCATCTTAATCCGTGGAGCAGAGTGATGACGTTAAAGCCAGATCGAATGACCGCGATGCGTAATATCATCGAGCAAGTAAAAGCTGAGCTACCGATTTACGAACCGGAAACCTTTGTGTGTGGGCCGGAAGGGCAGTGCATCGGTTGTCCAAAGAAATTATTAGAAATGGTCGATTCAGAGGTTACTTATTGGGAGTCGGCAATGGAGCGGGGTGTGATTCCGCAGTTTGATGAGATCCGTCGTTTCGGGAAGATGTGCACTAACGTACGTCGCGGACTTGTTCGTAATAACGTTCCACTACTCGGGTAATCTACTTCAGTAAATAAGTGATTGATAAATAAAGTCCTAAAATTGACACATAAATGTGTGCGTTTGCATAGTAACTTGGCGAGCGGTCTCAACTTTGGCCCATGACTCTTGTTTGTCATCTACTAGGGCTTTAAACGTTTTAAAGCAGCGATATATTGGCAAGGTCTCACATGGATGTGAGGCAAACGACCATTCATTCTGCTGAGATAAAAAAGTGAGATTAAAGGGATTTACTCTGATGGAAATCACCATAGTGCTCGCCACTTTGGCTTTCATCGCTTTGGCTGCGTTGCCAACACTACTCCACATTCATCGCCAAGCCTATGCGTCGATGTTACACAGTTCCAATTCGTCATTGGGTACCGCGCTTAAATTTTTTAACGCCCGAGTGGTGATAGACAATGCTGCCGAGCAAAACCTAGTCCACTATATTGATAGGAACGTAAAAACCTTAAGTGGTATGCCAGAAGCGAGCGCCAATAGCATTGGCGCGTTATTAGAAATCGATTTGCCGCAGAGTGGCGTGTCCAAAATTGATGTTCCCTGCAAAGGCAGTGACTTTTGTATTATTGGTCAGCAACACCCAAATAGTACCCACTTTGTGTCTATTCCCGATTATCAATTTGTCGACCAGTCAGGTCTTGATCGGGTGGTGTACATTTGGCCGCAAGGGTATACCTTGGCAGAAGAGGCATGCTATTTCTATTATGTTAATCAAGCATCCACAGAGTCTATCGTCCGAGGGCACGTTACTGAGGGTTGTTAGGCGCGCTTAACATCATCTTCTGACTCATCAACACTTCGCCATTGGGGAGAGTGACTCCTCCTAGTTCACCATGGTGCTCAAATCCAAATCGTTCGTACAACGCTATCGCGGCAAGGTTGTCCTTATAAACATTAAGTACAATGGTGTCGTAACCATATTCCCAGGCACTTTTAAGTGCGACAGACAATAGCTGCTTACCTAGCCCTTTTCCTCTGAATGTTCTATCGATATGAATACCTAAAATGCCTGTGCTAGTGAGTTGACCGCCTTCATAACCGCACAGTTCGGCAGGAAAAATCTCTACACTACCAATCAGAACGTGATTGTCCAAAGCAACAAATTGAGGAATCGATTCAAGTTCTACGCGACGTAAAATATTGGTCAGGGTGTCTTTATCTGGAGCCGGACTGCGCAGGTATTTACCTTCGGCATAGACTCGGTTCCACAGTTCGGTAAAGCGCTCGATATCGCTTACCTGGATGGGTCTGATTTGCATTCATCTTCCTTGATTAGTGCAGGTTAGTGATGGTTAAGGTACGAGTTCAGATAAACAGCGAATTTGGTTCGGAATGGGATCGGCTGGCGCACTGGCTCCTGTTGGATTAAACCAAATCGTATTTACGCCAGCTTGCATTGCAGGGTAAATGTCTTTATGAGGCAAGTCGCCAACCATGGTTAACTCACTCACGTTAACCCCTAGCTGTTTTGCGATAGCAAGATAAAACTCAGGTTGTTTTTTAGCGATGCCGAGATTGGCAAAACAAAAGTAGCCATTTAAGTGCTGGTCTAAGTCGACGCGGACGAATGCACGCTGAACCTCTTCCATGTTGGAATCAGACGCACTGGTCGCGATGTAAATAGCATGATTTTGGGAAAGTGTTGCCAGTGTTTCTTTGGCCAGAGGAATCGTTTCTACGTGTTCCCAATCGCACATTTTTCCTTGTGCGTGAGGGAAATCCACCATTAAGGTGTTCCCCCAATCGAAAAGATAAATCATGTTCGAATCTCCTTTATCCGCACATCATATCGTCTTTTCTAAAATCAGGGGATAAATTGCATCGATAAATGCGATTTAGGTGGCTTTAGTCGTGAAAAGCGCTTAATTGTCGTTATCGTTACAAATGTTTCATCATAATGCGTGAGTTAGTTTTAAAACCTTGCTTGTCGTAAAACCGCTGTGCTGGTTGATTGAATTCCATCACTTCTAATCGAACTTGTGTAGCATTGGCATCGCGCGCCCATTGCTCACAGACCTCAAGCAGTTGGCGACCTATGCCCTGCTGCTTCTGCTCCTCATCGACAACAATCGTTCCTACTCGACAAATTGGATCTTTGATCAGAAAGCTGACGGTTTCATTCTGAGTGATCATCGCGGTTAAAAAGCCGACTACCTCCTTTTCATGTTCTGCGACTAAAAACAAGCGTTCATCATTCTCGAGAGCCTGAGTGAGGAACGCTCGGTCGTCTTCTGAAGGTGCTACAAAAGCTTCAGGCGCGTTGGCGAAATGCAGTGCGTTGATTTGTAGGTTTAATTCAAAAATTGCATCCAAATCGTCAGGAGTTGCTTGTCGAATGTTGACTTCCATTTTACTTACCGCCTGAAAGATCGATAAAAGAGCCTGTAACATAAGAAGCTTCATCACTGAGTAGCCAAGCGATCGCATTCGCCACTTCTTCTACCGTACCGCCCCGTTTCAGTGGAATTTGAGGGCTGAGCCTATCCACTCGGTTTGGTTCTCCACCATCGGCGTGCATATCGGTATAAATGAAACCAGGTCGAACGCCATTGACGCGAATATTTCGGTCTGCCAATTCAAGCGATAGCCCTTTGGTTAAGGTATCCATTGCGCCTTTTGATGTGGCGTAATCGACATATTCAAATGGCGCGCCTGAGCGTGATGCCCCAGAAGAAACATTCACAATTGCGCCACCAGTACTGAATCGCTTCGCCGCTTCTCTACAACAAAGAAAGCAGCTATTCACATTAGTGTTCATTACTTTCTGAAAGCGTTCCAAGCTGATTTCCGCCAACGGTGACTGAGTAAATAGAATGCCAACGTTGTTGACCAAATGGGTGACTGAGCCTAGTGCGTTTTCTGTTGCATCGAAAAGATTGAGCACTTGTTGCTCGTCCGATACATCTGCTTGAACGGCGATCGCTTTTCCGCCATTTGCTTGTATGTCTCTGACCACTTGGTGAGCTGCTTCACTTTGCGCACGGTAATTAACACACACGGAATAGCCTTGCTCGGCCATTTTTTTCGCTGTTGCGGCTCCAATGCCTCGGCTTGCGCCAGTAACGATGACTACTTTATTCAAAATACATCCTTATTTTTGTAGCGAGTAGATTTTGTCGGCGTAACGCTTGTCGCCAATTTGGTATGCGTCAGGAATGACTTCAGATAGCTCGAATCCGCACTTCATGAGAACACGCTCTGAAGCAATATTCCCTTCAGTGACCGTAGCGGAAAAGCGGTCGATGTCATGTGTTGCTCTAGCCCAATTTAGAAGCGCTTGAAGGGTTTCTGTTCCAAACTGTCGGCCATGAAATTCAGGCAAAAGTAAGTAACCCACCTCTGCGTTACCTTCTTCAATGGCAAGGCCAGTGACGCCAATCGGTTGTTCAGATTGCTTATCGAGTATGACGAGGCAAAGCCAGTGCGGACTGTCTGGTGTCCATGGTAATAATCGCGAAGCAAATT
Source organism: Vibrio sp. 1CM7H (assembly GCF_023161645.1). Taxonomy (NCBI): domain Bacteria; kingdom Pseudomonadati; phylum Pseudomonadota; class Gammaproteobacteria; order Vibrionales; family Vibrionaceae; genus Vibrio; species Vibrio sp. 1CM7H. The sequence goes on from NZ_JALNTV010000001.1 coordinate 1,827,238, forward strand.
TTTCTTTTATTTGTTTTTCGCTCGGGCGATCAAAACAGAGCTCAATGATCTCTGGTTCGGAATGTAATCGCTGAAATAGTTCCCAATCGCTGGCTTCGATAGGTCTTAATCGGCTTCGGTGAGTCTCAATATAAACTGACATGCGTGTCCTTACAGCATTTATGTAGAGAGCCAGTTTCTCATCCTCTTATCTCTTTAATCAAACGGTTGCACTTACAAAAGTGATTTGTGTGGTGAATGCCTGGTTGGGTAATGAATTCTTACTGAATATTCATTTATGGGATGAAAATAACGAAATTTCATACTTGAGACACTTAGAGCAACACGGAAATGATGTGGATCAAGAGAGAACTACCCATAAAGTAGTATTTTGCGATCTATAATTACATTTTATTTGGAAGTGTTGCTAATTATGTCAATAAAAAAACGATATGTTGCACTGCTGGTTGCTGCCGGCATTGGTGTGGGCTGGTTAACATTAGGTGGTACTGCAGCGGTAATGCATTACACCTCTGATACTGAGTTCTGTCTCTCGTGCCACTCTATGGAAATCCCTTACAAAGAGTACCAAGGCTCAGTGCACTTCAGCAATGCGAAAGGCATTCGTGCCGAGTGTTCTGATTGCCACATCCCACAAGAACCGATGGACTACCTGATCACGAAGATTCGTGCATCGAAAGACATCTACCATGAGTTCGTGACTGGCAAGATCGACACGCCAGAAAAATACGAAGCGCACCGCAAAGAGCTTGCGGAGATGGTGTGGGAGCAGTTCCGTGAAAACGACTCTGCAACGTGCCGTTCTTGCCACGACTTTGACGCGATGGAAGAATTTGAGCAATCTCGCGATGCAGCGAAAATGCACGAGTACGCAAAAGCGAACGATCAAACGTGTATCGATTGTCACAAAGGCGTTGCTCACTTTGCACCAGAAGCTGAGCTAGACAGCAAGGCATTTGAAACGTTGATGAGCTTCACCACAAAAACATCACCTGGTGCCAAAGTCGTTTACCCTGTGACTGAAATCGCAATGGGTGAGATGGGTAAAATTAACCCAACGACGAAGTTAGAAGTAATCAGCTCTGAAGGTGATGAGCGTACTGTTAAGTTGGACGCATTCCAAATGAAAGGCGCAGAGCAAGTGCTGTACATGGGTGAAGGTCAACGTGCCATCGTAGCAACGCTAACCGAGCAAGGTCAGCAAGCTCTTGAGGGCGGTGAGTTTAAGGCCGACGTTTACGGCAACGAATGGCGCGCAGTGTCACTAACAGGCACGATCGATTCTCCTGTTGTGGATACGCTTGACCCAGTTTGGTCATACGCAGAAGAGCTAGACAACGTTTATTGTGCAACTTGTCACGCGAAAATTCCTTCAAATCACTTCACAGTGAACGCATGGGGACCAGTGGCGAAGAGTATGGGTGATCGAACAGACATCACTGCCGAAAACCTAGAAATTCTTACTAAGTTCTTCCAGCACCACGCGAAAGATGTGGTTGGTCACTAACGATAAATAGAAGGATAAGATTATGACTAATTTAACCCGTCGTGGATTTCTAAAAGGCACAGGTATGGCGGCTGGCGCCATGGCATTTACTTCTTTTGCGCCTATGTCTGTTGCGTCTTCAAACCAGCGTGGCAAGGGCATTTTGACAGCGGGCCGCATGGGCCCAATGTTATGTGAAGTGAAAGATGGCAAGCTAGTATCGACCACTAATGCTCTGCCACAAACTGTACCAAATAGTCTACAAACTACTGGGCCTGACCAAGTGCATACCAAGGCGCGTGTGAAGTACCCAATGGTACGTAAAGGCTACTTGGCAAACCCATCGTCGCCAGAAGGTGTGCGCGGTAGTGATGAATTTGTGCGTGTGTCTTGGGATGAGGCTTACAAGCTGATCCACGAACAGCACATGCGAATTCGCAAAGAATATGGCCCGGCTTCTGTGTTTGCAGGCTCTTACGGCTGGCGTTCAAGTGGCGTACTGCACAAAGCACAAACCTTGCTGCAACGTTACATGAGCATGGCGGGTGGCTATTCAGGCCACTTGGGTGACTACTCAACGGGTGCTGCGCAGATCATCATGCCGCACGTTGTGGGCTCTATCGAAGTGTACGAACAACAAACCACGTACCCAGTGGTGCTAGAGCACAGTGATGTAGTGGTTCTTTGGGGCTTAAACCCAATTAACACTCTAAAAATCGCGTGGAGCTCAACAGACTGTGCTGGTCTTGAGTTCTTCCATCAATTGAAAAAATCAGGCAAGACGGTTATTGCGATTGACCCTATTCGTTCTGAAACCATCGAGTTCTTTGGCGAGAATGCGGAGTGGATTGCTCCTCACCCAATGACCGACGTGGCAATGATGATGGGTATCGCACACACCTTGGTGAAACAAGGTAAGCACGATAAAGCCTTCCTCGATAAATACACCGCAGGCTACGATAAGTTTGAAGCGTACCTGATGGGCGAAGAAGACGGCGTAGAAAAATCAGCAGAATGGGCATCACAAATCTGTGGCGTACCTGCGAAGCAACTTGAGCTACTGGCGGACATCTTCAGTAAAAACCGCACCATGTTGATGGCTGGTTGGGGTATGCAGCGCCAACAATACGGTGAGCAGCGTCACTGGATGCTGGTTACACTGGCAACGATGTTGGGTCAAATCGGTTTGCCGGGCGGTGGTTTTGGTTTCTCTTACCACTACTCAAACGGTGGTAACCCTGCTCGTGACGCTGGCGTGCTTCCTGCGATTTCAGCATCACTGGGTGGCGGCTCTTCTGCGGGTAACGACTGGGCGGTGTCTGGCGCGGTGCAAAGTTTCCCTGTGGCGCGTATTGTCGAGGCGCTGGAAAACCCAGGTCAATCCTACCATCACAACGGTCATGAACTGACGTTCCCAGATATCAAGATGATTTGGTGGGCAGGTGGTGCGAACTTTACTCACCACCAAGACACCAACCGCTTGATTAAAGCGTGGCAAAAGCCTGAGCTGATCGTGATTTCAGAACCTTATTGGACAGCAGCGGCGAAGCATGCGGATGTCGTTCTGCCAATCACCACATCGTTCGAGCGTAATGACTTAACGATGACAGGCGACTACAGTAACCAACACTTGGTGCCAATGAAGAAAGTGGTTGAGCCGCAAGGTGAAGCGCGTAATGACTTCGACGTATTCGCGGACATGGCGGAGATGCTAGCACCGGGTGGCCGTGATGTGTACACCGAAGGCAAAACCGAAATGGAATGGCTGTACGGCTTCTACAAGGCGGCGCAACAAGGTGGCCGTGGCTCTCGCGTAGCAATGCCGAACTTCAGCAAGTTCTGGGAAGATAACCAACTGATCGAGATGAAGTGGAACGAGAAGAACGCACAGTTTGTTCGTTACGCGGATTTCCGTGAAGACCCGATCATGAATCCGCTAGGTACGCCAAGTGGTAAGATCGAAATCTTCTCGAAAACGATTGAAGGTTACCAGTTGGAAGACTGTCCTCCACACCCAACGTGGATGGCTCCAACCGAGTACACTGGCAATGCAAAAGATGGCGAGTTGCAGCTAATGACCGCGCACGCAGCGCATCGTCTACACAGCCAGTTTAACTACGCGAAGATTCGCGAAGAGTACGCAATTGCAAACCGTGAGCCTATTTGGATTCACCCTGAAGATGCGAAAGCGCGTGGTATTAAAACGGGCGATCTAGTTCGTGCGTTTAACAACCGTGGCCAAGTATTGGTTGGCGCAGAAGTGACTGACCGAATCAAGCAAGGTTCAGTGTGTATTCATGAAGGTGGTTGGCCGGATTTGGATCCGAAAACCGGCATTTGTAAGAACGGCGGTTGTAACGTGTTAACGTTGGATATTCCGACCTCTCGACTTGCAAACGGCTGTGCGGCGAACTCGGCACTGGTTCGTATTGAAAAATACACTGGCCCAGAATTAGAACTAACAGCGTTTGAACCACCAAAAAATGGCTAGAAAAAAGTAGCGCTTGAAAGCAAGAAGCCAGCGAATCGCTGGCTTCTTTTTTATCTAGTCATCGTTCACATTAGCGCGAAGCGAGAGAAACAAACGGCATCTGTTTCTTAATCTGAAATGTCGGGAGTAAAGTAAATACAATCGCGACAAACAAGACCGAACCTATTAAATCTTCAGGGCGATGCATGCCCAGCCATAAGCGGCTATATGCGACGCTCATTCCCCACATCCACAATGACAGTGCAGAGATATAGCACTTGTTCTGTAAGAACAACCCACCAAAGAAAGCCAAACAAATCGAAACGAAAATCGTATGGCCCGACGGGAAAGAATAGTCTTTCTCGCCTTGCCAATGGCGTGTCCGCCAATCACTGACGTGTTCAGAAATCTGGTTAATTACGTTGGCTTGTTGCTTTGTATCTAACTGATAAAACGTTTCTGGTGTTTCAATTAATTGTTCTGCTGCGAGCAATTCCGTGTACGGGCGAGGGCTTTCTGTCATCAGTTTTAGCCCCGTTTTGCTGGCAAAGCCAATCACAAGTAACAGCCCTAACATTGAGAGTTTTTGCATCCACTCAGTGCGACTTGGCTTAAAGCGAAATAAAGAAAGCAGTAGCAGTGTTAAGGTAATTAAAAAGCCTTTGCTGCCAGCAGAGTCAGTGAGCAAAGTAAAAGTAATACCCAGACTTTCAGGCACCTGTGAAGTGAGATCGTGATAAGAGCCAAACAGCGACATTGGGATGATGCCAAGAACAAACAAGGCGAGCATCATCAATCCATATTTTTTGGTTTTCATTGAGAGCGTTTTGTTTTTATTGAGGGTTATTCAACCACGTGAAAATAAGGGACTTATCTTACGTTATCTGGCGTGAAAAACTTATCAACGCTTTGTCAATTTGACGAGAGAATGAAGGTTGAGTGATGAATTGATGACATTTATCCGGAAGGTAAAGGCGCTCATCCTTAAGCGCTGGGGTCTTAATCCATCAGAGAAAGTAAGTATTCTGCTGCTTTGGTTGGGTTTTCTGCATGACAAATGGCAGAAACCAAAGCCAAACCATGTACACCTGTCGCACTCAGGGCAGGAATGTTGGTTTCGTTGATGCCACCAATAGCGACGATTGGTAAGGACGTGGTGTTCAACGCCATCTTCAAACCTCCAATACCCCAGTGTTTTTTGGTGTTGGTTTTGGTCGGCGTAGCGAAGATGGCACTCAAGCCGATGTAATCAATGGGCAGAGAATCCGCCTCTGCCAGTTGATCTTCAGTCTCAATCGATAAGCCGAGAATCTTGTTTGGGCCAATCAATTGACGAGCGATCTCTGCTGGCATGTCTGACTGCCCGAGGTGAACACCATCGGCATCGACGGCAAGGGCAACATCAACACGATCATTGATGATTAACGGGACGCCAGTGCCTTCAAGGATCGTCTTCACGGCTTGAGCTCGTTCAATAAATGCACGAACGTCACCATGTTTTTCGCGCACCTGTACCATGGTGACCCCACCTTCTACCGCCTTTCTTACAACGTGTTTGAGAGTGAATAAATCTTGTTGGTCGTCGGTGACCAAATACAAACGATAGGCGTTCATTGTGTTTCCTTTCGCCTCCCACTTTCGTTGGAGTGAGAGGCGTTTAAAGCATTGAGAAGCGATTTATCTCACTTGTAATGTAAGACGTGTTGCCAGTGTTTTTTCATCCAGTTGGTAAAGCTCATCCAAAAGATGCATTTGCAAGCTACCTGGCCCTCGCGCTTGCTCAGCCGCAATTTCACCCACAACGCCAAGCACCGCTGCCGCAGCAAGGCCTGTTTCGTCGCCGATTGCTGCGAACGCGCCTGTCAGTGCGGTTAACGTGCAACCCATGCCCGTTACGTATGGCATCATCTCGTGACCATTATTCAGCTGGACGGTTTGCTCTTTTGTCACGATGTAGTCAGTTTCGCCGGAGATCACCACGCTCGCTCCGTACTCTTTAACCAAGAAGTGAGCCGCCCCAAGGGCTGCATCACTACTGTCGAGTGCATCTACACCTTTGCTTTGTGCTTGCTCACCAGCGAGAGCAATGATTTCGGAAGCATTACCACGAATGATTAACTTGTTTGCAAGGCGGGCGATTTCGCGCGAGGTTTCGGTGCGCAGTGAACTTGCACCGCAACCGACAGGGTCGAGCACAACGATTTTACCGTTCGAGTTGGCTTGCTCGACGGCATAGCTCATGCGCGGCGTCCAAACGCTGTCTAGGGTGCCGATGTTGATCACCAAAGCGCCTGCAAACGACATCATTTCTGCCATTTCTTGCTTTGAATGCGCCATGATTGGCGAAGCTCCGATAGCCAACAAAGCGTTCGCCGTGTTGTTCATCACCACGTAGTTGGTAATGTTCACGACTAAAGGCTTTTGCTGACGCACTGCAGTTAATGCTTGAGTTATTTGTTCTATTAACATGAGATTCTCCAATTAACCTTATTGCGCGTTTAGACCTTGTTGCCAAAACGCCACTTCCATACGCGTTGCAGTTTTGAAGACCTGAATCAGGTTTTGACCGCGCTGGCTGTGGATGTCGATTTCAGCCAGCAACTGGTTAAAGTGTTCGGCCCCACTTGCCACGCCAGATTGGAACTCTTCACCGCCGTACAAGTTAATCCAACTTGCGTAAGGATTGCCTTCGAATACCGTGTTTTCATCTTCAATCAGCATTTTACCAATGACGGCGTAGCCGATGGAGCAAGGGGCGAGCGCGGCATACAAGTCAACTAAGTCGCCCGTCATGCCTGCATCCAATACGTAGCGCGTGTAAGCCACCGTGCCAAAATCTTCCGGCTCGTTTTCGAGATCAGATTCCGTCAATCCCCACTGACCGCAGTAGGTAACATGGTGGGCAATCTCTGAATCTAAAAGCGCATGTACACTTGGTAGTGCGCGGCGCATGTCGTCTAACGTACGTGCTTTGTAGATTGCCAGCGCATAAGCTCGCGCGTACTGTTTTAGGAATAAGAAATCTTGCTTCAAGTAATGCAGAAAACAAGGTTGAGCCAGTGTGCCTTTGGCTAATTGCTGCACGAAGGCATGCTCGGTGTATTCTTGCCAATCTTGGCAGCAAGCGTCGATCAAATCTTGGTATTTCATAATGGGGCAGCCTCGTAATTAGTCAAAGCTCGGTACGTAATCTTTTGCTTTTGGTAGCGTTTCGATGATTTTTTGTGAGTACATGAACTCGGCGTAATCGTCATAGCGTTTTAGGTCGACTGCTGATGGGCGAAGCGCGAAACGAGTTAACGTGTCATTCCAAGCGCGTTGGTTGAGCTCGTTGTTTAGCGTGTCTGGCGAGTAAGCGACAAACTCTTTCCAAGACTCTTTAGGGTGGTTGACGATGTAAGTGGTCGCTTGCTCCAGCGCTTTGTTGAACGCTTTAATAGCCGCTTTATCGTAGGTTTTTGCATTCGCCACAAACACCAGTTCGTCATACGCTGGTACGCCGTATTCTTCTGGGAAGAAGGCTTTGGCTTTGTAGCCTTCTAGCGCAAGTTGGTTGGTTTCGAAGTTACGCAAGCCGCCCCAAATAGCGTCTACTTTCCCTGAGGCAAGAGAGGAAGAGAGTGCCCAACCGACGTTGATGATTTGCACGTCAGAAAACTTCACGTTCTCCTGCGCAAGCATGGTGCCGATTGTCGCCTCTTCGTTACCTGCGATCGCAATACCGATCTTCTTGCCTTTAAGGTCGCCAAGGTTGTCGTTCTTGCCGTTATCCAACACCATCAATGTGTTGAGGGGAGTAGCAATCAAGGTCGCAGAGCGAATTAATGGCAAGCCAGCCGCTACGTCGATGGTCAGGCTAGGTTGGTATGAAATCGCCATATCGACTTTGCCAGCCGCAACTAGTTTGGGTGGAGTGCTTGGGTCGGCGGGTTCTTGGATATTGATCTTCAAACCTTGCTGTTTAAAGTAGCCGCGCTCTTGTGCGATCACGATAGGGCCATGGTTCGGGTTAACGAACCAATCCAGCATTAAAGTAAGCTCTTTTTCGGCAGCAAGTACGTTAGTTGAAACCATTGAAGCGAGCAGAGCAGCAGCGCTCATGAGTTTGTTTTTATTCACGGGGTTCTTCCTTTTTCTTTCCCTATTTGTTTTCCCAGGGAATGGCTTTTTTCAGTAATTTGTCAGTGGTGAAATAGAGTGCGATAGACAGCGCGGCGAGAATAAACAGCGCCGCGAACATCTCATCGATGATCATGCGTGCGTTGGCTTGCAGCATCAGATAGCCAAGGCCCTCACTTGAACCAACCCATTCACCTACCACGGCACCAATCGGCGCAATAACCACGGCAACGCGAATACCAGACGCTAACGTTGGTAGGGCGGCAGGTAGTTGAATATGGCGCAGTAATTGCCATTTCGATGCGCCCATGGTTTTGGCAAGATCGAGGTAACCAGTTGGTGTATTGCGTAAACCGTCGTAGCAACATGTCGTGACGGGGAAAAAGATGATGATCGCCGCCATTACTACTTTCGATGCAATGCCGTAACCCAGCCAAAGCATGAGCACTGGCGCGATAGCAAATACTGGAATTGCTTGGCTGGCAATCAGAATTGGGAGTAACCAACGCTTCAGCGGCTCAAACATCAGCATTTGCAAAGCGAATAGCAAACCCATTGATAAGCCGAGTGCGAGGCCAAGTAGGATCTCTTGTGCTGTTACCCAAGTGTGTTTGAGTAGCACGTCGTATCGAGTGACTAATCTATCCAATACTTCAATCGGCGAAGGCAAGATGAAGCTTGGCATGTCAAACACCACTACAATGAGTTGCCACAAACCTAAGATCACGGCTGCGCTGATTAGCAGACGCAATGCCGGATGAGTCACGCGTTCCTTTTTACTGATACGCGCCGAAACGGAGTTGTACTGAGTCATATCACTCATAGTCTTTCTCCAATTGATTCAAAATCGCTTGTTGTAGAGTTGCGCATTCTCCATCGAGAGATCTTGGTGGCTTGGCGTCCGGAACAACCAAGTGCTGCGCTTGAGCAGGCGTGCCTTGTAACACATAGAGTTGATGCGCCAATCGCACTGCTTCTTGCGGATCGTGTGTAATCAAGACAACGGTTTTGTCTTTTAGTAGCTCGGCAGAGAGAGTTTGCAATTTGTGGCGAGTCACGGCGTCCAATGCCGAGAAAGGTTCATCCATCAAAACCAAAGGTTTATCTTGCATCAGAGTGCGAGCAAGGGCTACGCGCTGTCGCATACCTCCGGAGAGTTGAGCGGGTTTGGCGTAAGCGTAATCTGCCAACCCAACGTGCTCTAACAAGTTGAGAGCGCGTTGTTTCTCATCCGCTGGATTTGAGTTGGTGTGAGAAAAGCGCGAGCTGAGGCAGACGTTATCCAGCACGTTAAGCCACGGTAGCAATAAATCCTGCTGAGCCATATAAGCGATACGGTCATGCAGTGCAGCGCCATCGGTTGTGATGAGTTCGCCATGCCAGTCAACTTGGTCATCCAGTAAACCAGCTAAGTAACGCAATATTGTGGTTTTCCCGCAGCCACTTCGTCCGAGTAATACCGTCCATTGACCGACAGGAATGGTCATGTTCACTCCCGCTAAAGTCGGTGTTTGGCTGTCTTTGTATTGCAAACTGGCGTCGGAAAGCTGAATGCCAATCGCGTTAGCGAACATAAGTATGACCCGAAAAAAAGTGATTCACTGGCCCGTGACCTTTCCCCACTTCCAATTCATCAGCGTGTGCGATAGCTTGGCTGATGTACTGCTTACCAAGGTGAACCGCTTTGTGCAGGTTGTTGCCTTGACCAAGGTAAGACGCAATGGCGGAAGACAGTGTACAGCCTGTGCCATGGGTGTTTTTGGTTGGAAATCGCTTGGCGCTAATTAACTCGGCACTGTCTTGCATGATCAGCAAATCGTTGCTGTTTTCATTTTCTTCAAGGTGACCGCCTTTGAGCAGAATAGCTTTGGCGCCAAGCGCACGAAGGTCGGTAATCATATCGTTCATTTCAGATTCTGATTGAGGCACTGGCTTACCCGTCAATGCTGCACCTTCTGGCAGGTTAGGAGTGATGATGTCTGCCAGTGGAATTAACTCTTCTTTTAATGTGCTGATTGCTGATTGCTCAAGTAGCAAATCGCCGCTGGTGGCGACCATGACGGGATCAATCACAAGATGTTTGGGTTGGTATTGCTTAATCTTGTTAGCAACGACTTTAATGATGTTCGAATCCGCCAGCATGCCGACTTTTACCGCCACAATATTGAGATCGGTAAACACCGCATCGAGTTGGCTTTCAACGTGATCAAGTGGGATCGGGAAAATCGCAGAAACGCCTTGCGTGTTTTGTGAGGTGATGGCGGTAATCACTGAGCAGGCAAAGCTGCCAGTTGCGGACATCGCTTTGATATCGGCTTGGATGCCTGCGCCGCCGCCGCTGTCGGAGCCTGCGATGGTTAAGACAACAGGGGTGGTTATAGGTGATTGTGCCTGGTGTAAAGATGGCTGTGATTGCTGCGTCATGGTCGCTCCTACTACAAGACGTATAGGAACTGACTTTGACCGTTGTGGATAGATCGATTGTTCGATCGTTTCGCTCGCCAAAGAGGAGCGGCGAAAGGCAAAGTGCGCATAGTTCCCTACGTCAGTGCTAACTGAATCAGGTTCAACGGGTCTCGAATCTCGATCTCAGCCAACGCTTATCGCGTGGCCCCCCGACTATTTCGCTCGGATGATAGCAGGACCCTTGTAGAAGGGATACGTTTTTTGAGAGTAATTATTATTGAGTATTCAATTATGCGAGGTGAGTGATAGAGTAAGCATCTAAATGGTTCGTCGTGTGGAATTTACTAGTGCAACGCTCTGGTGAAAGAGCTGAACCTGGAATATTTAATAAATAATCGTGGTCTCGCTAAGCAAGGATTAGCACAAAACAAGGTTAAAAAACTGTTAAAATTTAACGCGTTGCCAATTTAACTTTGTTGAACTTTTCGACAGTTAATTAGGAAGGCTAAGACGATCATCGAGCAAGGAGACTTCATGCTTAATTCTGCAACAGCGAAGTCAGTGATCGATCATGCTCTCTTTTTAGGGGCTGATTTCGCTGAACTATTCGTTGAACATCATCAAACTAACACCGTCCAGATCGCATCTGGTGAGGTGGACAAGGTCAATTCGGGGATTGATTTTGGTATCGGTATTCGCCTCTTCTTCGGTCACAAAGTGCTTTATGGATACACCAATAGCACGGACGAAGCCGAGCTAAAACGCGTAACCTCATTGCTTGCGGCAAAAGACAAGCGTGAACAAATCGCGTCAGCAGGTTCTTTAAATTTGAACCGCTACCCAATCCAACACGGTTGCCGCATGCCGTTAAGTCAGGATGCCAACTTAGATTCAAAAATCGCGTTTCTATTGAAAGTTGACCAAGCTGCGCGTGCAGAAAGTGAGTACATAAGCCAGTTCATTGGTAGTGTGCTTCAGCGCGAGCAGCAAGTGTCTATCTTCAACTCAGAAGGTTTGCATGTAGACGATACGCGTCACTACATTCGTGTGGCGGGTAACACCGTTGCTCAAAAAGGTAATGAGCAGTCTTCTGGTATGGAAGGTCCTGGCGCTCTTGCCGGTTGGGAGTTCAGTGAGCAGATAGATGCGAAAGAGCTGGGTCAAACTATCGCGCAGCAAGCGTTAGTGAAACTTGGCGCGGATACTTGTCCATCGGGTGAAATGCCAGTGGTAATTGGTAACGGCTTTGGCGGCGTTATCTTCCATGAAGCGTGTGGTCACTTACTCGAAACCACTTCGGTTGCGAAGAAAGCGTCCGTATTCCACGACAAAATGGGCGAAATGGTTGCTCACACTGCAGTGAATGCTGTCGATGATGGCACCATGACCAACGAATGGGGCTCGATTCATGTTGATGACGAAGGCATGACGACTCAGCGAACCCAATTGATCAAAGACGGTAAGCTAACCAGCTTTATGGTCGATAAAATGGGTGGTATGAAGACAGGTTATGAGCCTACGGGTTCTGGTCGTCGTCAGAACTACAAGTTCGCACCAACCTCGCGAATGCGTAACACCTTTATTGAAGAAGGCGAGCATTCACTTGATGACATGCTGGCAGGTATCGAACGTGGTATCTATGCGAAGAAGATGGGCGGCGGCTCGGTTCAACCGGGAACGGGCGAGTTTAACTTTGCCGTTCGTGAAGCTTACCTCATTGAAAATGGCAAAATCACCAAACCTCTGAAAACAGCAACGCTGATCAGCACGGGTCCAAAAGTGTTGAAAGAAATCAGCATGGTCGGCAAAGACATGGCGCTTGCGCCGGGCATGTGTGGTTCAGTAAGTGGTTCAGTACCAACAACAGTCGGTCAGCCAACACTGAAAGTAGATAATATTCTGGTAGGAGGCGGTAACTAATGAGCCAAGAAAAACAACTTCTTAATGCGGTTGATTACGTCCTATCAGAAGCAAAGCGTCAAGGCGCAGAAGCGGACGTCATTGTAAACCGCAACAGCAGCTTTTCTCTGAAAGCGAACCAAGGCAAGTTGGATGAGTACAAAGTAAGCTCAAGTCAAGTGCTGGGTGTTCGAGTTATTAAAGATGCTCGTGTCGCGACAAGTTATTCTGAATCACTAGAGCAACCAAGTTTAGATTTGATGCTCACAAACGCGCTGCAAAGTGCTCGCTTTTCCAAGCAAGATGAACATCAGAGCATTAGTTCCGTGAACAGCCAAATCACCACTGATATTGCAGAAATTGCGCAAGACGATACCACATCGGTCGATGAGAAAATTGAACTGTCCCTTGCGCTTGAGCAAGGTGTTGTGGCTCTGCCTCACGCTTCAAGCTCACCATACAATGGTTACAGTGACGGTGAAACTCAGCTCATCATCGCGAATACTCAAGGTACGTTATGTCAACATTTCGAGCGATCGTTCACTTGTTACGCGTATACCTTGTTTGAAAAAGACGGCAAACAGTCGATGGCGGGAAGAATGTCGCTAGGTCGCCGTTTTGATGAGTTGGATCCAGCTTATTGTATAGAAGGCGGTTACAACCTTGCTCGCGATCTTCTTGAAGGCGCTCCGGTTGCGACAGGTAACTATCCGGCCATTTTCCACATCAATGCTTTAAGCAGCCTGTTTGGTGCATTCGGCAGTGCGTTTTCTGGTGTGAGTGCGATGAAAGGCATCTCGCCACTGGGTGACAAGCTTGGTCAAAGCGTTGCAAGTGAACTGATCACCTTTACCGATGCGGCTTACATGCCAAATGGTATGGCAATCGCAAGTTTTGATAGTGAAGGCTTTGCTACTCAAGACAATGTGTTGATCTCCAATGGCCAACTGAATACGCTATTGCACAATAGCCAAACAGCGAGTTATTTGGGTGCAGTGTCGACGGCAAGTGCTGCTCGCGGTGCAAAATCGAGCTTAGACGTGTCAGCGAATCACAAAGTGATTGCGACAGGCAACAGCAGTGCGTCAGAAGTCAAAGCAGGTGAATACCTAGAATTAGTGGAACTGCAAGGGGTTCACTCTGGTGCAGATGCTGTCAGTGGTGATTTCTCATTTGGTGCGAGTGGTTTCTTGTGTCGTGATGGTCAACGTGTTCAACCTGTGCGCGGAATTACAGTTGCAGGTAACTTCTATAAGATGCTGCAAGAAGTAGAAGCTGTGGGTGATACCCAGCTTATTAATGATAGCCGCACTTTCTTCGCGCCAGATGTGCGTTTTGCTCGCTTGAGTATTGGCGGCAAATAAGCGCAGCATAGAAAATCAGAAACAAAAAAGAGGACTCAATCGAGTCCTCTTTCATCATCTAGCAACGTGTACGCGAATAACTAGAATTCGCGGATATCCAGTTCGTTGTGGATCAATACCACACACTGAGAAGCGAAAAGCATCTTAGGACCCAAGCTGATCTTCTCTGTGCCAAGGCGCTTTAAGCTGTTAAAAGACTTCTTAGGCATCGGAATATGGTCAGTTAACAAGAAGCATGGGTTTTCACCAATTTCTGCATCACGAACAAATTCGCCTTTCTTGTCCAACATATAAAGTTGGTGATCTTCGGCTAGTTCTTGAACCAAGCGTTCGAAGCTTACTGTACGAACCGTAATACCCGGTTCAACTTCGCGAAGCTGCTCTTTACCCATACCAACAGATGCGTCCAACGCACGGGTAACGGCAGCGATCAACGTTGACTCGTGAAAACCGCCAATATTGGTAATGTCGTTGGAGCGAATAGTAATGGTGCGTGAGAAGTCTTTTGTGCTTTCCAAAACCAAGTGAACAACCACATCTTCACGGTGTGATTGAGCAACGAACATAGTGTTCATCATGGTATGAGCAAGAATCTCTGTATGCGCTTCATTACCAACACCTTCTAACAGTGCTTTGCTGGTGGTTGGCGCCGCGCGAGCTCGTAAAACAAAAGAGCGCATGAATTTAGCCTCTATATAGGAAGAGTGAATGCGCGGAAGTATATACCCAAGCAGGGAAGGGATGCGAGTTTAATAGCAAATGTGAACTTACTTACAAAGCTTCGATTGTCGTGCGGAGTGTGCTGGTTAGAATAGAGGCAACCTGTTAGGAGCGGTATATGGAAATCAAAAAAATAAACAAACAAGTCTATAGAAAGAAGGTCAACCTAGTGATTGGTGGCTTTGTTGCCTTGCTTGCTATCTCTTCTCTTGCTTTTAGTACGCTATTGATCGTTTTGTTCGGTAATACAGATGTAGTACCTGAACAGTCGACGGGGAACTTTCACTGGAACTTAATTGGTGTTGTGCTTGCCTTAGCTACTTCACTGTCTTTGTTGAACCAATTCAAAACACGCCCTTATATGGAAGAAGTGTTGTATGTCTGGAAACTCAAGCAGCTGCACAACAAGATCTTTCGCAAACTGAAAAGCATTAAAGCTGCTTCTGCTGAGCACGATGTAAAAGCGCTGACGATCCTTAAGTTCTACTACACGACTCAAAGTCAGGTGTTTGAGTTAGACAACAACACATTGACGATGAGTAGTGTAAATAAAGAATTAGAGGCAATTGAGCAAATCGAAGCGGCGCAATTACTGGATCTTGATATCACCAGCTTTAAAGAAAGCTGGGTAGACACATACTGATTGCCTATTTGCTACTTGAAGTTAACAACTGAGTGCTAAAAATAAGCGTTTGAGTGAGATTTAATCACTCGACGCTTTTTTTTGGTTTTTTTTCTAAAAAGGGGTTGCCAAGAAAAATCATCTCCCTATAATGCGCCTCCGTTGTCAGGGCAAAGCGGAAACGCAAAAGCGGTTGGCAACAAGGCGAAAGAAAAGCTTCTAAAAATTAATTTAAAAAAGTGTTTGACACTGAAAGTTAATTCCTTAGAATACGCCTCCGCTTCGATAGCAAAGCTTACGAAGCAAGCTCTTTAACAATATAGACCTATCAATCTGTGTGGGCACTCGTTGATGATAATCCAATTCGATACTTCGGTATCAAATTAGGTTTCAATGATACGAAGTGACCAATCAAGTCTTCGGACTTGGCACAGTCAATTCATTATCGTTCTGTTGGAACGATAATAGCTTTAAAATTACATAAGTAGTTTTGAAGTCAGTATTCATTGAGCCTCTCCCTATTTATTTAGGGAATCAAAAACTTTAAATTGAAGAGTTTGATCATGGCTCAGATTGAACGCTGGCGGCAGGCCTAACACATGCAAGTCGAGCGGAAACGAGTTATCTGAACCTTCGGGGGACGATAACGGCGTCGAGCGGCGGACGGGTGAGTAATGCCTAGGAAATTGCCCTGATGTGGGGGATAACCATTGGAAACGATGGCTAATACCGCATGATGCCTACGGGCCAAAGAGGGGGACCTTCGGGCCTCTCGCGTCAGGATATGCCTAGGTGGGATTAGCTAGTTGGTGAGGTAAGGGCTCACCAAGGCGACGATCCCTAGCTGGTCTGAGAGGATGATCAGCCACACTGGAACTGAGACACGGTCCAGACTCCTACGGGAGGCAGCAGTGGGGAATATTGCACAATGGGCGCAAGCCTGATGCAGCCATGCCGCGTGTATGAAGAAGGCCTTCGGGTTGTAAAGTACTTTCAGTCGTGAGGAAGGCGTTGTCGTTAATAGCGGCATCGTTTGACGTTAGCGACAGAAGAAGCACCGGCTAACTCCGTGCCAGCAGCCGCGGTAATACGGAGGGTGCGAGCGTTAATCGGAATTACTGGGCGTAAAGCGCATGCAGGTGGTTTGTTAAGTCAGATGTGAAAGCCCGGGGCTCAACCTCGGAATAGCATTTGAAACTGGCAGACTAGAGTACTGTAGAGGGGGGTAGAATTTCAGGTGTAGCGGTGAAATGCGTAGAGATCTGAAGGAATACCGGTGGCGAAGGCGGCCCCCTGGACAGATACTGACACTCAGATGCGAAAGCGTGGGGAGCAAACAGGATTAGATACCCTGGTAGTCCACGCCGTAAACGATGTCTACTTGGAGGTTGTGGCCTTGAGCCGTGGCTTTCGGAGCTAACGCGTTAAGTAGACCGCCTGGGGAGTACGGTCGCAAGATTAAAACTCAAATGAATTGACGGGGGCCCGCACAAGCGGTGGAGCATGTGGTTTAATTCGATGCAACGCGAAGAACCTTACCTACTCTTGACATCCAGAGAACTTTCCAGAGATGGATTGGTGCCTTCGGGA
>NZ_JALNTV010000020.1:0-5800 GCF_023161645.1 Vibrio sp. 1CM7H
CGCGGGTTCGAGTCCCGTCCACTCCGCCACTTATATTAAGCCTCAGCCGAAAGACTGGGGCTTTTTTCGTTTTGGTTTCCCGACTTACCTTACCCCCATTTCCATATTGAAATCTTGCATCGAGAGGCAGACTTCCCTCTTCGCTATGCTTTCTAAGCCTTGTCATAACGAGTTGATACGCAACTCTGTGCTTTTTCTACTTAACCGGGTCCCAGTATTGAGGGCTAGTTTTGAGCCCCTGTGCTGACTCATTAAAGCTCCCCTTTATTACGTGTTAGAAAGCTTATTCACTAGCGTAGTGTAAGAAAGAGTAAGATCGGAAGACTGAGTTATTAAGCA
Source organism: Vibrio sp. 1CM7H (assembly GCF_023161645.1). Classification (NCBI taxonomy): domain Bacteria; kingdom Pseudomonadati; phylum Pseudomonadota; class Gammaproteobacteria; order Vibrionales; family Vibrionaceae; genus Vibrio; species Vibrio sp. 1CM7H. The sequence continues at coordinate 340 of NZ_JALNTV010000020.1, forward strand.
CCTAGCCACTTACGCATGTATTGCCTTTCTAGATTCTAGGTTGTTGCGTTTGGGGTTAAGTTGCGTCTCGCAAGCTTATTTACTGAAGTCTACTAATATAGAGGTCTAATAGAGTATTAAGCTGTTGGATCTAAGAATAATAAAAAAGCCCAGCAGGAAAATGCTGAGCTTTGAAGTTAATTATGCTTACAGGATGCGTTTTAAAACCCCATCTGCTTTTAGGCGGGTTATTTTTCTTACTAACCGCTGCACCCCTATCGGATAATCTTCCACTTTTTCTAACTGTTTATAAGTACAGATAAGGTGGGTATGCTCAAGGATACGCGAAACTTCATCTTCGAACTTCTCAGTGAGTTTCGCATAATTGTCTTGGATGAGAAGTCCATTTTCTAGATCAAGTGACCAAGCCCGAGGATTTAAGTTATTCCCCGTCAGTAGCATATAGCGTTTATCAACCCAAATGCCTTTGAGATGGAAGCTATTATTGTCATGCTTCCAGAGGTGAATTGACAGTTTACGCGCAGCGATATTCGCTTCATTTGCTTTCGCAAAGCGGCGTAGGTTTACTTCATACAGATATGGAAGTCCGCCAATGGTTTTAAAGTCTTCCTCAGGGGCAATATAAAAGTCGTTTGCTGTCTTGTCGCCCACAACAATAGTTACTTTCACACCGCGTTTCATGGCTCGCTTCACTTCACGATGCAGCGCTTTAGGGAAGTTAAAGTAAGGCGTACAGATAAAGATTTCGTTTTGGGCGGCCGCTAGTAACTTTACAATCTGTTGGTTGAGTAGATTGCGGCGTTTGCCTAGACCAACTAGCGGGGTGATTTTTACACTTTCTTCTGTTGCTGGTTGGTCTTCAAACTGATAATTAGCTTGAGCAAGTGAAGCTCTCAGTTGACGAATCGCCGACTTAATTTCTTTGGTTTCTGGCTTATCTTTTCCAGCAAGATCATTGACAGCAGGGTGAGCAATCATCTCTTCCTGAATGAATTGCACCATTGAATTAGCTAAAGACTCATGTCGAATCACATGGTAACGATCAAAGCGATAGCGTTCGTGATAGTGCAGGTAAACGTTATTTAAGCTTGCCCCACTGTAGATGACAGTATCATCGACAATGAAGCCTTTTAAATGCAGTACCCCAAAAACCTCTCTGCCACGCACAGGTATACCATAGACAGGGATCGGGTGTTGGTACTTATTGGCATACGCTTTGTAAAGCGCAGAATTACCCTCAGATGTTTCAGCACCAATAAGGCCACGCTGCGCCCGATGCCAGTCGACACAGATATTGATGTCCAACCCAGGATTGCGCTGTTTCGCTTCATAAAGCGCAGTGAGAATTTCACGTCCAGCTTCATCATCTTCCAGATATAGAGCGACTAGGTAAATTCGCGACGTTGCTTTGCTGATTGCATCCAAAAGATGAGTCCTGAATGATTCTGCTGAATACAGAACATCAAAGTCTTCCGGATTGACAGCGAGACTTGGCAACTGTTCGAATGGATTCCTACTTACTATCATATCGGTATGAGTACCTTAGTTTAGTGCAATATTGCGAACCTGCCATTTTATCAAAGATATGATTTACCTGGCTACAAAAGCGCGCGTTTTGATGTCATTGAAGAGATGAATTGCATTGGAATGAGATCTTTACCGCTATCTACATAGCGTTGAAATGCCATTTTTAGCGGGTGTGGTAGCTCAGAGCAATCAATGGTTTTGAATCCATGCTTGGAATAATAGGATTCGAGATGTGTAAACGCGAAGCAATAATCGCCATCAGTGAAAACATTGTTTTTACAATGAGTTAGTAGTTCTTTTCCAATGCCAGTTCCCCTAAGTGTTGGAATGACCAGCATTCCCGTCAGCAATCGAGATCTATCTACGGTTTTTAAGCGTAGTAACGCAACGATTTCACCTTTATGGCTCGCTGTAATGATCAGTTCATCCTTTTTGGCTCGACCCGAAGGGTAATGCGCTTTGTACAACCTCTTAATGAGAGGGAGCTTGATAGGATTTAACACTTCTATGATTAATGAGTCAGGTATTGTCACTGCGGTTAAAAGATAACTAATGTAGAATGTCGACAGTTTAAGAGAATCTTATCTGACGTTGCAAACCTACTATGCAAATTAAAATAAATGCAAGCCTTAAGGCTTACCATACTTTTGGGATTGAACAGTCGTGTTCCTATTTAGCGACCATCGAGTCGCTCGAGGAGGTTACCCAACTATTTCAAGACCCGAGATTCACCCATTTACCGAAACTTTTTTTAGGTAAAGGAAGTAATGTTCTTTTCACTGAGCATTTTGACGGGTTAGTGATCGTTAATCGAATCATGGGTAAAAATGTGACGGAAACGGATGACCAATACCTATTGCATATTGCAGGTGGTGAAGACTGGCCTGAATTGGTTTCCTGGTGTGTGAGTCAGGGAATTGGTGGGTTAGAAAACCTAGCCCTGATCCCAGGCTGTGCAGGCTCGGCTCCTATTCAAAACATTGGAGCCTATGGGCTAGAGCTAAAAGACATTTGTGACTACGTGGATGTTCTTGATCTAACTACGTTTGAAAATAGAAGAATGAGCGCCAGAGACTGTGAATTTGGCTACCGAGACTCCATTTTTAAACACGCTTTGCATGAAAAGTGCTTTATTACCGCACTAGGGCTTAAGCTGGCTAAACAATGGCAGCCGATTAATCAATATGGTCCTTTAAAAGATATTCCGGAAGAACAACTTAGCCCAGCAACAATCTTCGAGCGAGTTTGCCAAGTGCGAACGGAGAAACTGCCGGATCCAGTCAAGGTAGGTAACGCAGGGAGTTTCTTTAAAAACCCAGTGATCACTCAAGATCATTATGATCGGCTCATGAAGCAACATACTAATATCGTGGCCTATCCAACTCCTGGCGGAATGAAAGTCGCGGCTGGTTGGCTGATTGATCAGTGCGGATTAAAGGGGAAGTCTGTACATGGTGCACAGGTCAACCCTATGCAAGCCTTGGTTTTGACCAACATGGGCAACTGCAGTGCCGATGATGTTGTAGCACTTGCTTCCCTAGTGAAGCAGGCTGTGTGGGATAAATACCAAATAGAACTTGAGCATGAAGTGCGATTTCTGAACCGCACCGGGGAAACCAACCTGGCTCAGATCGAGGCGTTAAGATGAGAAAAGATCACTCTACGAAACTTCATATCTTAAAGTCATTAAGTAACGGCGAGTTTCATTCTGGAGAGGCGCTGGGCGAAGCCCTGAATGTATCCAGAGCAGCAATAGCTAAGCATATTAAAGGTCTTAGTGAGTGGGGCATTGATATTTATCGAGTGCAAGGGCGCGGTTACCAGTTGGCATCACCATTGCAGTTGCTAGATGAAGCTCTCCTTACTGCTAGTGCGGAGTCACTTATTGAGCTTGTTCCTGTGATTGACTCAACCAACCAGTATTTGCTTGATAGAGTCGCAGAGTCAGAAAAGGGCCGTGTTTGTATAGCTGAGTATCAAGCACAAGGACGTGGTCGCCGCGGTAGACAATGGATCTCTCCATTTGGCTCTAACTTATACCTATCCATGTACTGGCGATTAGATGCGGGAATGGCCGCAGCAATGGGCTTAAGCCTTGTTATTGGTATTGCCGCAGTGGAAGCACTAGAAGAAATGGGCATACAAGGCGTTAAGCTCAAGTGGCCAAATGACCTGTATTATCAAGATAAAAAACTGGCAGGAATCTTAGTGGAGATGTCAGGGCAGGCCGGTGGTGCTGCTCATCTTGTGATTGGGATGGGGCTCAATATTGGAATGCCTGATGCGCAACCTGAGATTGATCAACCATGGACAACATTGAATCAGGCAAACGAGAGTCTCGTGATCGATAGAAATGTCCTAGCGACGACGCTTATCAAGCATTGGAATTCCGCACTTATCGAGTATGAACTGAAAGGACTTACCAGCTTTGTCGAACGTTGGAATCGATTAGATAACTTTCTCAATCGTCAAGTCAAGCTGCTCATCGGACCTAGAGAGGTGCACGGCGTCGTACGCGGCATCGATCATCAAGGCGGGATATTACTCGAAACCTCGCAAGGGCTAGAGACTTACATTGGTGGCGAAATCTCGTTGCGTAAAAGCGATTGACGTTCAATTACTTTCGCAAAGATACCTTATCAACCAAGTGGTTGACGCCTTTGTGTAGAATCAAATGGGCTCTTTCTCGGGTTGGAAGAATATTCAGCTCCAAGTTGAGCCCATTAATATCATGCCAAATTTGTTTCGCTTTTTGCTTTGCTTCATCGACTGACAGTTGCGTGTAGTGACTAAAATAAGAACCGGGTTTAGTAAAGGCCCCTTGGCGAAACTTTAAAAATCGTTCCACATACCACTGTTCAATTGTCTCTGTTTCAGCATCGACATAGATCGAAAAATCCAAAAAATCAGAGACAAAGACGCGATGTGGATCATGCGGATAATCCATTCCACTTTGTAGAACGTTTAAACCTTCAATGATAAGAACATCCGGTCTATCAACTTTTCTTAGTTCGTCCGTAATGTCATACGTGATGTGGGAGTAAATAGGTACTTCAAGATCCGGCTTACCCGCTTTAACGTCAGACATAAACTCAACTAAACGTTTGATATCATAGGACTCAGGAAACCCTTTACGATGCATGATACCGCGTTCTTCTAGTACCTTTTTCGGATATAGAAAGCCATCTGTAGTGACCAAGGACACTTTGGGATGATTCTCCCAACGAGAAAGCAATGCGGTCAGAATACGAGCTGTCGTACTTTTGCCTACAGCGACACTGCCGGCGATACCAATCACAAAAGGAGGGGCATGTTCTTCCGTATTCAAGAATTGTTGTAATACAGAGTTGCGGCTTTGACGGGCTTGGACGTACAGATTCAAAAGACGAGACAAAGGAAGGTAGATTTCTACGGCTTCCTCCATGGTTAGGTTTTCATTAATGCCCTGAAGCGCAGTCAAGTCGTCTTCAGAAAGTGTCATCGGTACAGAGTTTCTTAACTCGGCCCAGTTTGCACGGTCAAATGACAAAAATGGACTCATGGGTCTCTTTTATCCTTGGTTTAGTAGAAGCAAGAACATACATCAAGCGAACTTCAAAGCAAACGACAAAGGTCGAAGTTTACTTTAAAAAAGCCAAGTTTGTACGAATTTGCAGCAAACGAATCTAAAAAATCGAATTTTATGATTTTTTTTAAAATTACTATTGCAACCTCGAAAATCATTCAATAGAATGCGCACCACTTATGCCGACTTAGCTCAGTAGGTAGAGCAACTGACTTGTAATCAGTAGGTCACCAGTTCGATTCCGGTAGTCGGCACCATTCTTTCCTTTAGTAGTCTGAATGGCTTGAAAATTTGGAGGGGTTCCCGAGTGGCCAAAGGGAGCAGACTGTAAATCTGCCGGCACTGCCTTCGATGGTTCGAATCCGTCCC
>NZ_JALNTV010000021.1:0-3420 GCF_023161645.1 Vibrio sp. 1CM7H
ATTTCTTCTTTTTTGTTAATATATTGTTTTGACTTTATGATAGGAACGACATTAGGCTCTGTTACATACAATTTTAAGTTGTCAGGAATGGCTTCATATATGCCCTCATACAATTTATTCTTCTCATCACAAGTGAAAAAATTCTTGTTACTAATAATATTTTCAATGTTTAAGTGCTTATACTCATCTCTCGTTTTTACGATTGGAAAAATACACCAAGGGCCTCGATCAATTCTTTCTCTTATCAGTTTTTCTATTTTAATCTTCTGTGTGACAGATAGTTCGAAACTAATTATATTTCCATAAATTTTTGCCACATCAAACAGGTTGATTTTCATAAGCCTCACAAAAAGATAATTTATTTAAATCACACTTTTCAATGCTGTAATCTTGATTAAAAAATCCAAGAGTTCATTTAACAGCACCCGTTCTGTTACCCCAATCGATTAGAGTTAATATCGATTTAAATCAAGCCCGAAATATCTATTACGTAATTCTATTCGAACTTTAAAAAGGATATCTAATTACTACCTGTATTAGCTCCAAAATCAGACACATATTAACACTATGATACTGATAATCATGGAGTTTAATATGATCAAAGTTGCATTTTTAGGAAACCTGTCCTCATTACCAATCACCACAACTCTACAAGAACAAGTTAAAGAAATACTCACCGAGCCATTTCACGATGAAGCAGAAACCCAACAAACATGGGATGAACTGCAATGTGAACTCTGGTTCCTCACATCAAAATCCGAACTCTCTGCCGTCGTCGTCGACGATATCGAATTACTGAAACATGTACTGACCTATACCGAATTCGAAGACGAACTGGACTACGGAGCAGTGCTGACCCTGAGTATTGTCGAGGACTCTGGTAAGGGTATCTACATACTGCTACCTAAGACGCTACTCACCGAATTACGCCAATACTTCTCCATCGAGAATGACTAAGGAGGCAGTGATGCAATCCCGAAAATTCAAATTCAATAAGCGCCAACTAGACTCACTACCACCGACGCCGCCGTCGAGCAAAAGTAAGGAAACGGAATACACTGACGAGTTGTGTAGCGGTTTAAAATTAATCGTCAATCGCCAAGGTCGGAAGCGTTTCTTGTTCAGGTATACCCTCCACGGAACTAAGAAATCCATCCAACTAGGTGAGTATCCAGCGCTAGACATCAACACTGCTCGCCAGATTGCCAATGACCATAAACGGGAAATTGCTCTTGGTAATGACCCCAAGGCTATTCGTGATGAAAAGCGCAACGTCCTTACTTTCCAAGAATTTGCGGAGCTGCACTACTTACCCTACGCGATGATGAACAAGCTCACCGCCAAAAGTGATGCAGGTAGTCTCAAGCTCCATTTCTATCCGAAGTGGGGCAAGAAACCTCTCACTGATATCGGTCAGCAGGACATTCAGAAATTGTTGGACGGATTACTAGAAGGTAGAAAGCCAGCCACGGTAAATCGTTTGCGGTCGCTTATCCTCCGAATGTTCAGGCTCGCAATGGAGTGGCGCTATGTTGACTCAAATCCCGGTCAGTACATCAGGAAGTTGAAGGAAAATAATGTTCGCCAACGTTTCCTATCACGGGCTGAGGTTTCAGCCTTCATCAAGGCATGTAACGAGGAACCGAATCACACCCAAGCTAATGCATTGAAATTTGCGCTACTAACAGGAATGCGAATCGGGGAAATTACCAGTTCGAAATGGGAATGCCTTACCGTCGACGACGACGGCAATTGGAGCCTATTTCTACCCCACACAAAGTCCGGTCTTTCGAGGACAGTCCTACTCAACCAATTAGCTAAGGAAGTCATCCATGATCAACGACGATTTCAACAACCGAAGAACCCCTATATCTTTGCCGGAGATGCACCCGGTAGACCTATCGCTCATCCGAAGAAGGCATTTGCTCGAATCAAGAAAGCTGCCGGGATTACAGACAACTTCCGAATTCATGATTTGAGGCATAGCTTCGCATCGATCCTGATTAACAGCGGAAATGCCACACTCTATGATGTTCAGCATTTGTTGGGGCATCAGTCGCCACAGACCAGCACTAGGTATGCTCATTTGGCTTCGAGTAGGTTGAGGGAAGTTAGTGCAAATGTGGTAGAGTTAATTGAAAAGAACTGAATAATTTAATAAATCAAATCAGAATGTTAAAACCTTTCTGATTTGATTCTAGATACTTCAGCTAGTATGTTTACATTGATCATATGTAATGGTGTGTAAAAAATCTGTCCCCCCATTTATTAGTGCTAGAAACTATTGAAAAATAGTTAGTAGCGAAAGTATCACATCTTGATGTATAATGCTGTTTTTTTATACAGTACACCAAGTTACAGGCTTTCCTAATGACCATTGAACAACAAATCAGAGCATACCAACAATCAGACTCAATCGAGCCATTAATGCTCCAAGGAGATTCTCTACACATCTTGAGAGGTATGCCTGATAAAAGTGTCGATATGTGTATTACAAGTCCTCCATATTGGGGGCTTAGAGAATATGCAGGTGGTGGCATTGGTCTTGAAAAAAAACCTGAAGAATATATTTCTAACTTATGTGAAATATTTGGCGAGTTGCATCGGGTTTTGAAAGACGAAGGCTCATTTTGGCTAAATATTGGTGACACTTACAAAGATAAAGTCCTACAGTGCATTCCTTGGCGAGTTGCCCTCCAACTTATTGATCAGCAAGGCTGGATCATGCGCAACAGCGTCATTTGGAACAAGATGAAAGGGGCACCTTGTAACTCAAGTGACAAACTACGCAACATCCATGAGAATGTTTTTCACTTTGTAAAGAAAACTAAAGGCTACTACTACAACGTCGATGCGATCAGAAAAAAGCCACGAGATACAAAGGTGGTAAATGGTTCAATCGTCTCTGGAACAGGCGTTTCTGGCGTCAGATATAAAAGACAAATTGAGCTTTCTACAGATTTATCTACGGAAGAAAAAGCTAATGCGACAGCTGCTTTAGATGATGTCCTAAACCAAATTTCTAATGGCACTTTATCTGATTTTAGAATGGTAATTCGAGGAAATCAGCGTTCTACTCACTCTGATTCAGAAAAAGTATCAGGCCGAGCTAAAGAATTGAGAGACAAGGGGTTTTACTTCTTAAAGTACAACCCAAAAGGTAGTAAACCTTCTGATGTATGGGATATACTCCCCGAGGATACTCAAAAGCGCAAAAAGCATTATGCCCCATTTCCTGAAGATCTGTGCAAAATGCCAATCCTCTCGACTTGCCCTGAAAATGGCATTGTTTTAGATCCGTTTGCAGGGACTGGCACAGCTTCATATGTTGCGAAGCTTTTGAATAGAAAGTCTATTGGAATCGATATTTCTGATGAATATATTGAGCTAGCTAGAGAAAGGTTTGCAAATGTCTGAACA
>NZ_JALNTV010000022.1:0-3020 GCF_023161645.1 Vibrio sp. 1CM7H
TTCGGGTTGTATGGTTAAGTGACTAAGCGTACACGGTGGATGCCTTGGCAGTCAGAGGCGATGAAGGACGTATTAACTTGCGATAAGCCCAGATTAGGTAGTAAAAACCACTTGAGTCTGGGATTTCCGAATGGGGAAACCCACTTACATAAGTAAGTATCGTTATGTGAATACATAGCATAACGAGGCGAACCGGGGGAACTGAAACATCTAAGTACCCCGAGGAAAAGAAATCAACCGAGATTCCGAAAGTAGCGGCGAGCGAAATTGGACTAGCCCTTAAGCTTTATAGGCGTCAGGTGAACAAGCTGGAAAGCTTGGCGATACAGGGTGATAGCCCCGTAACTGACGACGCATATTCAGTGAAATCGAGTAGGGCGGGACACGTGATATCCTGTCTGAATATGGGGGGACCATCCTCCAAGGCTAAATACTACTGACTGACCGATAGTGAACCAGTACCGTGAGGGAAAGGCGAAAAGAACCCCTGTGAGGGGAGTGAAATAGAACCTGAAACCGTGTACGTACAAGCAGTAGGAGCAGGCTTTGTCCTGTGACTGCGTACCTTTTGTATAATGGGTCAGCGACTTATATTCAGTGGCAAGGTTAACCATCTAGGGGAGCCGTAGGGAAACCGAGTCTTAACTGGGCGTTCAGTCTCTGGATATAGACCCGAAACCAGGTGATCTAGCCATGGGCAGGTTGAAGGTTGAGTAACATCAACTGGAGGACCGAACCGACTAATGTTGAAAAATTAGCGGATGACTTGTGGCTAGGGGTGAAAGGCCAATCAAACCTGGAGATAGCTGGTTCTCCCCGAAAGCTATTTAGGTAGCGCCTCGGACGAATACTACTGGGGGTAGAGCACTGTTAAGGCTAGGGGGTCATCCCGACTTACCAACCCTTTGCAAACTCCGAATACCAGTAAGTACTATCCGGGAGACACACGGCGGGTGCTAACGTCCGTCGTGGAGAGGGAAACAACCCAGACCGCCAGCTAAGGTCCCAAATTACTACTAAGTGGGAAACGATGTGGGAAGGCTCAGACAGCCAGGATGTTGGCTTAGAAGCAGCCATCATTTAAAGAAAGCGTAATAGCTCACTGGTCGAGTCGGCCTGCGCGGAAGATGTAACGGGGCTAAGTAGTAAACCGAAGCTGCGGCAATATACTTTTGTATATTGGGTAGGGGAGCGTTCTGTAAGCGGTTGAAGGTGTGTGGTAACGCATGCTGGACGTATCAGAAGTGCGAATGCTGACATGAGTAACGATAAAGGGGGTGAAAAACCTCCTCGCCGGAAGACCAAGGGTTCCTGTCCAACGTTAATCGGGGCAGGGTAAGTCGACCCCTAAGGCGAGGCCGAAAGGCGTAGTCGATGGGAAACGGGTTAATATTCCCGTACTTCTTACAATTGCGATGGGGGGACGGAGAAGGCTAGGTGGGCCTGGCGACGGTTGTCCAGGTTCAAGTGCGTAGGCTGAAGAGTTAGGTAAATCCGGCTCTTCTTAAGGCTGAGACACGACGTCGAGCATCTACGGATGTGAAGTCATTGATGCCATGCTTCCAGGAAAAGCCTCTAAGCTTCAGATTGTAAGGAATCGTACCCCAAACCGACACAGGTGGTCGGGTAGAGAATACCAAGGCGCTTGAGAGAACTCGGGTGAAGGAACTAGGCAAAATGGTACCGTAACTTCGGGAGAAGGTACGCTCTCGACGGTGAAGTCCCTCGCGGATGGAGCTATTGAGAGTCGCAGATACCAGGTGGCTGCAACTGTTTATTAAAAACACAGCACTGTGCAAAATCGCAAGATGACGTATACGGTGTGACGCCTGCCCGGTGCCGGAAGGTTAATTGATGGGGTTAGACTTCGGTCGAAGCTCTTGATCGAAGCCCCGGTAAACGGCGGCCGTAACTATAACGGTCCTAAGGTAGCGAAATTCCTTGTCGGGTAAGTTCCGACCTGCACGAATGGCGTAATGATGGCCACGCTGTCTCCACCCGAGACTCAGTGAAATTGAAATCGCTGTGAAGATGCAGTGTACCCGCGGCTAGACGGAAAGACCCCGTGAACCTTTACTACAGCTTGGCACTGAACATTGACCCTACATGTGTAGGATAGGTGGGAGGCTTTGAAGCGCAGTCGCTAGATTGCGTGGAGCCGTCCTTGAAATACCACCCTTGTAGTGTTGATGTTCTAACGTCGACCCCTTATCGGGGTTGCGGACAGTGCCTGGTGGGTAGTTTGACTGGGGCGGTCTCCTCCCAAAGCGTAACGGAGGAGCACGAAGGTGGGCTAATCACGGTTGGACATCGTGAGGTTAGTGCAATGGCATAAGCCCGCTTGACTGCGAGAATGACAATTCGAGCAGGTGCGAAAGCAGGTCATAGTGATCCGGTGGTTCTGAATGGAAGGGCCATCGCTCAACGGATAAAAGGTACTCCGGGGATAACAGGCTGATACCGCCCAAGAGTTCATATCGACGGCGGTGTTTGGCACCTCGATGTCGGCTCATCACATCCTGGGGCTGAAGTCGGTCCCAAGGGTATGGCTGTTCGCCATTTAAAGTGGTACGCGAGCTGGGTTTAGAACGTCGTGAGACAGTTCGGTCCCTATCTGCCGTGGGCGTTGGAGAATTGAAAGGGGCTGCTCCTAGTACGAGAGGACCGGAGTGGACGAACCTCTGGTGTTCGGGTTGTGTCGCCAGACGCATTGCCCGGTAGCTAAGTTCGGGATCGATAACCGCTGAAAGCATCTAAGCGGGAAGCGAGCCTTGAGATGAGTTCTCCCTGATACTTTAAGTATCCTAAAGGGTTGTCGTAGACTACGACGTTGATAGGCAGGGTGTGTAAGCGTTGTGAGGCGTTGAGCTAACCTGTACTAATTGCCCGTGAGGCTTAACCATACAACACCCAAGGGGTTTTGATGGACTCAATGAAAGAACATTGAATGTGTAAGAACGAAAACAGCTTTCCGAATTAAAGAATTTGCTTGGCGACCATAGCGTTTTGGACCCACCTGA
>NZ_JALNTV010000023.1:0-2434 GCF_023161645.1 Vibrio sp. 1CM7H
TCCTCCTTAGCTCAGTTGGTAGAGCGACGGACTGTTAATCCGCAGGTCACTGGTTCGAGTCCAGTAGGAGGAGCCATATTAGAAAAAGCCGTATCTCTTGATACAGCTTTTTTGCATTGGTTTAAAGTCAAACTCTTTTCTACTCATGTCACTCAGGAAAGAAAATCAGAGTTTAGATCATTACCTTGAAGGCATCGCTTAACTTAGATTGGAATACCTGCTCACCAACAACTCTGCTTTCTATCGATAGTCCCACCATAAGCAATGTTCACCAATAAATAATAATCATAGTGGGTGGCACACATCTCCCAGATCAAAAAAGCCAGGTAAAACCCAGCTTTTTGCTTAAATCAACCAACTCAGCTTAAACCACCGAGACAAATATACTTTGTCTCCAAATATTCATCGAGCCCTTGTTTCGCACCTTCTCGGCCAACTCCTGACTCTTTGACTCCACCAAACGGGGCCACCTCAGTAGAAATAATCCCCTCATTGACACCAACCATGCCGTATTCCAGACCTTCGCTGAAAGCAACAATACGCTTGAAGTTATTCGTGTAGAAGTAACAAGCCAAACCATACTCTGTGTCATTCGCCATTCCGAGAACTTGTTCATCATTCTCAAAGGTAATAATAGGTAACACAGGCCCGAATAGCTCTTGCTGAACAATCGACATATGCTGCTTGACGCTATCCAAAAGAACGGGCTCCATAAAGCGCCCAGAGCGTCTCTGCGGAGAGTTGGCAATAGAAGCCCCTTCTTGTACAGCTTGATCGATCACCGCCTCTAGACGATGTTTAGAAGCCATCGTAATAACAGGGCCTAATGTGACACCGTTATCTAAACCATTACCAAGCTGTAATTTGCTTAACTTCGACAATACTTTTTCAATAAAAACTTGTTTTACACCTTCATGAACATACAGCCGATTGGTACAAACACATGTTTGCCCTGCATTACGGAACTTCGAAGCGACAAGCCCTTCCGCCGCCGCATCTAAATCTGCATCGTCAAAAACAATAAAAGGTGCATTACCACCTAACTCCATCGAAACCGCTTTGACAGAGTCACTGGCTTGTTTCATCAAAATCTTCCCGACTCGCGTAGAGCCCGTAAAAGAAACTTTCTTAATCCTAGGATCAGTACTTAGTACTTGGCCAAACTCAGCTGCCTGCTCTGATACCACCACAGGAAGTAGTTCTTTTGGGATTCCTGCCTGATAAGCTAATTCAACAACAGCAATTGCAGTAAGAGGAGTAAGCTCAGAGGGCTTGATCAACATGCCACAGCCTGCCGCCAGGGCTGGTGCTGCTTTTCTTGTAATCATCGCAATAGGGAAGTTCCACGGCGTAATTGCAGCGCATACCCCTACAGGCTGGCGAATAGCAGACAGACGTCGATCTGTCGTGGGGGCAGGTATAACTTCGCCATAAGCGCGTTTGGCTTCTTCTGAGAACCACTCGACAAAAGAGGCGCCATACATCACCTCCCCTTTACTCTCGGTTAATGGTTTCCCCTGCTCTAAGGTAATAATTGTGGCAATGTCTTCTGCATTATCAAAGAGTAATTGATACCACTTTTTCAAGCGACGAGAGCGCTCTTTGGCACTTAACTTTGCCCAGCGAATTTGCTCGGTTTTACACTTACCAATAATGTCATCTAATTCCTCAAGAGCACTGGGCTTTAATCGAACTAACTCTTGCTCAGTTGCAGGGTTGATGACCACAATTCCCTCTTCGGAAGACCATTGCTTAAGTACGGATTTCAAGGTTTCATTTTTTATTTGTTGCATCATCAAACTTACTCCTACGAGAACTCCTCTTAGGTTAATCGTTACTAGCAAGATCAGCAAAGAAAACAAAGTTTTCTAAAAGACATGAATGTTCGAATGACTTTACTCTCTTAACAGTCTAGACGCTCATTCTCTTCCAATGACTAAATCAGACTAGCGGTAACAAACTCAAGCAATCCATTCTCCTAGGGACTATCCAGAACACTAGAACGATGAATATTTGCGAAGTAGCAGTAGAAACCCCTTGCTAGAGAAAAGCGTTAACGAAATACGCAGTGACAGAGTGCAGACGACGAGCTAGCTTATGCGGATTCATCAGTCTCCAGCATTTACTATAAGGTTCGAATCTGTAGAGGTATGGGCAAGATTACATTCAACTAGAATTGTGCAATTCGGTTGCGGGTAAAGCTGGCACTACAGATACCAAAAATCTTAGTCTTTCAAGTGAAGCTTAATATAAGTGGCAGCGGTTCTGGGCTACTGACAGGCCTTTTCCGCGGGACTCATTCGATTAAAGGAAAAAGTATACTCGTATTAACGAAAAAGCCCCAGTCGAAAGACTGGGGCTTAATATAAGTGGCGGAGTGGACGGGACTCGAACCCGCGACCCCCGGCGTGACAGGCCGGTATTCTAACCAACT
>NZ_JALNTV010000024.1:0-2337 GCF_023161645.1 Vibrio sp. 1CM7H
CCTTAGCTCAGTTGGTAGAGCGACGGACTGTTAATCCGCAGGTCACTGGTTCGAGTCCAGTAGGAGGAGCCATTTTTAAAAAGCCGCATCTTTTGATGCGGCTTTTTGGCATCTGCCCTACGTTCATTTCATTCCCCCAGTTTCTCTGTTTCTCTGTTTCTCTGTTTCTCTGTTTCTCTGTTTCTCTGTTTCTCTGTTTCTCTGTTTCTCTGTTTCTAGCATCGCAAAATATTAAGCCCAGTCTCTAAAAAAACACTTATTTTACGCTAAAAATTTAATCCTCATCATAATTTCAATACGCACTAGTATGCGCTCATATTCATCTTCACTAAGATGCCCGAGTTATTACATTTCTTCTTTTAACTATGCCTTGCATAGTGATGACACTTTATTTGTGAGCCAAATATGAAACTAAAAACTCAAGCCTATTTATTATCTGCGATCATATTGCTAGCACTCCTAGCACTGACCGCAACGGGCTTATGGACACTTCGCGTCGCAAGTAACCTTGATAACAAAGCTCGGGTTACTGAGCTATTCAAAAGTGCGTACAGCATTCTTACCGAAGTAGAAAAAATGGCTATCGAAGGCAAAATGCCAGAGGACGAAGCGAAATCATTAGCCACTCGCCTACTCCGTAATAATATCTACAAAGACAACGAATACGTTTATGTCGCAGATGAGAACATGATTTTTGTTGCAGCTCCGCTTGACCCTCAATTACATGGAACAAGCTTTCACGACTTTCGTGATGGAGATGGCAACAGCGTCGGCCAACTTATCTTAGATGTTTTGGGGCGCAAAACAGGTCAAATCGTCGAATATACTTGGAGTCAAAAGCAGGCCGACGGAAGCATTGAAGAAAAACACTCTATTGCCGAGAAAACACCACATTGGGGCTGGGTTGTAGGTACAGGGATCGGCTTTAATGAGGTGAATGCTCGCTTCTGGGCTACCGCTCAATGGCAGCTTGTACTGTGTTTAGTTATCGCGGGGAGTATTCTCGGTGGCCTGATAATCTCGATTCGCAAGATGCTCAATCTACTTGGTGGAGAGCCAAACGATGTGCGCAAAGCCGTTCAAGCTGTCGCACAAGGCGACATTCAGACCAGTTTTGATACAGTGGCGCCGAGAGGAAGTATCTATCGTGCGGTGCAAGATATGAGTCAATCACTAGCCACCATGGTGACAAACCTTGAGAAATCCATGCACGCACTGCGCGCTGAGTTATCTGCCGTAGAATCTCGCTCAAATACGATTGCCGATCTCACCGTATCCCAGCAGCAGTCAACAGCAATGATTGCCACTGCGATGACTGAAATGGCATCTTCAGCCAACCATGTTGCCAACTCGGCAAGTGATACAGCAAACAACACAGACGAAGCCGATAAACAAAGTCAGCATACTCAGAAGTTGATTCACAGTACTGTTGAAAACATTCAAGGTTTGGCTTCTCAATTAAATACTGCAAGTAAAGCGGTCGCCGATCTAGATCAGGATGTAAATAATATTGTAAAAGTGCTCGATGTAATTGGCGATATTGCAGAGCAAACAAACTTACTCGCACTCAATGCTGCCATTGAAGCAGCACGTGCCGGAGAGCAAGGTCGAGGCTTTGCCGTTGTTGCCGACGAGGTGCGCAACCTGGCAGGCCGAACACAAGATAGCACTAAAGAGATTCAGCATATGCTCTCCAACCTGCAAGAAGGTTCCCGTAACGCTATTCACACAATGGAAGTGTGTGCAGAAACCAGTGAGGGCACAGTAACAGAGTCTAAGAATGCCTCTGAAGCTCTGCAGCAAATTGTAACGGCTTTAGAATCTATCACCGCAATGAGTCAGCAGATCGCGACCGCAGCAGCCGAACAAACTCAGGTTAGCGATGATATTGCGCTGCGCGTCAATCTTATCGAGGAAAGCGGAAGCCAGCTCAACTCTGTGGTAACGGAGAGCCAATCAAGCACTCAAAGTTTAGCTTCGCTGGCAGATGAGCTAGAAGGTTGGGTAAACAAGTTCTCTGTAAAGCACTAGGTTAAAGTCAATTGTTTAGTATAAAGCACGTTTTCAAGCGTGCTTTTTTTGTTTTTATCCATTTACTCTACTTTCAAACTCCTATCATTCCATTAAAGAAAGCTTAGTTGATGGTGGATTTGTATCAAAAATGCATAAAAACAGCCCACTCCGAGCACATTTTCATCAAACGATATTTTATTTTAATTTTATGGTTGACCTAAGAGCCGAAAAACCGTTTAATACACCTCGTCGCCCGGATAGCTCAGTCGGTAGAGCAGAGGATTGAAAATCCTCGTGTCGGTGGTTCGATTCCGCCTCCGGGCA
>NZ_JALNTV010000025.1:0-1825 GCF_023161645.1 Vibrio sp. 1CM7H
CTCATAATCGATTGGTCATGTGTTCAAGTCACATAGGGGCCACCATTATTCCTTAAGGCTTATGGAGAAATCCGTAAGCCTTTTTTCGTTCTGGTCCGGTCTATATCCTGTCCGCAATTACTTCCGGTAAGCTCTGGTCCATTAGGTCAGCCGAAAGACTCCACGATGTCACCACAGAATCACACTTCCCCTATCAGAGTGATATCCACCATCGGAACCTTCTCTCATCTGTACAGCACGAATCACAGCAGATACATACCACTTAACACTAGACCGGAACCCCAGAAAAACTCCGCACCTGAACCAACAAAAATATAACCAACATCCTGTCCATTAGCTGAAGTTATTAATATAGGTATGGGATGGATAGCTAGTTCAGTGACGGGAAGGACACCCATGTTCCTAAAACTCTCAGAACTAGCCAGTCAGGAAAAAACAGCATTCAATGATGACCGATTACCCTCAGTGGTAATCGGTCTATTATCTCGTAAGTGATTTAGGTCAGTAATCAGCAGAACTCAACCACAGCACCAGAAACAGCAGCTAATCACAGGACTGGTATTCATACTGGAACCGGAAAAACCAACGGCACACCGGATTACAGCGCGAATCTGCTATGAGTTAGGGCTACGAGTTGGGTTAGTCGAATAGGATGTGAATCTAGCTGGTTACTGTCGGGATTGTCACGGCTGTCAGAACCGTCGGCGCTGTCGTGACCGTCGCAACTGTCAGGACAACAGGGGAAATACATCTACTGCCGCCGCCGTCGGGAGAAATGCACAACTCAAATAATCCTAAAATCGCAGCTAAAGACCGGATAGAGACCGGACCGACGACGCCGTCGCCAAAGTTACTGGAACTACATCGTGCAGGAAGTTAGGCAGGATAAGCCTTAGAGAGAGATTACAGGGCCAGTCTGGTGTGACCGACCCAGCGATCTAGGATTTTAGTTGGAGGGATGGGGTGCCAGATAGATATTGTTTTTTAGATAGTAAACAATGTTGTCGCACTTAGTTTTGATTCGAGTTTAACTATTATATCCTCAAGTTCTATCTTTGCTTCGCTTTCTAAACCTAAGCATTTACTTATACCTTCCACATCCGTACTTTTTCGCTCGTATAGTTCAATTCGGTAATCATTTCCGGACATTACGTTTTTATAAGAGTGAAAATGCAACGAGTCACCATTTAAGGCATTGTCAGATATATGTCCGAATGAAAACTCTCTTTTCATATAATCCAATAGATGATTTTGAACCACCAAAACAAGATGCTTATTCAGATGTTCAAATGTTTCTAGCTTATGGTGCATTTGGACTAATATAGTTTTAGCAGTCATTTTCCAATTCATGCCAAATGGTCTTGAAGACTCAATATCTGCCAAGTCTACTGGTATGCCCATAGAGTTTGCGAAACGCTGTCTGAATGGCCAAACTGTTCCTGTTGTATCTAAAGTCTGAAGTTCGATACCTACGAAGTCTTTAACTTTTCCATGGCGGACCGATACCAAGAAGTAATCGACGTTACCTCCTGGAATTCCTACTTCAGGGATAATGTGTAACTCATTTCCTGGCTCGTGAGTGTTCAACAAGTGAATGCAATCAGTAAATATTTGCTTTCTCTCTAATAAGCGATGGGGGCAAATGATTACATTATCTTGAGCTTTTCCATAAGTTACAGAGCATGTTCCAATTGTTTGTTCTGGTTGGCTTTTTCTGCTTTTAACGCATTTACGTTGTAAATAGCTACATTGTTGCTCATTTAGTAGCATGCTCCAGTTGAGCTCTTTGGATACAGAGCTACCGTATAACTCCGCTACACCTTTT
>NZ_JALNTV010000026.1:0-1101 GCF_023161645.1 Vibrio sp. 1CM7H
CTCTGAGACAGGTGCTGCATGGCTGTCGTCAGCTCGTGTTGTGAAATGTTGGGTTAAGTCCCGCAACGAGCGCAACCCTTATCCTTGTTTGCCAGCGAGTAATGTCGGGAACTCCAGGGAGACTGCCGGTGATAAACCGGAGGAAGGTGGGGACGACGTCAAGTCATCATGGCCCTTACGAGTAGGGCTACACACGTGCTACAATGGCGCATACAGAGGGCGGCCAACTTGCGAGAGTGAGCGAATCCCAAAAAGTGCGTCGTAGTCCGGATTGGAGTCTGCAACTCGACTCCATGAAGTCGGAATCGCTAGTAATCGTGGATCAGAATGCCACGGTGAATACGTTCCCGGGCCTTGTACACACCGCCCGTCACACCATGGGAGTGGGCTGCAAAAGAAGTAGGTAGTTTAACCTTCGGGGGGACGCTTACCACTTTGTGGTTCATGACTGGGGTGAAGTCGTAACAAGGTAGCGCTAGGGGAACCTGGCGCTGGATCACCTCCTTATACGATGATTATTGCGATGAGTGTTCACACAGATTGATACGGTTTATAAAGTAAAGAGACGATACTGGGTCTGTAGCTCAGGTGGTTAGAGCGTTCGCCTGATAAGCGAGAGGTCGGTGGTTCGAGTCCACTCAGACCCACCAATTTCCTTCCCAAGGAATTGGTATACAGTATCGACACACCTTGATGGGGCTATAGCTCAGCTGGGAGAGCGCCTGCCTTGCACGCAGGAGGTCTGCGGTTCGATCCCGCATAGCTCCACCATCTTTAAGTGTTCTTGAAAAAGAATCTTTAAAAATGGTTTTCATCAGAAAATCTAGCTCTTTAACAATTTGGAAAGCTGACAAAACAACAATTTATTGTTGTTTGTAAAGTTCTCAAAGTATTCATGTATTTGAATACAACTAAAAACACATTCAAGTGTTCTTGGAATTTGAGTCCGGCAAAATCGATATGTCTCTCGCTCATTCAAATAATGAGAGACAACTTTGGTTGTTTAACTTCAATTCGAAACTCCTTCGGGTTGTATGGTTAAGTGACTAAGCGTACACGGTGGATGCCTTGGCAGTCAGAGGCGATGAAGGACGTATTAAC
>NZ_JALNTV010000027.1:0-809 GCF_023161645.1 Vibrio sp. 1CM7H
TTGAATTAGCTTAAGTGTTTACAGCACAATGGTTTAGTTTGGGTGGAATGCGTTGTTCACCCCTTAATGCGGCGTTATAGCAACTAAAAGGCCACCTGTAATAGTGGCCAGTACGGAATTAGTAAGATGAACAAGCGCCGTATGATGGTGCTTCTTTTATTCGATACTTTCTGCCGTTTTGATCTTTCGTATTTGTGTATGAGTAAGGTAGATCATCATAGTATGAAGGCATTTCCAAAGCGCTATACCCACCGTTCGGCCATTCTGCAAGCGCGTAATTTGAGTACGATTGGTACTTGTAGCTATTTGTTGCCTCATTTAATTGTGAGCCTGCAACTATTGTGACAGGAACTTTGTACGGGTCTCCCCATGAGTAATCAGCTTTTTGATACTGGACACAACCATATTCTTGAGAAGCAAAAGCTACGTTGATTGTACCTAGCAAAGTTAAGGCAAATACAAACTTCTTCATTTCGTTTTAATTTAAAAAGTGCCGCACCCCTTTTATTCCATGCAATTTAGCACAAGGGAGTTTGGTCATTAATCTATGCACTCCAAATTTGCGCGCGGATTATATGGGGAAAATAGTTCTTCGTATACATAAAGTTGAATAGTTGCTATAACAAACTGTTCAAGAGGGATTCGCAACGCGTGGCATTTTTACTATGCATTGATTTTAGTGGTTAAGGTGCTGTGCGGTGGCTTCGGTATTGCGTTGCTCACCCCTTAACAGGGCGTTATGTGAATGGAGTCAACCTTGAAAATATCAGTTGTCAAAAGTGGTCAGATTGGGGCTTATGAAGCTGAAC
>NZ_JALNTV010000028.1:0-708 GCF_023161645.1 Vibrio sp. 1CM7H
TAACGCCCAGTTAAGGGGTGAAGCACGCAATACCGATGTTACTGCATAGCACTTCAACACCGAAACCAACGCATACCAAAAATGCCACGCGTGCTGAATCCCTCTTGAACTGTTTGTTATGGCGCAATTTCTAATGATGACCACCGTTGTAGCCACCCTTTGGAATTTACACGATTTTCAAAGGATTCTCGCGACCTTTTAGAGTTATGTGTGACGTAGAAATTGAACAATGATTTAAACCCAAAAGCAGCAATACATTCATACTTATCTTGAGCGGTTTGACGAATAGCAATAGCTGTTTCTTTTTCTGGATAGTAACTCATTGCGTCCAAAGAACTTGTATACGGAGAATCTCCATTACGTATATGCATTTGCGCCTGATTACGCACTTGCCAGTTAAGCTGAGGCATGCAACTTTTTAGCTGCGCTTCATAAAGCAAATAGGAATCTGGGTTAGACTCGTCAGGGTCAAAATAGATAACGTCCACATCATTCAGGGGAGTATGCACATCAAAGTTATGTAATGAATCCCAAACCAAGTTACGAACAAAACATGCCGCAATATAGCATTGCGGCAAAGCCAGTTGAGATACAACTTTCAATGCCTCCACTCTGATCGGATCTTGCTTTATTAGTTCTACGATCTTGTCCATTTTCGCCCTGCGCCATAACGCCCTGTTAAGGTGTGAGCAACGCAATACCGATGCT
>NZ_JALNTV010000029.1:0-688 GCF_023161645.1 Vibrio sp. 1CM7H
TGTCTAAAGAAAAATTTGAACGTACGAAACCGCACGTTAACGTTGGTACTATCGGCCACGTTGACCACGGTAAAACAACTCTAACTGCAGCTATCTGTACTACTCTTGCTAAAGTTTACGGCGGTGTAGCTAAAGACTTCGCATCTATCGATAACGCTCCAGAAGAGCGTGAGCGCGGTATCACAATCGCAACTTCTCACGTTGAGTACGACACTCCAACTCGTCACTACGCACACGTTGACTGTCCAGGACACGCGGACTACGTTAAAAACATGATCACTGGTGCTGCACAGATGGACGGTGGTATCCTAGTTGTTGCTGCGACAGATGGCCCAATGCCACAAACTCGTGAGCACATCCTACTAGGCCGTCAGGTTGGTATCCCATACATCATCGTATTCATGAACAAATGTGACATGGTTGACGATGAAGAGCTACTAGAACTAGTAGAAATGGAAGTTCGTGAACTTCTATCTGAATACGATTTCCCAGGTGATGACCTACCAGTTATCCAAGGTTCTGCACTAGGCGCACTAAACGGCGAAGAGCAGTGGGAAGCGAAAATCGTTGAACTAGCTGAAGCTCTAGATACTTACATCCCTGAGCCAGAGCGTGCGGTAGATCAGCCATTCCTAATGCCTATCGAAGACGTATTCTCAATCCAAGGTCGTGGTACAGTAGTAACTGG